>NZ_CP141184.1:339500-679000 GCF_035609205.1 Hymenobacter sp. GOD-10R
CCGCGCACGAGCGATATCTGGCCTGTTTCCTCGCTCACCACCAGCACCACACTGTCCGTTACTTCCGTCAGGCCAATGGCGGCGCGGTGGCGCAGGCCCATCGAAGCTGGCACATCGGGGTTTTCGCTCACCGGCAAGATGCAGCGCGCCGCCTGAATGCGGTTGTTGGCGATGATAACGGCTCCGTCGTGGAGCGGGCTGGTTTTGTTGAAGATACTCATGATGAGACGCTTGCTCACCACTGCGTCGATGTTGTCGCCGGAGTTGGCGTAAAATTTCAGATCAGAGGCCATCGTAAAGGCAATGAGCGCACCAATGTTCTTGCCGGCTAGGCTCTTGGCAGCTTCGACGAAAGGAGTCACGCTCATGCGGGTGGGCTCTTCGCGGCGCCACGGGAAAACCCGCACCCGGTCGAGCGCCGTGGCTTTGCCCACGTTCAGCAAAAACCGACGAATTTCCTGCTGAAACAGAATGATGCCGGCTAGCACTCCCACGCTCATAAACTGCCCCAAAATTGAGGTAAGCAGTTCCATGCCAGCGGCTTTCACCACCAGATAAAACAGATACACTGACATGAGGCCCAAAAAAATCTTCAGGGCCACACTGCCAGTCAGCAGTTTATAGAGCTGGTAGAACAAGACCGTGACCAACAACACATCCACGATGTCGATCCAGCCAATGCGCAGGAAGCCGATAGCGAAGGTGCCAATCACGGAGTTAAAGAAGCATAGGTTGCAGAAACGAGGCGGACGGCTTGAACGGCCTCCGCTACATCATGTACGCGCAGTAGTTTGGCCCCGTTGAGCAAAGCAACAGTGTTAAGCGCGATGGTGCCGGGCAGGGCTTCCTCTGCCGTCAAGCCTAGGGGTTTGTACACCAAGCCTTTGCGCGAGAGCCCTGCTAATACGGGTAAGCCAAGAACTTGCAGTTCTTCTAGGCGCCGCAGTAGTTCATGGCTCTGCGCGGGCGTTTTGGCAAACCCAAAGCCAGGATCGAGCACGACATCCACCACGCCAGCGTCCCGAAGGGCTGCCAGCTTGTCGCGGAAATAGCGCACCAGCTCCACCACAATATCGGCGGCATAGTCGGTGTGCTGGGTCATAGTCTGGGGTGTGCCGCGCATGTGCATAAGTATGTATGGCACCCGCAACCGCCCAACAGTGGCAAACATAGTCTCGTCGAGCGTGCCGCCACTGATGTCGTTGATGATGTCGGCACCGGCGGCTACGGCCTCGTCGGCAACGCTGGCGCGAAACGTATCGACGGAAATGATTGCCTCCGGGAAGGTTTCGCGCAAGGCTACTAAGGCAGGCAGTAGGCGGTGCTGCTCTTCCGTGGCGCTAATGTCTTCAGCGCCGGGGCGCGAGGAGTAGGCACCTAGGTCGAGTACGGCCGCGCCAGCTTTGAGCATGGCTTCGGCCCGGCGGAGCAGATCGGTGTGGTTGGCTTGGCTGGCAACGCGACTATCGGCGAAAAACGAATCGGGCGTCAGGTTCAGGATACCCATCACCTGCGGCTGGCGCAGATCCAAGAGGCGGCCACCAGGACAGCATAAGGTTTGCCTCGGGGAAAAACACGTATCTTTCGCAGCGGTCTGGATCATGGGAATTTGGAAGCGCAAGGACTTAGTGGGTGGGCAAAAGTCGCTTTGATTCCGGGCACTAGCAAGCCTGTTAGCACCCGCAGCGGGCAGGGAAGCTGCTGCCACGCGGCAAAGCAAACTAGTGCACAATCCCTTGTACGCTGCTTGAAAACCAAACCCAAGTTCCCAAGCCCCCAAGTTCCTAATCTAGCCTTAATATCTTGCAAACCCAAACCCAGCACGAGTACAACCAAGTAATTAGCCATTGCAGAGCGCTATTCTTGGCCAAGACGCACGACTACGGCACGGCGTGGCGCATCCTGCGGCTACCTTCTGTTACAGACCAGATTTACATCAAGGCACAGCGCATCCGCTCGATTCAGGAGAAGGGCAAACAGCTGATAGCCGACGGCGTCGACGAAGAGTTTGTGGCCATCATCAACTATTGCGTCATTGCGCTCATGCAGTTGCACCTGCCCACTGATGCGCCGATGGAGTTAGATCCGGACCGTGTAGCCGATGCCTACGATGAGGAAGTGGGAGTCAACAGTCAGCTGCTGTTCGCCAAAAACCACGACTATGGCGAGGCTTGGCGGCAGATGCGGGTGGAGAGCATCACCGATATCATTCTGATGAAGCTGCACCGCACCAAGCAGATCGAAGACCTAGGGGGCAATACCTACGTGTCGGAAGGAGTGGAGGCTAACTACCGTGATATGCTGAATTATGCGGTATTTGCGCTCATCAAGCGGAACTTTGCTACGAGCAACGAAGGAGCAGCATAACGGCGTAATCCGTGGCGAGGCATACCTTTATGCTACTGCCTCGGCCTAACTTCGTCGCCGTTATCTTCTTGGGCAACTTTCAGGTAGAAAACTAGGTTGCAACCTAGCTTATGCTCCGTTACTCTATTACTCCGTTGCTCTTTACTCAACGTCGTTCATGAAACTCGTTACGCGTATTTGTTGGGCGCTGCTTGGCGGCCTGTTTATCTTCTCTGGCCTGATCAAACTCAACGACCCCATCGGTACGGCGTTGAAGCTGGAGGAATACTTTGAGGTATTTGCGCAGGACTTTGGGTCGTTTTTCCTGAACTTCCGCACTATTGCGCGCACGCTGTCGATTGTGTTGAGCTCCTCGGAAGTAGTGCTAGGTGTGGCCTTGTTGCTACGCTGGCAAATGCGTCAGATTATGTGGGCGCTGCTGGGGCTGCTGGTCTTCTTTGCTTTCCTCACGTTCTACTCGGCTGCCTTCAACAAGGTAACGGACTGCGGCTGCTTCGGCGACTTTATTAAGCTCACGCCGTGGGCTTCCTTTACCAAGGACTTGTTCTTACTAGGATTGTGGGCCGTGGTGCACTATAACCATCGTTACCTGCGGCGCACCTTTGCGCGTGGCACGCTCGGGGTCATGTACATCACGGTGGCTACCGCCGTAGCGGTTGGCATCGGAGTGCGGGCCCTAGGTCACTTGCCCTACTTCGATTTTCTACCCTATAAGGTGGGCAATGATATCGGCAAACTCATGAAGCCTTCGGCGCAGTTGCGCTACAAGTACATCATGACGCGTAACGGCGAGACGAAGGACTTTACCGACTACCCGACTGATACCACCTGGAAGTTCAAGCAGATGGTGGCGCTAAACCCCGAAGCCGGGCCCAAAATCACCGACTTCAAGGTGTGGAACGACGAAGGCGACTTTACGCAGCAAATCATGGAGGGCAATCGTCTCGTGCTAATCGTGCAAAGCACCGAAAGCGCCGACCGCGACCGGTTTGAGCAGTTCAATGATTTGTTTGCTCAAGTAGCCAAGTCGCGCAAGCACATTTCTACGCTGGTCATCACGAGCAGTAGCCCGGCCGAGTTCGACGCCTTTCGCCACGATGTGAACCTAGCGGTGCCTTTCTATTACGCGGATGCTACCGTGCTCAAATCCATGATTCGCTCGAACCCGGGGTTGTTGCTGTTGCAGAACGGTGTGGTGAAAGGCAAATACCACTACCACGACATTCCCGACGCCGGAAAGCTAGAGGAACTATTATAGTTTAGTGCTTGAGGCCTAGCGCTTGGTGCTTAGTTTTTAGAGCAAGCTAGCATATACTCACACTGTTAGGCTCAAAACCAAGCATTAGGTACCCAGCACCACGTCATGGTTTCTTTCATCTTCCGCCGCTTAAGCCAAGGCATACTGATCCTGTTGGGCGTAGCGCTTACGGTATTTTTTCTGTTCACCGTATTGCCCGGCGACCCGGTGGCCTTACTAGCTGGTCAGCGCTCCGACCCCGCTACCCGCGCTGCCATTGCCGCCGACCTAGGCTTGGATCAGCCCGTATCTTCGCAGCTTGCGGGCTACCTCAATGATGTATTGCCCGTGGGCATCCATTCGCGCGACTCGGCGGGAGTAGCTAAGTACGGCGGCGTAGCACTGTTGCCCCTAGGTGCTAAGGCATTGGTTCTGAAGAAACCGTATCTGCGGCGCTCCTTCCAAAGCAACAAAGAAGTGCTGAGCATCTTACTCGACCACTTCACGGGCACGCTCTGGTTGGCACTGGCCGCCATGCTACTAGCGGCGGTATTCGGTATTTTGTTTGGCGTGTTGGCCGCGTTGAAGCCCCACACGTGGCTCGACCGTTCACTCATTACGGTGTCGGTGCTTGGCATTTCGGTGCCGTCGTTTGTGGCCGGTATTCTCATCGCCATGACGTTCGGCTTCTACTGGAGCCGCTGGACGGGGCTCAACCTCACAGGTCAACTCTACGAAACGGATCCGTTTACGGGCACCCACCTAGTGTTGCGCAACTTAGTGCTGCCCGCTGTGGCCTTAGGTATTCGCCCATTGGCCGTTATTACGCAGCTTACCCGTAGCTCTATGTTGGACGTGCTCAGCCAAGATTACATTCGGACGGCTAGGGCAAAAGGGCTTTCTGGCTACCACACGGTAGTAGGGCATGCGTTACGCAACGCACTAAATCCGGTTATTACCGCTGTTTCGGGGTGGCTGGCCTCGCTCATGGCCGGCGCTTTTTTCATTGAGTATATCTTCAATTGGAAGGGGCTCGGTACCGTCACCTTGCGCGCCGTCGAGAACCTAGATTTCCCCATCGTGATGGGTGCCACCATCTTTATTGCCTTTCTATTTGTGCTGATCAATATCGTCGTTGATGTGCTCTACGCCGTGTTAGATCCGCGAGTGAAGTTGAGCTAGCTCTTCGTAAATGAGCGAACTTATATGCAGGTTATTCTATACGACTTGTTCATTGCCCAGTGCTAACTAAACCCACATGCGTTTTCACCTAATTGGTATGCCGGGAGCGGGTAAAACTACCCTAGGTCGCGGCCTGGCTACTTTCTACGGAGTCCCTTTCTACGACTTAGACGAGGAAATTGTCCGCCAAGAAGGCCGTAGTATCGCTGCAATGTTTGAGCAGGAGGGAGAGACTTACTTTCGCGAACGGGAAGCCGCCACGTTGCAAACAATTCTGGCGGAGCGTGATAGAATGGTGTTGGCTACGGGTGGTGGTACGCCCTGTTTTCACCAAAACCTCGACTTACTGCTAGCTACCGGGCTAACGATTTACTTGGAAGTGCCAGTTGAAGAACTCGTACGCCGCTTGGTGCGCGCCGCTGCTGCCCGTCCCCTTTTAGCTAACCTGCCCGACCCGCAGGCCCTAGAAACTCGCTTGCGCGAAACCTTAGCCACCCGCGAACGGTTCTACTCCCGTGCCCACTTGCGCTGCACCGGTACTTATTCGGTAGAAAGCATTCAGCGGTTGATTATGCATTACCAAACTACCGGGTGAGCTAGCCATTTGCGCGAGCATTGGTGCACGATTTGTGCGCTACTGCGTATTTTTGCCCCATATACCAGTCATTTATCTGTATGAACACTGCCTCCGCCGCTCCTGAGCCCGATGTGAAGCCCACGCCCACGCCGACGCCTGGTACAATTAAGCCCAAGCAGAAAGGCTCCGCTCAGCTGTTTAAGAATCCCGTTCTAGAGCGTTTAACCCATACGCACATTGCGGGCCCACTCACCATCTTTTTCAGTGTAGCAGCCGTTAGCCTCTATTACGGTCTGAGCCGCGGTTTACTCACAGGGCTATCTGCTTTTGGGCTGTTCCTAGCCGGCTGGTTTCTCTTCACGTTAGTCGAATATTTGGTGCACCGCTATGTGTATCATATAGAGGCCTCCACGCCAGGACGCGCGAAGTTCCAGTACACCATGCACGGCGTGCACCATGAGTTCCCGAAAGACAAAACTCGCCTCGCTATGCCTCCTATCCTGACGGTGTTTGTGGCGTCGTTGCTGTTCTTCATCTTCCGCTTCACCTTTGGTAATGCAGGTTTTGGGATCCTAGCTGGCTTCGTGTTTGGCTATGCGCTGTACTTATTTGTGCACTATGCCATTCACGTATACGCACCACCGAAGAACTTCTTAAAGGTTTGGTGGCATCACCACGCCCAACATCACTACCGGCAAGATGAGGTAGCATTTGGGGTGTCGAGTACCCTATGGGACCACATCGTTGGTACCATGCCGGATAAGAAAAACTAAGTATAAGTACTATGACAGAGAAAGGGCCTTCGGGCCCTTTTTTATTGGCTCTTGAAAAAGATAGTGTCCCATAATTGTGCACCTACTGGAGCGGTTATGGTGGTTACGGCACAAGCGATACTACTGTCTAGAAGACAGTAGGTTGGTTATCGATCTAATATAAAGGTTGTTAAATATTAGGCTAGGTATTTGATTAAACGGCGCACAAGCAGCTACGCTTGGCAAATGAATTGATAAGCCCAAGATCAATTCGAGCCTTTTCTCGCCTTCATTCATACTAGTTCATGACAAATTTTTATCGTTGCTGGTTGGTACTTGTGGGAGTATTAGTCTTTGCTACTTTCTCGGCAAAAGCTCAGTATACCTTCTCTAACACCAACTTAAATCCTTATAAGCAGAACTTCGACTCACTTGGGACGGGAACTGCTACTTTCAACAATAACTCAACTTTTCGGGGGATTTATGCAACCGCAACTCTGACAGCATATCCTGGCGCGACCTTTCCACCTAGTGCTCTTAGCCCTAGCGATGGTTCTACTGGGACCGGTGCATGGTATCACTTTGGCTATACTGGAGATACTGATCGAGCATTTGGCGGTATTGCGGCCGGCACGGGTGCTACTGGGGTTGGCACCGGCTACATCGGAGTGCGTCTTAAGAATGGCACTAGCGGAGCAACCGCGGCCACGATCAAGAGCCTAGAAATTATGTATGCTATGGAGCAATGGTATAACTCCGGCATTAATACAGCCGCGCAGGTGAAGGTGGATTACCAGATCAGCACTACCCCTATAGTTTCTTTGACTAGTGGTACTTGGACTCCCATCAGTGCCCTCGGCGTTGACGCCCCCTCTACCACTACTCCCATTGCTCCACGCGACGGCAACTCTACTACAAACCGGCGTGTGTTGCGCAGCACACTTACTGCTGACATTCCGGTCAATGGTGAGATAATGATTCGTTGGTCGTACACATTCAACAGTACCACCAATGGTAATGGTTTGAGTATTGATGATGTGGTTATCACACCGCAAACAAACATCTTCTACTCCAAAGCCAATATAAATTTAAACTTAGATGCTCTTACTACTTGGGGTACGGCAACTGATGGTACCGGCACGCAACCTGCAAGCTTCTCGTTGCCCAACACAGTATACTATGTACAAGGAAACACTACTACATCTGGCACCAGTAGCTCGAGTCGTATTAATGGAAGTGCGGCAGGTACTTGGACTGTAGATGGTGCAAACTCCCATATAGTTGTTGGAGTACCGGGATCGACTGTTTCCTCGCGTCTGTATCTTTTCAACGACGACGACATAAAAGGGGTAGTTGATGTGGAGAGTAATGGGGCCTTGGCTATTCAGCGCCCTACTTACGCATCTACACTTACCCTAGGTCGGCTTGCTAATACCAGCACGGTAGAATATTATACGACGGGTACCGACATAAACATAGCGCCTGGCTCTTATGGTAATTTAAAATTAACTGGCGGTGCTAATAAGAACTTAATTGGTAACGTGCTTGTGAACGGCACTCTCAGTTTTATAACAGCATCAGCTACAAGCGGCGGAGTGACAGTGACTGCTGCTCCAAAATTGTACTTGGGTCCCTACAACCTTACCATACAGCGTGGAGGGCAGATTCAAGGTGCTAGCAATGCTGCTTTTGTAGTGACGAATGGTAAGGGACAACTCCGTCAAAGCGTAACCAATAGTGGTACGGATGTGCTGTTTCCAATCGGTAGCTCTGCTGCTAGCTATACGCCGGCTTTACTACAACAACCTAGCAGCACAACAGCGCGCAATGAAGACGTATTCTCGGTCCGTGTGGCCGATGGCATGTATGCTCGCTATGATGCTTCAGAAACCGGCATAGGTACTGCTGTCACCAACCAGAACGTAAAGAAAACTTGGTTAGTGAGCGAAGAAGTACCAGGTAACTCTAATATCACAATGGGGTTGCAATGGAATAGCACAGACGAAATGGCTGATTTTGTCCGTAATAGCGCTTACGTATCGCATTATCTTGCTACAGGCTCATCAGCTTATTTCGACAAACCTAGCGAGGTACCCGGTATTGCGGCTGGCACTGTAGCTAGCAGCTACCGAGTGAATCGAGGAAGTATCACAAGCTTCTCGCCCTTCAGCGTGTCCTCCCGGCCAGATATGCCTTTGCCAGTAGAGTTGACGGCCTTCTCGGCGCGGCGCCTAGGTACTGCGGTCGTTTGCCGCTGGACCACGGCCAGCGAGAGAAACAGTGCTAAATTCATCGTTGAACGTAGCACTGATGGTCATTCTTTTCAAGCCATCGGGATGTTCGCTGCCGCTGGCACGAGCACTGCTGCGCGTTCTTACTCCTTCGCTGACCAACAACCGCTAACTACTACGGCCTACTACCGATTGCGTCAAATTGATGAAGATGCTACAGAGGCCTTCTCGCCAGTTGTAACGGTAGCTGGCTGCACGGAATGTCTTGCTAACAACGTGACAATAGCTCCAAACCCCAGTTCCGGCTTGTTTGAGCTTTATACTAATCTTGAGGCGGTTGTATTAGGCGGTACCGTTAGCAATACGCTTGGCAAGTCAGTGCTGACCATAAATCAAGAGGTGCCAGTTGGACCACAACGTACCTTACTTGATTTGACACAACAGCCCGCTGGCGTGTACCTCGTGCAACTACAAACAAGCAGCGGTAGTTTGGTACGGAAGATTGTAAAGCAGTAATTAGTTAGCTCGCTTACTATTCAACAGAAAAGGCGCTCGTAGAGCGCCTTTTCTGTTGAATATAGTTCTGTAAAGTTAGCCGCGCATTCTGCGTACTAAAAACCAAATAAGTAGTACTACCAAGAAGATACCAACGACAGCGGTCCAGGCACCTGCTTTGAAAATATCACCAATGGCCTCACAGCTGCTAAGTGAAAAGGTAAGCAGCACGAGGGTAAAAGCGAGGAAAAAACGAAAATCTTTCATGGCAGGTCAGTAGGGGAAATGGAGGGAGAGGAGTTGCAACGACTTTCAGCGTTTCAGATTGATACTGACCAACGCGCGAAAAGGTTGAGAGCCCTCGCTAACTTCTACCGTCATTTACTACTGTTCGTTGTCGTGCTATTATGACCGGAGAGCTATGTTACTAGGAGAAGCGCTGCTTCCTAGCTCAACACTTGCGGTGGCTATACCTAGGTAGGTACAGCAGTATTGGTTCTTTACATCTGTGTAGGAGGCTGATAACCAGCTCAGCAATACAGCCGTTCTTGGTTTTTTTGTGTTGCTACTAAAAGCACTTTTTCGGTGTCGTCTGCGTATGCAGGAGAAGTAGTTTCTGTTAACGACTAATCTTTCTTCTCATATGTCACGCTTTGTCTTACCGAGCTTGTTCGTTGTGGCTGCTTTGAGTAGCCACCTTGCTCTAGCGCAGCAGCCTGCTGCTTCATCAACGCCGCAGGCTGCGGAACCCGCTACCTCCTCCACCAAACCCGATAATCCGACTACACCCGCATCTTCTTGGACCACTCCTGGTACTGGTAAAGAAGCTTCTGATGATGCTGCCTCGCGAATAGAGGGCGCGCATATTGCGCCAGGCTTCACGGCTGCTCCTCCCACGCGCGTGCGTTATGATTACCGAGGCCGCCCAATGGGCGCGCCACTGCGCCGGCCTACGGTAAACTCGTCGGCTCCAGCTCTCTCGCCTGCTCCTGCTGCTCAGAATAGTGCTGCTACTAATTCGGCAGCAAACAGATCAGCCGGTGCAGCACCAACTGAAGCCACTCCAGCAGCGGAGCCCGCAACTCCCTCAACTTCTAACAGCTTGAAATCGTCGGCTCCTGCTGCTCCTAAGGCAACACCAGCAAAGAAAGCAGCCCCAAAGAAAAAACAGTCAGACGGCTGGGGCACTAATACCAGTGGTTGGTAATAGGTTTATGATAACGTATACGAATGACTAAACAGTCGTTAACTCTGTTAGCCAGTTTATATGCGGCTGCGGCAAGAACAAGCCATCCGAAAATGGTGACGTTTTAAAACAAAGAAGCCCGCTGGATATCCAGCGGGCTTCTTTGTTTCTGCGCTCCCTCCTGGGCTCGAACCAGGGACCCTCTGATTAACAGTCAGATGCTCTAACCGGCTGAGCTAAGGAAGCGGTTATGGCGGCTTTTAGTAGCCGTTGCGGGTGCAATATTAAGACGGTGTTTTGCTTTTTGCAAGAGCTACACTGTATTTTATTTAATAAAAATAGCTAGTTGCTGATAGTAAGCAAGTTGCCGCTTAAAGAAGTTGCATACTGACGCAATGGATAACGCGAAGGCCCACCCTGGATCTGACCCTGCAAGCTAAATTGGGAGGTGCAGCAGGTGTCGCGAAAGAACAAGCGCGAAGGATCAATGCTTACCGTGGCGCAAGAACTAGTCGGCTGATACGGGCAGGTCCGGTCGAAAGCTAGGTAAGAACCAGCTTTTTGCCGCACCACTATCAACCCCTTGGTTCCTTTCACACCACCATCCACGTACTGTACGCCGTTGTCGAAGCGCAGGGCCGTGTTCTGCTGGTCAAGCAAGCTTATGGTGGTCGTGAAAGCAATTATGGGTATCTGAGGCTGCACCTCCGAAGCAGAGTCGCCACCACAGGCTATTATACCTAGCATGCCAGTAAGTACGGTCGCTGCACTGAAGAAGCGTAAGCTGCTGGGTATACGCATGGTCTTATCTTGCTTTATAGGGCTGGGTAGCTTGGTGAGTGACAGTAGAGCAGGGAACATTCTACTGTCACTCACCACACGCTAACCTAGCTGTACTCCTTCGAACTGGCGTAGGAAGCGCATGTCGTTCTCCGTGAACAAACGCAAATCCTTGATCTGATATTTTAGCATGGCAATGCGTTCGATGCCCATGCCCCAGGCATAACCTGAGTACTGCTCAGGGTCGATACCGGATTGTTGGAGTACATTGGGGTCAACCATACCGCAACCACCAATCTCAACCCAGCCGGTTTGCTTACAGATGTTGCAGCCTTTGCCCTTGCAGATCAGACAAGTGATGTCAATTTCGGCGCTAGGTTCGGTGAAAGGGAAAAACGACGGGCGGAAGCGGATTTGGATGTCTTGCCCGAACATTTCCTGCACGAAGTAGTACACCGTCTGCTTTAGATCAGCGAAGCTCACGCCCTCATCAATGAAGAGTCCTTCTACTTGATGGAACATCATGTGAGCACGGGCCGAAATAGCTTCGTTGCGGTACACCCGCCCGGGCATGATGCTGCGAATAGGAGGCTTTTGGCTTTCCATTACGCGCACTTGCACGTTGCTGGTGTGCGTGCGCAAAAGCCAATCGTTGGTTTGGCCTGGCTCGCGGTGTACGAAGAACGTATCCTGCATGTCGCGCGCCGGGTGATTTTCGGGGAAATTTAGCGCCGTGAAGTTATGCCAATCGTCTTCAATTTCGGGCCCTTCGGCTACGTTGAAACCAATGCGCGAGAAAGTGCGCACCATTTCTTCGCGTACTAAGCTCAAGGGGTGCCGGGTACCTAGGGCATTGGGCGCTGGGGGTAACGTGTAGTCGAAGGTTGCATCGGCAGGCGCATTTTGAGCGGCGGCTTCTACTTCCTGCTGGCGCTGCGTAAACTTCTCTAGGGCTAACTGCTTAAGCTGGTTGAGCTCCTGACCCACGGCACGGCGCTGCTCCTGCGGCACTGTTTTTAGTTGGTCAAACAGGTCGGCTAGCTGACCTTTACGACCTGTGAAGGCGATTCGAAACTGCTCCAGCTGTTCGGGAGCTGTAAGATCGTAGGCTTCGATTTCGGCGCGTAGCCGATTGATATTCTCCTGCATAATAGCGCAAAGGTACGGCGTTGCCGACAACTGATAACAGCCCCGGCACATGTTGAATTTGGGACTTTCTAGTGCAAAATGGGGAATTGTTTATCCTATATCCGGCTAGGCCTGTCGAGGTCAGTAGGAGAATTTTAGGATTTGGTATGATTGATGCAATACGATGAGCATCCGAATGGCCGTTACTGACGAGAGCCGGCCTTCGTTATTTGTCTTTTTTACGGCGTACTCCTGCATCTATTTCCACACCCATTCAGTCACTCACCATGCCTCGTTTTCTGTTCCCCGCATTCTTGTTAGGTGCTTTGCTAAGTGCCTCTACTATTACTCAAGCACAATCTGATACTCGGACTAATACCACTGCCGTCGACCCATGGGCAGCTACTGATGCAGTAGCTGATGCGCCGCAATACGCTACGGGCTGGAGTAGCGCGCCAGGGATGAGTCTGAGCTTGCACCAGCGCCCAACCACCGATTACCGGGGCCGTCCGCTTAAGCAGCAAGCGAAAGTTAAGCGTGTTTCAGTAGATGATCTAGCTATCGTTGATGCCAACGATGACCCCATGATGCACAGTTCCGGCGTCATGATTGCCCCTGGCATGAACACGGCGCCTTACCGTGGCGTGAGCACCGACTACAACGGCCGGCCGCTACGCAAGTCAACGCATACCAGTTCTACTATAGGTGCCAAGATGGCGAAGGCAGCGCCTGTTGCTGTTGTGCCCTCAACAACTTGGTAGAACAAGCCTCAAGCTAGAGTCGGCATTATTATCGTAAGGCAAATAGTAGTCACTCTACTTTTCCTACGATGCGCCTCCCTTTACTCCTCGTTTCGATGCTTGTGCTAACCGCATCTTCCGTGTTAGCGCAACAAACTCGCCGCACAGCCAACGGCTATCATCATACGCAGAATGCAAAAGCCAAAGCTCGTTCGGGGGCTTATGCCCGCTACGACCGATCAGGTCGTCGCAACGAAGATAATCTGAAGCTAGCTCCTGGCTTGCGTCTGAACATGCCTAGCCCGCCTACTACCGACTATATGGGGCGGCCACTGAAGAAGAAAACAGCTCCTGTTGCGACGGGTGCAACTAGTCTTTCAGCCAATCAGTCAGCTAAAGCAGCTACGAAGCCGACGAAGTCAGCGAAGCGGCAAGCACGATAAGCGCGGAACAACAGATGGTCGAAGCAGCCGTTTCTGCGTATAGGATTTAACACGCTCACGGTTAAATAACTATGTCACGGATTGCTTTTGTGGTGCTGCTAAGTGCCGCGCTGCTGACTACTACGGCCGTTACGGCGCAAACGCGCACGAATGCGCCAGCAGGTAAGAAAACAGGATCGAGCGGCAAGGTATACCCGGCACAACCAGCTCGCACGTCCACTAAGCCCACCGCAGGAGACGGCAATACGGCCTCACCTGCTACCGACCCCAAGATGGAGCCATTAATGGAAAGCCAAGGTGAGTCGGTAGCACCGGGCATGAGCGGGGCGCCACCCACACGGGTTACAACCGACTACGAAGGTCGCCCAGAGAAAAAAACGACGAATAGTTCTACGTTATCGTCGCCTAAGAGCCCGGCTGCCCAGCCAAAAACGCAGTAGAACTTCAGATAAGAATGATAAAGCGAGAGCCCACCGATACATCAATCGGTGGGCTCTTTTATTTGTGACCTCTTCTCTACTCGGCTTCTGTGCCGACAGTTGTGAGTTCTTCTACTACTTCTTTTGGTTGAGCACGATAATACAGAGTCGTGCTATTCTCAGGGCGTAGCACTTCTTGCGCCGCAGCTAACACAGCAGCTGGCGTAATAGCCTGTATACGGGCGCTTTCCTGGTTCACTAGGTTAGCGTCGCCCATGAGTTTGCTGTAAGCTAGGTTCATAGCTCGGTTCAGCAACTCAATTTCTCCAAATACAATGCTGGCCTCAGCCTGGTTCTTTACCTTTTCCAGTTCTTCGGCAGCCACTTCCGTGGTGCGTAGCTCCGCCAGAATTTCTTCGACGGCAGCATCTGCCTCTTCTGGCGTTACGCCGGCATTGAGCTTTCCGCTGATCACCAGCAAGCCGGGTTCTAAAGAGCCGGTGCAGGAAGCAGAAACGTTGTTGAACAATGGTCGTTCTTTCACCAAGCGCTGGTATAAGCGCGACGACTTGCCTCGGCCTAGCACGTCGCCAAGCAAATCGACGGGGTAATATGCCTCATCAGCGCGGCCGGGCATGTGATACACTTTGTAGAACGCCGTTACGGGCACATCAGCCGCCACATCAAGATGACGCGCCTGCGTTTGACGCGGCTCAGTAGGCAGGTTGCGGTCGTAGTGTGTTCCGCTTGGAATTGGCTCAAACCACTTTTCGGCTAGGCGTTTTACTTCGGCCACGGGCACCGCACCAGCTACGACCAGGATGGCGTTGGCGGGTGAGTAGTGCTTTGCGAAAAAAGCGCGTACGTCGTCCATCACCGCGTTTTCGATGTGGCTTACTTCCTTGCCAATGGTAGCCCAGTTGTAGGGATGTACTTGATAGGCAAGAGGACGCAGCTTCAACCATACGTCACCGTAGGGCTGGTTAAGGTAGTTCTGCTTAAATTCTTCCACAACCACCTTGCGCTGCACTTCCAAACCCTGCTCCGAAAAAGCTAGGCTCAGCATCCGGTCCGATTCAAGCCAGAAGCCTGTTTCGATGTTGGCGGCGGGCACAGTCAGGTAGTAGTTGGTGATATCTGGCGAGGTAAAGGCGTTGTTTTCGCCACCGACGCGCTGCAAAGGCTCGTCGTAATTAGGTATGTTGACGGAGCCCGAAAACATCAGGTGCTCAAACAAGTGCGCGAAACCTGTGTGGTGCGGGTCTTCGTCGCGCGAGCCCACATTGTAAAGGATATTGAGCACGGCCATCGGCGTGGTGTGGTCCTCGTGGACGATGCAGCGTAGACCGTTGGCTAGGGTAAATTCTTCGAAGTGAATCATGAACTATTGAAGGGAAGAAGGGCGGGAAAGAGCAATTATAATAACCGATGGATATAATCAAAGTTTCAACTACGCAGAAAAGACAACAGGTGGTTGGTTGAAGCTCACAATGACCAGCAGACCAGATGCTGACAATTCATCTCGTCTAGAATGAGGCCGAACAATTTTCCTTCCTTTTCAAACCCGTACTTTTGAGGCTGCTAGCTTTATTACTCGCCCACGTATGCAATTCGACCGCAAGGATTACTCCAACGAACAACTTTTAACGCTTTACCGCGCTTTGCTCAAGCCGCGCCTGATCGAAGAAAAAATGCTGATTTTGCTACGCCAAGGCAAAGTGAGCAAATGGTTTTCCGGGGTGGGGCAGGAAGCTATTGCTGTGGGGAGCACGTTGGCGCTCAATGCGGATGAATACATTTTGCCGCTGCATCGTAACCTAGGGGTATTCACGGCCCGGGAAGTACCGCTGGCGCGGCTGTTCGGTCAGTGGCAGGGCAAGCTCGACGGCTTTACCAAGGGGCGCGACCGAAGCTTTCACTTTGGCAGCAACGAGCACCATATTGTCGGCATGATCTCGCACCTAGGTCCGCAGCTTGCCGTAGCGGATGGTATTGCCCTGGCAGACCTGCTCGACCAGCAGAAGCGGGTGACCTTGGTGTATAGTGGCGACGGAGGTGCCTCCGAAGGCGATTTTCACGAAGCCCTGAACGTAGCTGCCGTGTGGCAACTGCCCGTTATTTTCTTGGTTGAGAACAACGGCTATGGCCTTTCCACTCCCAGTAATGAGCAGTTTCGCTGCCGCTCTTTTATCGACAAAGGTCCCGCTTACGGCATGGAAGCCGTGCAAGTAGACGGCAACAACGTTCTGGAAGTGTATGGTACCATTCAACGGCTCGCCCACGACCTGCGCCAAAAGCCACGGCCGGTGCTAGTAGAAGCCATTACGTTTCGGATGCGCGGACACGAGGAGGCGAGTGGCACTAAGTACGTACCGCAGGATTTACTGACGGAGTGGGCCGCTAAAGACCCCGTGACCAACTACGAACAGTGGCTGGTGGCCGAAGAACTGCTGAGCGAAACTGGTCGGCACCGCATTCGGGAGCAGATCAAGGTGGAAATTGACGAAGCGCTACAAGCCGCTGACGCCTTGCCCGCTCCCGTCGCCGACGAAGCTACCGAGCTAGCCGACATGTATCAACCATTTGAAGCGCCCGAACAAGCCCCCGCCACTAATGGGCCTAGCTCCGATAAACGCTACCTAGACGCCATTTCCGACGCCTTGCGCCAGAGCATGGAGCGCTACCCCGAGCTGGTGCTAATGGGGCAGGATATTGCCGAATACGGCGGTGTATTCAAAGCCACGGAAGGGTTTGTGGCACAGTTTGGTAAGGCGCGGGTGCGCAACACGCCCTTATGCGAATCGGCTATTCTGGGAGCTAGCCTAGGGCTGAGCATCCGCAAGAAAAAATCGATGGTGGAAATGCAGTTCGCCGATTTTGTGACCTGTGGCTTCAATCAGATTGTGAACAATCTGGCGAAGAGTCATTACCGCTGGGGGCAGAACGCCGATGTGGTTGTGCGTATGCCCACGGGGGCAGGTACGGCGGCCGGGCCATTCCACTCACAGAGCAACGAAGCGTGGTTTGTGCACACGCCAGGCCTGAAAGTAGTGTACCCCAGTAGCCCCGAAGATGCGAAAGGTTTGCTCAATGCCGCCATCGCAGATCCAAACCCTGTGCTTTATTTCGAGCACAAGCTGCTGTACCGTTCCGTCACGGGAACTGTGCCCGACGAATACTATACCACGCCCATCGGCAAAGCTAGGCTCGTGCGGGAGGGTGACAACTTAAGCATCATTACGTACGGGCTAGGGGTGCACTGGGCTACCCAACTCGCTGAAGAGCTAGCCCTTGACTGTGATATTCTGGACTTGCGCACCTTGCTGCCCTGGGATGAAGAGGCCGTGCGCCAAACCGTGACGAAAACCGGCCGCGTGCTTCTGTTGCACGAGGATACACTCACCGGCGGCATTGGCGGCGAAATAGCCGCCTGGATTGCGGAGCACTGCTTTGAGTACCTCGATGGACCCGTGCAGCGCGTTGCTTCACTCGATACCGCTGTGCCCTTTGCCCCGACGCTGGAGAAAGCATTTTTGCCTCAACAGCGTCTGCGTGAGCGTATTGAGAAGTTATTGGCCTATTAGCCGCCCGGTTAAGGCACGGGTTTTGGTACCTAGAGTAGCGTAACTAAGCAGCGGAGTAATTGAGCAAATGGATAACTGTGTTTACCTAGATATAAACCCTTCTCCAACTACTCAGGCACTTGGCTGCTCCGTCACTCACTTTCTCCTGATATTGGTTTATGATTACCTCTTTCCTGTGTAAAGCACGGACTGCCGTGTGGTTGTTGGTGCTGAGCTGCTTGTTGACGACGGCTTGCCACTCGCACCGTATTCCGAACCCAACGGGGCCACCGCAGCCGAAAAAGGTGAAAGCCAGCAAGACCGCCGATGCGACTGAAACTGCTGATGGATCAACGGCTACTGCCCCACCACCTCAGCACAATAGCTACGACAAAAATGGCCTCCTGAAAAAGCCTAAGTATGAGCGTCGGCGCGTGAAGCGGAAGATAGGACAGCGCAAGTTCCTGGGTATTGTTCTGCCCTTCTAAATAGCCTAGCTAAGCCTTTCTGTTTTACGTAACAGTGCTAGGCTAAAAGGTTTACGTCAACGTACGTAGTAGCCAAGCTTCTCGCAGGCCTTCAAACGCTGCTTCGTGCTTATACTTACTTTTACCGTCCATCTCATGCATCGTATCATCGCACTTGCCTTTCTGTTGCTTCTCATCGGTTACGCGCAACCAGCGGCGGCGCAGACAAAGGAGATAAGTCCGGCGAAGCTACGAGCGGCTAATCGCCGTTCTTTACGCGAAGCACGCCAGTATCCGGCCCCGGCGGCCTACAAGGATTCGCACTTGGCCGTGAGCCGCGCTGACTTACGACGCGGAGAAGGCGGGCAGACGGGGCAACCCAACGATGGGCGCGACAGTTATAAATTCGATAAGACGGGCACGGCGCGCGTGAGCGAACCAATTGCGCCCGGGCTGCGTCCTCGCAAGAAGAAAAAGGAATAAATTACTTAACCACCCAACCCATGGCTCCTTGGCAACCCCTCACGCAGGCTGAACAACTCACCGATATCGTTCGCGAATCGCACGAGCAGCCTGTCCTCATTTTTAAGCATAGTACCTCCTGCTCGATTAGCGCAGCGGCTAAGAGCAAGCTAGAGCGTCAGTGGAACGACGCGGGCCTGGAAAATGCTAAAATATACTACTTGGATTTGCTGCGCTACCGGCCCATTTCGACCCAGGTTGCCGAACAGTTTGGGGTGCGTCACGAGTCTCCGCAGCTGTTGCTTATCCAGGACGGCGAGTGCCGCTACGATGCCTCGCACATGGGTATTCGCCTGAGCGACGTGAAGAGCAGCATCAACGCATAAGGCGAAAGGCTAGGTGCTAGGTAGAGGACAAGCATTTACCGCATTGATGAAGAGTGCTTTATTGTTAATTACAACGTATTAACAATAAAATGGTCACCTTATCGATAAAGTAGAATGCCTCATCAACCTAGCACCTAGCCTTGCTGCTTTATAGACTATAATCGAACTGAACCTCCTGCCGAATTTCTGGGTTCAAACTCAGAGCAACCGGACAGGTGTGTGCTGCGTTTTCGAGGATGGTACGTTGCTTTGGCGACAAGGCGGCGGGCAGTTGAAAGTGCACATCGATTTGTCCAATGCGCCTTGGGTCAGCCACCATGTGCTTGGTTACGTTGAAGGTAGTACCAGCTAAGTCGATCTGGCTCCGCTCCGCAACGATGCCCATAATGGTCATCATGCATGAGCCGAGCGCTGCACTGACGAGGTCGGTAGGCGAAAAGGCTTCACCCCGGCCATGGTTGTCAACAGGTGCGTCGGTGACGATGCAAGTGCCAGAGGCTGTGTGTGTAGCTTCAGTACGTAGCTGGCCGGAATAGCGGGCGGTGGCGGTGCTCATAAATTAACAAAGAAGGTAAGACAATGCGTGTAAATTTACGTACTTTCGATAAGTCAGCTACTCAGCGACCGTTTTCGGCCTCCATTGTTCCATTCCCAGCTTTTTCGTCACCCGTGCGTACGTTATCTGTCTCCGGCTGTTTAGTACTGGCTGTTTTGGCTTTTGCGCCTGCTGCACGCGCGCAAAGTCAGAATGCGAGTCAGACCGTAAGTGCTACTGATGAGCCTTCTTACCGCAAGGAATTTATCTACGGCATCAACTTCAACACGCGTGGCGGCTTAATTGGGGGCGTATCGGTGCGCTCTACCAAGTTGCTGTCACAAGATTGGTCGCGGTTTTGGGGAATTGAAGCGGTAGAGGTGAAGCACCCCAAAGAGCAACGCGTCACTAACATTAACACCGGCGGCACCTTCGTGCTTGGCAAGAGCAACTATATGTTTGCCATCCGGCCTACGTTTGGTGTGCAGCGGGTAATTTTCCGTAAAGCACCCGAATCGGGCGTACAGGTGAATGCGTTGCTAGGAGCTGGCCCTTCCGTTGCGCTGCTCATGCCGTACTATATCTCTTACGATTTAACAGATCGACAAGCTAACGGTCAGATAAAGCAAGGGACGCAGCAAAAAATCGTGAACCAGCAATACGATCCGAACGTCAACACCGAGGCTGGCCGCATTATCGACCGGGCGCCGTTATTTGCGGGTATCAGCGAAACTAAGCCCAACATCGGAGCCCACTTGCGCGGGGCACTTAGCTTCGAGTATGGTCGCTACCGCGATGCGGTAGCAGGTATTGAAGCGGGCTTTTTAGTGGAGGCTTATACCAAGAAGTTGACCATCCTGAGCGTGCAATCAGCGAGCAGCACCAAAGCGCTGAACGAGCAATTTTATCCATCCGTGTACCTAACCCTTTACTTAGGTCACCGGAGCTAAGAGAAGAACCAGCTTATAGTGGCTGACGCTACAGAATAGCCGGCGCACTTGCGTATGCAAGGGGCCGGCTATTTGATTTTGAACTTGTTTACTGGCTAGGGGTTGTACCTTTAGCTTAGCACGCTAGCCTTATCATAAAGGATAGTTGCTCAGTAGCCACATAACTGTCATTTGACCTTACCTTTGCAGCATGGATGAATTGTTGCTGACCCTGCCGATAATACAACCCCAGGCCACTGCGCCTGCTAAGCCGCGCAAGCCCGATTGGTTGCGCGTAAAGCTGCCCGTGGGACCTGAGTATGCGAAAGTTCGCCGACTGGTGGACGAGCACAAGCTGCACACCATTTGCGAGAGCGGCAACTGCCCCAATATGGGCGAGTGCTGGGGCGCGGGTACGGCTACGTTCATGATCTTGGGTAACATTTGCACCCGTTCTTGTTCGTTCTGTGCAGTCGCTACCGGCCGCCCAAATGAATATGACTTAGATGAGCCGCGCCGTGTGGCCGAAGCCATTCAGCTGATGGGCGTAAAACACGCCGTTCTTACCTCCGTGAACCGCGACGAGCTGAAAGACCGAGGCGCTAGCGTGTGGTACGAAACGGTGGTGCAGACCAAGCAACTCTCGCCTACTACCACTATCGAAACGCTCATCCCCGACGTGAAAGCCAACTGGGCCGCCCTCGATACAATGATTGCCGGTGGCCAAGAGGTAGTATCGCACAACATGGAAACAGTAGGCAGCCTATATCGTCTGGTGCGCCCACAAGCCAAGTATGACCGTTCGCTGGAGCAGATTCGGCGTACGAAAGAAGCGGGTAAGCGCACCAAGTCGGGCATTATGCTTGGCTTAGGCGAGCAGAAAGAGGAGGTATACAAGGCAATGGACGACTTGGTCGAAAACGGCCTCGACATTCTGACCCTAGGTCAGTACCTGCAACCTACTAAGCGTCACATCGAAGTTGCTGAATTCATTCACCCAGACTTGTTCGCGCACTACCGTGAAGAGGGTCTGCGCCGTGGCCTCAAGTACGTAGAATCAGGCCCGCTGGTGCGCAGCAGCTACCACGCCGAGCGCCACGTAAACGTGCCGATCTAATCAACTTGATCCGAGTTCAAATGAAAAAGGACAAGCTAGCTAGCTTGTCCTTTTTCATTTGAACTCGGCGTCGTTTTAGTGAGGAAAAGCTAAGGGCAGCTAGTAAACAGGATAGTACAGGGTAGCTGATGGGGTAAGAGCATGTATGTTCGCCTCTCTGTTATGATACCCCGCAAAGCCTTTACCTCATGCGCCGAAAGCTAGCTTTTTTAATTACCTGTTTACTACTGCTGTATACCGGCAGTTTGCGTGCCCAATCGGATGCACGCAAGCAAGTTCAATACCTATCGGGTACCGATAATAACCATACTGCCACCTGGGATTTCTACTGCACTGGTGGGCGCAAGAGCGGATACTGGACCACCATTCAGGTGCCTGCGTGCTGGGAGCAGCAGGGTTTTGGTAGCTACAACTATGGTCGCGACTACAAAACCTACGGTAAGAACTTCCGCTTCGCCGATGAGAAAGGCATGTACAAGCGGCAATTTCAGGTGCCGGCTAGCTGGAAAGACAAGCAAGTGTATCTGGTCTTTGAAGGCTCAATGACGGACACTGAGGTAAAAGTCAACGGCCAACTCGCCGGACCCGTGCACCAAGGCGCTTTTTACCGGTTTAAGTACGATATCACCAGCAAGCTGCAAGGTGATAAAGCCAATTTGCTGGAAATAACAGTAAGTAAAATGTCAGCTGAAGCCTCGGTCAACAATGCCGAACGCCTCGCCGACTACTGGATTTTTGGGGGCATTTTCCGGCCTGTGTACCTAGAGGCCTATCCGAAGCAGTTTATTGCGCACACCGCCGTTGCCGCCAAGGCCGATGGCACGTTTGCCATGAATGTGTTCCTAAAAGGCACGCAGCAAGCCAGCGAAGTGCAAGCTGATATCCTGGACGCTGCTGGCAAAGTAGTAGGCACAGCAAAGGCTTCAGCCAATCCGCAAGACACAGTAGTTACGCTACGTACAAAAGTCAACAAGCCATTGCAGTGGACTTCGGAAACGCCGAACATGTACCGGGCCAACGTGACCTTGAAGACGAATGGCAACCTAGCTTTCCAAACGACAGAGAAGTTTGGCTTCCGTACCATCGAGATCCGACACGGCAAAGGCATCTATGTGAATGGTACACAGGTGAAAATGAAGGGTATCAACCGGCACAGCTGGTGGCCCGAAACCGGCCGTACGCTCAATGACTCCATTCACCTAGGTGACGTGAAGCTCATGAAGGAGATGAACATGAACGCCGTGCGTCTGTCGCACTACCCGCCCGATGCTAAGTTCTTGGAAATCTGCGATTCGCTCGGCCTGTACGTGCTTGATGAGCTAGCGGGTTGGCAAAAAGCGTACAGTACTAAAGCTGGTGAGAAGCTGGTGAAGGAGATGGTGGAAAAGGATGTGAACCACCCAAGCATCATCTTCTGGAGCAACGGCAACGAAGGCGGCACGAACAAAGAGCTAGATGATGATTTTGGAAAGTATGACCTTTCCGCCCGCCCAGTTATCCACGCGCACCACCGCCCCGGCAACGCCTTCAACGGCATCGATACAAATCACTACGAAGATTACTACAGCACCCAAAAGATCCTCGCTGACTCGCTCATCTACATGCCTACCGAGTTTCTGCACGCCCAAGACGACGGCGGCGCGGCCGTGGGCCTAGGTGATTTCTGGGAGCTACACTGGAAATCGCAGCGCTCCGGTGGCGGCTTCATTTGGGCGTTGGTGGATGAAGGCATTGTACGCACCGACCTGAACAACATTATCGACGTGAACGGCGTGAATGCTCCAGACGGTGTGGTTGGTCCGCACCGCGAGAAGGAGGGAAGCTTTTACGCTATTCGGGAGATTTTCTCGCCGGTACATATCACCCTCAAGGAACTACCTACTTCCTTTAAAGGCGTGGTTCCGGTGGAAAACCGCTACCACTTCACGAATCTGAATCAGTGCTACTTCCAATGGGAGCTGGTAAAATACCGTAAGCCAGGCGAGGTATTCGCAGGCTATACGACGATGAAGAAAAGCCGAATAGCTAGCCCTAATGTTGCGCCCCTCGCTAGCGGTAAGCTCGATTTGAAGTTGCCCAAGGATTGGAAAACGTACGATGCGCTGCTGCTCTCTGCGTATGATCCGGCGAAGAACCTAGTATACAAATGGTCGTGGAAAACAGCGGCTAACGACCAGCTACTCGACGGCGTTTTGGCTTTGCAAGACAAGCAGCCGCAACCGGTAGAGACAACGGACACTGACAGTACTCTCACACTGAAAGCCAGCGACATCACCGTGACGTTCAACAAGCGCAATGGCAAGCTGACGGGCGTGAAGGGCAATAGCGGTGATAAGCTTTCCTTCGGCAATGGCCCCGTGATGGTAAGCGGCAATGCTACCTTCACCGGCCTCACCCACCGGAAGGAAAACGACGGCGAGGTAGTGGAAGCTAGCTATACCGGCGACCTGAAGTACGTGCGTTGGAAGATGTACAGCACCGGCTGGCTCGGCCTCAGCTACGAATACGCCTTGAGCGGTGATTTCCCGTTTACAGGCGTGAGCTTTACGTACCCCGAGAACTTTGTGCTGAGCGCGAAATGGCTCGGCAAAGGCCCGTACCGCGTCTGGAAGAACCGCCTACAAGGTGTGACCGATAACGTATGGGAAAATGCCTACAACAACACCCAAACCGGCGCGGCTCCCTGGATCTATCCCGAATTCAAAGGCTACTTTGCCGACATCACATGGCTGGAAATGAACACCGTAGAAGGCAAGTTCCTGGTAGCCAGCCCTGATAAAGGCTTGTACGTGCGCATGCTCGATTTCTATGGCCTATCGGGCGTGAAACCGCATCCGGCTTTGCCCATCGGTAACCTCTCGTTCCTCGATGCTATTCCGCCCATCGGTACTAAGCTGGCGTTGAATATCGACTCTAACCCGCAGAAGCTAGGTCCTAACAGTGAGCAAAACCACGTGAGCGGCAGCACCAAGCGCACCCTATACTTCTTCTTTGGCTTGCCCAAAACGAGTGGCGAAAAGCAGCCTTACACCGTGCCTGCTAAGAACGATCTGTTCTAGAAGCTAGGGCGCGACATAAAGCAGATACAAACAAAAAGCCCTTCTCCAGCATTGGAGAAGGGCTTTCATATTACTAAGCTAGGGCTTAACGGCGAGCGTTGGTGTCCTGTGGAGGGTACGTGCCCAGGATGCTACCTACAATGCGGTAGGTTTCCTGTTCCGAAATAGTTTGCTGATCCAGTTGAGCCTGACCCTGGCCGCGCCAAGCTAGCTCTTTACGGTGCGCATCCACGAAGTCGATGATCACTGTACCAGCTTTGTACTCAGTTACGGGCGTATAGCCATAGCCACGGCCGTAGAAGCCACCATAACCATAGTATGGATAGCCGAGGCCGTTATAGTAAGGCGATACGCTTTGCTTTTCTTCTACTTTGGCCGAGTAAGCAATGTAGAGGTCGGGGTTCGTCTCAGAGTACGTCAAACCCTTCTTCTGCATTTCCGTTTCCACGGCTGCGCGCATGCGCTTGTCGAGGAACGACTCGTAGCCTTTGGCAGGGCCGCCTTCTGTGTCAGGCTGCTGCTGCGGGTACCATGCCCACGTTTTGTAAGCACGGAAGTTTACAGAATGATCAAAGTCGGAAGAGACACCTACGCGTGAAGTCGTAGCGCAACTGGTGGCTCCAAACAGTAAAGAAAGACCGACAAAAGCCAACGCGGCCGGTCGGGCAAAAAAGCGGGTGATGCGGTTCATATGGTTGCTAATGCGGTGTAGTATGCGGGAAAAGGAGTCCAATAATAATCAATTCGAAAGCCTTTCCCCTTCTTGTTTTCTCAACATTGGAGCAGGGGTCAACGTTCCAAAATAGTAGGCTTGCCTAACAGATTCTATACGCCTTTCTGAGCGGAATATTGTTTGGCAAGAAATTTTCTATAAGTAACTAAATACTATATAACTATGAAAAAACTCATACTCTGCTTACTCGCTTTTGCTCCCTTGGCTTCCTGCAGCACGGCCGAGGTTGGTAGCTATTCGCACGCTAATCGCACACCCGTCGCGCACGACAGTGTTGTAGAGTGCGGCCTGTACAATGGCATGACCAAAGAGTCGACGGTACTTGCTACGCTAAGCTCTGGCACCCAGGTACAGGTTACGGACACCGTAGACCAATACTTTGTGAAGGCCCGCCTCACGAAAGACGGAAAAACGCTCAGCGGCTACATGTACCGCACCTGCTTTGCTAGCAAATAACTTATCGCATGCCTAATCATATTCCATACAAAAGGGGCCGTAATCATCGATTACGGCCCCTTTTGCGTGTTAATTACTTAAGAAAGCTAGGTACTTAGTACGAAGGTCCCCGATCAGTTGGTACCAGCTGCTCCTCTTGGTCGGCATATTCCTCGATAGAGGTGCACGAGCAGATCAGGTTCCGGTCGCCGTACGCCGAGTCGATGCGGCTCACGCTCGGCCAGAACTTGGCAGCGCGGGTATACTCGGCGGGGTACACGGCTTGTTCGCGTGAGTAAGGACGGTCCCAGTTGTGGATCAATACGGCCGCTGCGGTGTGCGGCGCGTGCTTGAGCACGTTGTCTTTGGCATCGGCGCGGCCTTCTTCTATCTCGCGAATTTCGGCGCGAATTGAAATCATGGCTTCGCAGAAGCGGTCGAGTTCCTCTTTGCTTTCGCTTTCGGTAGGCTCTACCATCAGCGTGCCGGCTACCGGGAAGGAAACCGTGGGCGCGTGGTAGCCATAGTCCATCAGGCGCTTGGCAATATCCTCGACCTCAATGCCGGCCTTCTTGAACTGACGGCAGTCCAGAATCATTTCGTGGGCGCAACGGCCATTAGCGCCGGTGTACAGCACTGGGTAGTGCTCCTCCAACTTAGCTTTGATGTAGTTGGCGTTCAGAATGGCTATTTCCGTCGCTCTCTTCAACCCTTCGCCGCCCATCATGGAGATGTAGGCGTACGAGATAGGCAGGATGCTAGCCGAACCCCATGGCGCGGACGATACCGCACCCGCTTTGCGGCCGTCAGCACTTACGACTGCGTGGCCGGGCAGGAAGGAAGACAGGTCTGACACCACACCGATAGGACCTACGCCAGGACCACCGCCCCCGTGCGGAATGCAGAAGGTCTTGTGTAGGTTCAGGTGGCACACGTCGGCACCGATGGTAGCGGGCGACGTGAGACCAACCTGGGCGTTCATGTTGGCGCCGTCCATGTACACGCGGCCACCGTGCTCGTGGATAGTCTGGCAGATGTCGATGATGGTTTCCTCGTACACGCCGTGCGTGCTAGGGTACGTCACCATCAAGCAAGACAGGTTATCGGCGTACTTAGCGGCTTTCTCTTTCAAGTCGGCCACGTCGATGTTGCCTTCCTCCGTGCTCTTCACAACTACTACCTGCATGCCGGCCATTACGGCCGAAGCTGGATTGGTGCCATGGGCGGAAGCTGGAATCAGAGCAATGTTGCGGTGACCTTGGTCGTGGGCCTCGTGGTAAGCACGAATGACGAGCAGGCCGGCATATTCGCCTTGGGCGCCAGAGTTTGGCTGCAGGCTCACGGCGGCAAAGCCCGTAACTTCACAGAGCCACTTCTCTAGGTCATGGAAAATTTCAGTGTAGCCTTGGGCTTGGTCGCGCGGAGCGAAGGGATGCAGGCTACCGATTTCGGGCCACGTCACCGGAATCATTTCGGCGGTGGCGTTGAGCTTCATCGTGCACGAGCCCAGCGGAATCATGGAGTGAGCTAGGCTCAAATCCTTGTTTTCCAGGTGCTTCATGTAGCGCAGCATCTCGTGCTCCGAGTGGTGCGTGTTGAAGATGGGGTGGGTGAGGTAGCTGCTCTGACGAATCAGGCTAGCCGGCCATTTTAGCTCGATGTCGGTAGGCATCAGGGCTTCGGTCCGGGTTTCTTTGCCAAGAATCCGGGCAAAGAGGTCCACGATTTCGGCTACGTCGGCTGCTTCCGTGTTTTGGTGCAGCGAAATACCAACGCTGGTTTCGTCGAAGTACCGGAAGTTGATACCTAGGTCTTCGGCTTCCTTGCGTAGGGCGTGGCGCAGCTCCGGGCTTTCCAGCTTTAGGTGCAGCGTGTCGAAGTAGTTCTCGTTTAGCTGATCAATGCCCAGCGAACCTAGCTCCTGTGCAAGGATCTGCGTGAAAGCGTGGATGTTGACGGCAAATTGCTTGATGCGCTGCGGACCGTGGTACACAGCATACATGCCTGCCAACACGCTCAGCAGCACCTGTGCTGTACAGATGTTGCTAGTTGCTTTTTCGCGGCGGATGTGCTGCTCGCGGGTTTGCAGCGCCATGCGATACGCCTTGTTACCAGCCGCATCCACGCTTTGGCCGATGATACGGCCCGGGATGATGCGCTTGAAGGCATCCTTCGTAGCGAAGAAGCCAGCGTGCGGACCACCGTAGCCCATCGGTACGCCGAAGCGCTGGGAGTTACCCACGCAGGCGTCCGCGCCCATCTCGCCGGGCGAGGTGAGCAGCGTGAGGGAAATCAGGTCAGCGGCAACTACCACAAACAAGCCACTTTGGTGGGCTTGGCTGATGAAGTCGGTGTAGTCGAATACTTCGCCATCGGCGCCGGGGTATTGCAGGATGGCACCAAATAAGCCTTCCATCGCGATGTCGATGGTGCGGTGGTCGCCCACCACGAGCTCAATACCGAGGGGCGTAGCGCGCGTGCGCAGCACGTCGATAGTTTGGGGCAGCACTTGCTCCGAGACGAAGAACTTATTGGCGTTCTTTTTCTTAGTCTGGCTATGAAACATGTGCAGGGCCTCGGCCGCCGCCGTGCCTTCGTCGAGCAAGGAGGCGTTGGCAATTTCCATCCCGGTCAGGTCCATCACCACCGTTTGGTAGTTGATGAGCGCTTCGAGGCGGCCCTGAGCAATTTCGGCTTGGTACGGCGTGTAGGCCGTGTACCAGCCGGGGTTTTCGAGAATGTTGCGCTGAATAACAGCAGGCAGGGCCGTGTCGTGGTAACCTAGGCCGATGTAGTTCTTATATACCTTATTCTGCCCAGCTATTTGTTTGAATTTAGCCAAAAAAGCCCGCTCCGTTAAGGCTGCGGGCAGGTTCAGGGGACGCTGGAGGCGAATAGCTGCCGGTACCGTTTCGTCGATGAGCTGCTCGACCGAGTCCACGCCGATCGTGCGTAGCATCTGAGCAATAGCAGCCTCGTCGGGACCGTTATGACGGTCTACGAATAGGTCGGCAGGCTTGGGGTGAAGAGTCATATAATAGAAGTGAGTTGTGACACAGGCAAAACGCCGAAAGCGGAGCTAGGCAAGAGACACTGGTAAAAGCGCAAAAGCCGCACGGTTGTTCTCGGATAGTTCACTTTCAGGCAACACAAAGGTAAGGTGAAAACCAACGCTACGTTGAGGCTAGAAGCTGTAGCTTTACCTACCACCCACAAACCACACGAGTATGCGTAACGTTTCCCTTGGCCTCATCCGCGAAGGCAAAAATCCGCCCGACCGCCGCGTGGCCCTCACGCCGAAAAAGTGCGTTGAGGCCCTAAGCAGTTTCCCTGGCTTACGCCTTGTGGTGCAGGAAAGCGCCGTGCGCAGCTACAGCGACCAAGAATACCGCGACCTAGGTATCGAAGTACAGGCCGACGTAGCCGACTGCGACATCCTGCTAGGCGTGAAAGAAGTGCCCGTAGACCAGTTGATTCCCAACAAAACGTACCTGTTCTTTTCTCACACCGTCAAGAAGCAGCCGCGCAACCGCGAGATGCTCCGGCAAATCCTGGCCAAGAACATCACACTGATTGACTACGAGATGCTGACCAACGCGCGAGGCGAGCGAATTGTGGCCTTTGGGCGCTATGCCGGGATTGTGGGCGCTTATAATGGCCTGTTGATCTACGGGCGCAAACACAACTTATATAACCTGAAGCCGGCTTACCAGTGCGTCGACATGGACGACATGCAGGAGGAGTTCTTCAAAGTAAAGAAGCTGCCGCCCATCAAAATAGCGGTGACTGGTAGTGGCCGCGTGGCGCAGGGCGCCCTGGAAGTACTCACGCGCATGGGTATCCGGCGGGTGAGCGTATACGATTACCTGTACCTAGCTTTCAACGAGCCGGTGTACACGCAGCTGTGCTCTTCCGACTACAACGCTCGTCGTGATGGGCGCGTGTGGGATACGCCCGATTTTCACCGTAACCCCCAGGAGTATAAGTCGACCTTCGACAAGTTTTTGCCCGTGACCGATCTGCTCATTGCCTGCGCATATTGGGACCCCGCTGCGCCAAAGTTGTTCACGGAAGCTGAAACGCAGCAACCTAGCTTCCACATCAATACCATTGCCGACGTGACCTGCGATGTGGATGGCTCTATTCCGTGCACGAAGCGTAGCACTAGCATCACCGCTCCCGCTTATGACTACAATCCTGCTACCGGCGAGCTAGAGCCGCCCTGTTCGCGGCCCGAAAATATTACCATCATGGCCGTTGACAATCTGCCCTGTGAGTTGCCGCGCAATGCTTCCCGCGACTTTGGTCGGCAACTGCTCGATGCAGTGTTTCCGCATCTGCTGAGCGACACGGCAGATGAGATAATCGAGCGCGCTACTATCACTCGCAACAGCCAGCTGACTGCCCGCTACCAGTACCTGCAAGACTATGTGGCGGACACAAAAATAGCCTCCGCGCCAACGACCTAGGTAGGTACAATGACGCGGAGGCTAGGTAAGAAACAGGCCAGTAGTAGCCTAAATTTGCAGCACAGGGTAGCGGGCGCGCACCATCTGGTAGACGCCATACGCCATCAGACCTAGGGCCACAATTCCGAGTACGGCCGGGCCCATAGAACTGAGCAAGTCGAAGGCGCCTTCGGTACCTTGTACTTCCTGTGAATTAGAATTAAGAGCTGCTTGCAGCAAAAAGTAGCCAAGGATGCCAAGCACAATGCCGCGCGCTGTGTAGCCCGCCTGGCCGGTACGTTCTACCAATTGCTTCTGTTCGCTGGAAAGGCTACTAGAATCAACGTCCTTCTTAAACTTGCCTGCGTAAGCGCGATAAATCTGGTAGAGGCCGATGCCAATGGTGAGCAGCGCCGCCGCTCCCACCAACCACTCGCCCAACGGAAGGTCTAGTATTTTGGCTACCAGTGTCTGCCGGCCATTGCCGTTGCTGCTCGGCGGCGCGCCTTGCACGGCGGCGCGGCCCGCATACAGCGCCAAGGCAGCATAGATAGCGCCGCTACCGGCGTAACCAAGACGTTTGGCCAAGCCAACAGGCTTGGTGCCTTTATGCTCAGTGTCGCGCACTGCCTGCACGAAACGCCACACGACATAGCCCAGCAATCCTAGGGCTACTAAGCCCAGCAGCCACCGACCCAGTGGGAGTTCTTGAAGGGTCAGGACTGCTTTCTTCTTATCGGCCGTTTGACCGCCCTTCATGCCAGTAGCCGCCAATAAGGCTAGGCCACCCAATAGGAAGTACACAAAACCTTTGGCCGCAAACCCAAAACGGGCCAGCGTGCGAATTCCCTCGGAAGTCGAGGGCAAAGTTGGAGAAACAGAAAGTGCCATATCGTACTAGGGTAGGGAGAGAGAAACTTTACAGTTGCTCTTACGGAGATGGCACCGCAAACGGTTATTCTCTAGTACGTTGTACAACCCGGTAACGTGGCGGCTGCTCATGCATACCCTATGCGCACAAGTGCAGAAAACCTAGGCTAGCTTTCCTTCCCAAAAAAGTCGCTCGGTTGGTAAATGGTCGCGCCATTGCGAATGAGCGTTTTATTCTCGGGCAAGTCGAGCGTGACAATAGGCTTGCCGGCGGCTATTCGGCTCTGAAACAGCCTTTCTAGATTGCCCTCGGGTGCCATGTACGGGATAAAAAAGTTGTCGGCTAGGTCCAGCACAAGCATGTTGCGGATGTCGGCCGTTTCTTGCGAGGTAGAAGTCACCTTCGGCTCAAAAGGCGTGACGAAAAGCAAGTGGCCTGCTTGTATCTCAGCTTCATACTCAAGGTGAAGGCCCATCTGTATTCCACGGCTTAAGGCGTATACAATAGGGTAATGGCGTGCGAGCAAATAGCGAAATATGCTTTGCTCAAGCTGCGAATGAAAGCCCGAAAGCAGACAGTGACCGCGCCGCCGCTGCTCAAGCACCCACAAGTACGTGGTGCGCTCGATGGCCGGTGGATAGTTACGAGAACAGAAAAAGGCTGTTTTAATCAACTGCAGTAAGTTGATGTTCCCGAGCGTATGTAGTTCATCTGGTGCAATGGACATGGAGGAAATAAACCGATTGCTTCTGCAATGCTACGAGCTAGTAAGCTTCCAGAAAGCTTTCTCGTAAATGGATGATATAAAAAGAACCCCGTTCCAACGAATTAGTTGAAACGGGGTTCTTTTTAAACTGCAGTTCTAGTCGAAATATTGCCTAGAAGTTGCGATGAAACCAATCTTTAATTTCGTCGATTGTGTGTCCAGTTTTTTGCTGTAGCCGGCCGAACCATTCATCTTGCTGACCCTCTTCGTAGTTCAGGTCATCGTCGGTGAGGTCGCCCCACTGTTGTTTGGCTTTGCCTTTTACTTCGTTCCAGCCGCCGCGGGCGCGTAGCTCGGTGCTGTCGTCAACGTTGTTGTTGTTGATATCCATGGTAGGTGGGAGGTTAGATGAGTAACCCTCAATTATACGCAGGCTCGACAGTAAGGTTGAAGATAGGGGCGTTAGTTGAAGGTAAAGGCTAGGTGAAGTTGCTGAAGACCGCCAGAATAATGATGGCTTCCAATATTGCAACGGTACCTAGGCCCGCTCCAAATCCGCCAACGACGCTGCCGATCTTCTTTTTATGGGCTTGCTTCTGATAGCCTGCCATGTAGTCGGGGTTGTGTAGGAGCTTAGCTTCTGGTACAATAAAGTTTTGGGGTTTTGGCTTAGTCGCGCCCACTACTACTCCCGTGACAACGCCGCCATAACTTACTCCTACTATAGTAGAAGCATAGGTTCCCCAGAAAGCGCCAGGTGCTTTGTAAAGTTTGCGGGCATCTAAGCGTCCTTGTGTGTACGCTTCCTCTTTAGACATAACAGGTTCCATAGGAGCCGCTGGATTGTGCAGCACTTCTTTGGTGCCATTGGCGTAGCGGATTAGAAAAACAGTATCGCTAGCTAGCTGAAGCGTATCAGAGCGCCCTTCAGCCGCGCTGATGTAAGTGACTTGTGCGGGCGTAATGGTGATTACTTTCCCTGGTATCTCTTCGCCGTTTGACTTAAGAATAACATCTTGGGCAAACAACGGGAGAGCGGTGAGCAACAAACTGAAGAAAAGTAGAAGCTGGCGCATAGGTGAAACAAGCAAGTAGGTTAGCGTTTGCGAGAGTTGAAGCCGAAAAGCAGGCTGAAGCGGGCGCCACCATTGCCTGGCACCACTGCGAAGTTGACCGGGAAATTGACGCCGTTGGCGCGGAACGAAGTGCCAACCGCTAGGGCTATGTTGGCACTGATAGGCGTCAGGTTTGGACCGACGCCAAACTCAAAGCCCTTGGGTCCACGAATGCCGATAAGTGCGTTCACGCTCGGGATGAACTTGCCTTGCTCTAGGCCACCGATAAGCGGCACTACTTCAAGCAGCCCCGAAGTACCGTTGGGCATTCGAAAAACGCGGGTTTCGAACTGCCAGCCAAACTGCGTCAGGAAAGGGTTCAGGTGGAGGCGGTCGTCGGCTTTGCGCGCTACGCCACCGGTAAGGACCGTAATACCCAGGCGCGGCCCGCTGAGGTGAACTTCTTCGTAAATCGGCTCTTCATTGGCCGGTACAATAGGGCTGCTCGGGGCGGCTGGCTGTGGCCTAGTAGCCGAATAGGGGCTAGGTGCCGGACCTTCTTGCAGGACTTCTTTGGTGCCATTGGCATATCGAATCATAAATACGTCGTGGCGACGCACTTTGATTAATGGACCATCGAGGTTGTCGGCACGCTTATAGCTGATTTCTAGGGGCGTAATTTCCAGTACTTTCACCGATAGTTCTTCGCCATTGGTCTTGGTAAGTAGGTCTTGGGCTTGGGCTGAGAGGCTCCAGAAAAGCAGTGTAAATAAGGTGAGTACTAAGTGGCGCATAGCGTAGGCTAGAAGGTGGGAGATGACAGTAGAAAGATGCACCCTAGCCTAGCAATGGTGGCAACGAGTTTTTAGTAAGAATAGACTTTTAGAGTTAATCAAAAATGGATATAAATGACTGATAATCAGAATAAAGTGTTATGAATAATCAGACTTATCATTGTTTGAATAAATCATTGGCTTGCCGGGCTTATTCACGATCTTAACGGCATGGATGACCTGCGTACTACCCTTGCTACTTTCTCCCCCGACGACCGTAAGGATTTTGCCCGGTTTATTCAGCGGCAGCGTAAGAAGACAAAGGGCCGCCTCGACGCGCGCCTCTACGAGTTGCTGCTTCATCAGCGGGTATACTCGACGGAAGAACTGATCCGTCATTTGTATCCGGAGGAGCCAAACCCGGTGGCGTACTACGCGTTGCGCAAACGCCTCATGCGCCACCTCACCGACTTTCTGCTGCTGCGTCAGCGTCAGCAAGATGCTACTGCTGCTGCGCCGGTGCGTGGCCAGCTTACCTTGGCGCAGTACCTGTTTGACGTTGGGGTGCCACGCCTAGCCTGGACGACCCTGCGCAAAGCTGAAAAGCTAGCCCGGCAGAATGAACAATACGAGTTACTTAACACCGTCTACAACCTTCAGATTACCAATGCCGACACTGCTCCCGCGGGTGAAGAGCTAGCTGACATTATCCGGCGCCGCAACCTGAACAAAAAAGCCGCTGATGAGGAAGAACGGGCCAGCATTGCCAATAGCTTGATTCGGCAGCGCTTGCGGGAAGCGCGTACGCGTGGCCGCGGCGGTGAGGCCTTCGATACCATTATGCAAGAAGTACTGCGCGAGTATGAATTGCAGGAGGCTTTTGCCCGGCGTCCGTCGTTGCTGTACCGGCTGTTGTCTATTGCCCGGAGTGCTATGCTCGTGCGTCGCGACTTTGTGTCGTTTGTGCCTTTTGTGGTGCGCTGTTATAACTTGATGGAGAAGCGCCACGGGTTTGCGCCCGCCCACCGCTACTATCAGCTGGGATTGCTCTACATGATTGCCCACGCGCTGTATCGCACGCGGCGCTTTGCCGAGTCGGTGGCTTACCTGGAGCAATTGCGTTGTGCGTTGTACTCGGGCTCCCGTAGTCACTACACCGATTTTCTCCCCAAATACACTTTCCTGCTGGCCGCCAACTACGCTTTTTTGCGTCGCAATGCTGAGAGTATTCAGTTGGTTGAAAGCCTGTTGTGTAACGCGGAAGTTGTGCTTTCCTCCCGTGACCAGCTCACGGCCAAGCTAGGATTGAGCTTTCATTACTTTGCCGAAAGTCAGTTTCACAAAACCAACCAAATCCTTATCAGCATTGGTCGCTCCGATCATTGGTGCGAACAGCAAATGGGTCTGGAGTGGGTGTTCAACAAAAACCTAGGGGAGATGCTGACCCAGCTTGAGATGGGCAATGCTGACCTAGCCCTAAACCGGCTGCGTGCTATCGAGCGCATGGTGCGCGAGCGGTGCCCCGACGGCAACACGTACCACTACGTCCTCACTTTCCTGGCGCTAGTACGCGAAATCATCGATGATCCGGCCGCGGCAAACCAACCGACGTTTGCCGAGCGGCTGGGCAAGATGCCCACGTTCTTGCCGCTGGAGCGCGAAGACCTGCAAGCGCTAAGTTTCTATTGCTGGTTGCGGGCTCGCATGTTGCGCAAGCCCTACTACGACGTGCTGCTGGAACTGGCTGATACTGCACCCGTGCTGCAAGCCCTGTAACGCAACGCGCCCGCCCTAGTAGCTAGGACGGGCGCGGACTTTACTCGCCAGTTGGTGTAGGCTTAGTTCTTGCCAGCGGCGCGCATCTCCGCTTTGGCATCAGCCTCAGCTTTGTCTACTTTGGCATCTGCTTTAGCAGCGGCTTCTTTGGTTTCAACTTTGGCTTTGTCAGCAGCGTTGTCAATGGCATTGCCTGCCTTATCTACTGCGTTGCCAGCGTCATTGGCGGCTTTGTCCATGGCATCACCAGCCTTGTTGGCGGCATTATCCATTTTGGCGCCTGCATTTTCGGCGGCATTTTCCATGGCGTTGCCAGCATTGTTGGCTTCAGCTTCTACTGCGTCGCCGGTGTTCTCGGCAGCAGCCTCTACATGGTCGCCGGCTGCGTCAGCTTTCTGCTCACCTTCCTGAGTGCAAGAAGTCGTGGTGAATGCGGTAAAAGCAGCGGCTACAAACAGGGATTTGAATGCGATTTTCATGGTTGGGTAAAGGGATTGGGTGAACAAGAGGAGTGCTCTTAATCAAGCACGACAGGAAAGGTAACCCAACGGCTCAGGCGGCTCCTTTCAACTTTTTCCGGCTACCGACAGTATAGATTTAGGCATTTAACTATTACCGCTATGGATTCGACCACTCCCACGCCTCAAACACCCCTCGTACCATCTGTTCCGCTCGACGTAACCGATCAGCAAACCACCGCTCTGCTCGACGATACCGTTGCGCTCCTCAATGATGGTGTACCCGACAAAGAAACGAAGCGGGGCCTAGCCGAGGTAGATCGTTGGGAAGCCGTCCTGACTGCGTCGGAGCGGCCAGGGCTAGCTAAGATCATCCAGGAGCTAGCTACCCTGCGCGAGCAGCTAAACATGCCTGCTACGCAAGCACACGAAATTGCCGAAACGCTTGCTACGTTAGGCGCCGAAACCACCAAGGTTGCCGACGAGGCAAACAATGGTTACACAGGTCCACTCACCCAGCTAGGCAAGCTGCTCATTAAGATGAGCAACGCATTGTCGCGCTAAGACTTAATTCAGCACATAAGAAAAAAGCTCCTGCCTTTCGAGGCAGGAGCTTTTTTCTTAGATAACAACCTAGGTCTGTTTACGAGCTGTTGGTCAACATCTAGTAGCTAACCAAGGTGGGGTTATATGGGGTTCAGCGGTGTACTTCAGAAGCACACTGTACTTTTGTGCTTTCACCCGTGTTGTTTTGCTTCTATGTCCGTTCCTGCTCACCTCCAATTATACGATCCGTTAGAAGGCATGCGCTTTGGCCCGGAGCATTGCTTTCTGTGCGGCGCACCTACTGAGCCTCCCATCGATTCTGTACCGGTGTTTGCCTACTGGTTAATGGACCGTTACGCCTTAGGCGACCGGCAGATCCAGTTGCTCGATCAAAGCATTGTAACCTACCGCGACCTGCGTATCCCGTGCTGCCAGCATTGTCGTACGCACTATGTAGAGCCATTAGAGGCGCAAGCACAGCAAGCCGCTGAAACAGGATTGGAAGGCTGGCGGACCTTGCCGGAGAAAACGTTGTTTCTATGGCTAGGTAAAATGTTCTACGGGGTCTTCATCACCGAATTGCTCACGGAACTGAATCCTTTGGTGAAGCCGCGCTACCCATTAGCCGAAAACGCCCAGATGTTCCGCCGCTTCTACGCCTTCTTCCAAACGTTCCAAGCGCTACGGGTACCCATTGTGTTCGAGGATTTTACGCCCGCATCGCTCTTCATTTTGGAAGTAGATCAACGAGAAGATACGATCCTCTTCGAGTACGACGACGACCTGACCACTATGGTGTTCAGCATTAAGCTAGGTAACACCGTACTCATGGCGTGCTTAGCTGATAACGGTATTGTGCGCGATGCCATGCGGCGCGTGGTCACCGATGCTGATCGGCCCCTGCACCCTGTCCAGATAGCGGAGTTTAAAGCGCGGGTGTACTATGGCGCCTACTTGTTCAACGTAGTGCCCGATTACTTTGCGCGTCCACTTAAGCCGGAGGATGACCACCTAGTGTACGACACATTGATCGACGATATCACAAACGCGGTTTTCAACCCATGGGAAAACTCGGCCTATGGTCAATCGTTGCAAGAGATGTGGAAGCGGTGGAATATTTCCTACACGACTATCCTACGTGATCCGTCGCAGCCTCTAAGCTTTTTGTACGACGAGAATAGCCAGCCACGCTCGATAGAAAGATACGAAGCGCCTAACTGAGGAAAAAAGACCGAAGCATTTCGGTGTAATACTTTAGAGAGGCGCTTAGCTAGCAGTCCAAGTGGACTCAGCGGCTTCTTCTACTTTACTGATGCGTACTTTATCCCACTTACCGTAGATGCGCTCATGCCGACCTACCAGCAGGTCAATAGTGCGATGCAAGCGGCGGTTCATTGTGTCGTGAATGATATAGGTGCCATCGAGCTCGGCCGAAATACCTTGCACACGCACTGAATCACCGAAGTCAAATTTGCCACCCCAGCCTTTCAGCATATCGCGGGAGAGAGCCATCCACCGGTGCCTACTACTATGGTGCCTAGAAATACGAGAATTGTCTGCAGTGATTAATGGCTCTTTGTCTGTCTGCCGAGCTTCAGCCGAATACACGGTGGCTGTCACCTGATAGCTAGGCAGCGTTTTGGGAGGTAGCGCTGCAATTGCTTTGGGTACAAAAAGTACCGCTTGACGCGGACTCAAATGGGCTACTGTAGAAGGTAAAGCTGCTGTCGTTGGAAAGACGCGAGGTGGGAAGAGCAGCGTAAGAACTAGTAAGGCAATAGACATGATGATTGATTTGGTGGACTCTTCTTTCGTCCGAAGAGAAAGGACTACTCATTCTCGAAAAGCAGCTGAGAATGAAAATGGGTTTGCTAAGAAATGTTGCAACCCAGAGAAGCCATTTTGGCTTTGAGGCGGCAAGTTAATAAAAAAAATACTGATCGATAGCTCAAGAGTACTATTGGGCTGGTTAGGTCACAACTTTACACGCAGTTTTTACTAATAATATTAGTAGACAGGTGCTGGGGTTGTCGTTTGCATAGATGGCAAACGAACATGGTTGAAAGTCGTCCGTACATGCAAAACCCAGCTGTAACGGCTGTATGTACTTCACCAACCCAAACTCCTATGCCATTGACTGCTCTTATTCCAAAGCTAGGTGCTGCTAACCTAGTTGTTGCTAGCATGTTAGCATTAACCAGTTGCTCTTCGCCTTCGCCAACAGCAAAAGAAGACGCAACCTCAACAGCAGCAAATACTGATTCGACTGCCACCAACTCACCCCTACAAATTGTGACCCAACTTAAAGGTCCGCAGTTTGTGGGGGTGGCGGTGCTGCCTGATGGTCGCACGTTCATCGACTTTCCCCGCTGGGACTACAACCCGGTGACTCCCGTTGCCCAGCTCGGTACGGATGGCTCTCTGAAGCCTTACCCAGACGCAAACTGGTGCCTCTGGAATGAAACTGTGCGCAATGAGCCCCAGAAGCACTGGATTTGCCCACAGAGCGTCTATGCTGACCCAAGCGGCATGCTGTGGGTACTCGATCCGGCCGCGCCAGGTTTGAAAGCTACCGTGCCAGGTGGTCCTAAGCTGGTCAAGATTGATCCCAAGACGAATAAGGTGGTGCAAAACATCAGCTTTCCGGAAAGCGTTGCCCCCCGTAAGTCGTACCTGAACGATGTGCGCGTCGATACACAGCGTAACTATGCCTATATCACGGAGTCGGGTATGGGCAGCTTAGTGGTCGTTGATTTGAAATCAGGGAAGGGGCGCCAAGTTTTAGTTAAGCATCCTTCGATGCTAGGGGACAGCACCCTAGATATTAAAGCAGAAGGGCAAACGCTGATTGACGCTACTGGAAAGAGGATGCGGTTCAACGCCGATGGTATTGCCCTAAGCCGCGATTTTCAGTATTTGTATTGGAAGCCACTTACCAGCTACAAGCTCTACCGAATTAAGACAGAGGCACTTCGCAATGCTAGCCTCTCCGATGTACAACTTGCTCAGCAAATAGAAGACCTAGGTAAAGTGCCCGCTTGCGATGGGATGGAGATAGATGCCAGTAATAACCTGTATATGACAGCGTTCGAGAACAACTCTATTGTTCGACGCACGCCCGACGGCAAAGTGGAGACTATCGCAACAGACAAACGTTTGCAGTGGCCCGACACATTTAGCTTAACCGCTGATGGTACATTGTACGTCACAAACTCTGCAATTCACAAAACTCCTACTTGGAACAAAGGGATAAGCCAAGTTGAACAGCCCTTTCATATTTTTAAAATGAGCATACCTAAGTAGCTCAACTTTAACGTTTCAGATAAAGCCTTTCTATCTTTAGAGAGGCTTTTTTGCATTATTTTCTCTAGATTGGCAGGAACAATAATTGCGTATCAGAAGTACCTATAAAAGAATTAAGGTTGATTGTGAGGTTTATTCGCACATGCGAATATGAGTTTTTGCCTTGTCCTCAAGCTTTTTACTTTTGCTCTTGACTCACCCAGCTCCTTACTTATGGAAGCTTACTCTTATATCGCCAACGCCCATGGCGACTACATCGAACAGCTGTACCAAGCGTACAAGCAAAACCCGGAATCGGTGGATTTCGGCTGGCGCAAATTCTTCGAAGGCTTTGACTTCTCGCAGCAATATCCAGCTGAGGGTCAAGCTACTGATGGAGGCGGAGTAGCGCAACCAGCTGCACGGCCAGCTGCTAGCAATGGGGCAGCGACGCTCGGCGCTATTCCAGAGCAGAAGCAAGATTACGGCGTATTGAATACGTCAGCTTCTACTAATAATGCCTCGGGAGCTATCCAGCCAACTGACGTAACAGCAACTGACAAGGAAACTGCTGTCCGAAACCTTATTTACGCTTATCGTAGCCGTGGCCACTTGCTCGCCCACACCAATCCAGTTCGGGCCCGCAAAGACCGCCAAGCACGCCTAGCTATCACAGAATTTGGTTTGTCCGAGGCGGATCTCGATACTTCGTTCCGTCATGGAGCATTGGTGGGCCTAGGTGATGGGGCTAAGCTACGAGACATCGTAGCTGCCCTGGATAAAGTCTATACCCGAAGCATAGGCTTCGAGTACATGTACATCCGCGACCCACAGATCCTAGATTGGTTCCGCGAAAAAGTTGAAAAAGACTCACTAAGCTTCAATCCAGGTACGGAGTACAAAAAGCGTATTCTGAAGAAGCTGAATGAAGCAGTTGTTTTTGAGAACTTCTTGCACACCAAGTTCTTGGGGCAGAAGCGCTTCTCTTTGGAAGGTGGCGAAACGACGATTCCGGCACTCGATGCTATCATTAACAAGGCATCAGAGCTAGGGGTAAAAGAGGTGATGATCGGGATGGCTCACCGTGGCCGGCTGAACGTGCTGGCCAACATCATGGGCAAAACGTATGAGCAGATCTTCTCGGAGTTCGAGGGAACTGCCGTCCCGGATTTGACCATGGGTGATGGCGACGTAAAGTACCACATGGGCTATAGCTCTGACGTAGAAGCAGAGAATGGCCAAAAGGTAAACCTTAAGCTAGCTCCTAACCCTTCTCACTTAGAAGCAGTGAACCCTGTGGTAGAAGGGTTTGTGCGCGCCAAGATTGAGCACCAGTACAACGACGACTACCACCAGATCCTGCCTATTCTCATCCACGGCGATGCCGCGTTGGCCGGCCAGGGTATTGGCTACGAGGTGACGCAGATGTCGCAGCTGGAAGGCTACAAGACGGGCGGTACAATTCACTTTGTTATCAATAACCAGGTTGGTTTCACCACTGACTTCGAGGACGCACGTTCTTCGATCTACAGCACCGACCTAGCAAAGATCATCGACGCGCCAGTGTTGCACGTAAACGGTGATGACCCAGAAGCGGTAGTATTCGCCGTCCGTTTGGCTACCGAGTACCGTCAGCAGTTCCACGCCGATATCTTTATTGATATGGTGTGTTACCGTCGCCACGGGCACAACGAGTCGGATGAGCCGAAGTTCACGCAGCCTACACTATATAATATCATCTCTAAGCACCCGAACCCCCGCGAGGTTTACAATACCATGCTGGTGAACCGGGGCGACGTGGACGCTGAGCTAGCTAACCAGATGGACCGCGAGTTCCGCGACCTGCTGCAAGCTCGCTTGGATATGGTGAAGCAAAAGCCACTACCCTATAGCTATCAAGTTTTAGAGAACGAGTGGCGCAGCCTAGGTCGTGCTAAAAACGAGGACTTCGAAAAGTCACCGGAAACAGGTGTGAGCGAAGAGGTCGTGCAAAAAGTAGCCAAGGCGCTGACGACTATTCCAGAAGGCTTCAAGCCGATCAAGCAGATTGATAACCTGCTCAAGGAGCGCCGGAAGATGTTCTACGAGACTCGCAACTTGAACTGGGCTGCTGGCGAATTGCTGGCGTATGGCTCATTGTTGCAGGAGAACCACATCGTGCGCGTAAGCGGCCAAGATGTGCAGCGGGGCACATTCTCGCACCGCCACGCCGTGCTACATGACGCCGAAACGTCAGCACCTTACAACTCGCTCAACCATATGGAGGGCGACCACGAGAAGCTCAGCATCTATAACTCGCTGCTGAGCGAGTATGCAGTGCTAGGTTTCGAGTTCGGCTACGCCATGGCCAATCCTACGGCGCTGGTAATTTGGGAAGCGCAGTTCGGTGATTTTGCCAACGGAGCTCAGACGATGATCGACCAGTTTGTGGTATCATCGGAGAGCAAGTGGCAGCGGATGAACGGCATTGTGCTACAACTACCGCACGGCTACGAAGGCCAAGGCCCGGAGCACTCCAATGCCCGTCCCGAACGTTTCTTGCAGCTAGCTGCCGAGAACAACATCATTGTGGCAAACATGACCACGCCGGCTAACTTCTTCCACGCATTGCGTCGTCAATTGACGTGGAATTTCCGTAAGCCGCTGGTTGTAATGTCGCCTAAATCAATGCTACGTCACCCCTTGTGCGTATCTCCAATCGAGGAGTTCACGAGCGGTACATTCCGCGAGGTACTCGGCGACGTGTATGCTGATGCGAAGAAAGTGAAGCGTGTGCTGCTGTGCTCCGGTAAGATATACTTTGACTTACTCGAAGAGCAGCAAAAATCACAACGCAAAGACGTGGCTCTTGTGCGAGTTGAACAATTGCACCCATTCCCTCAAAAGCAGCTTAGCGAAGAGTTGGCTAAGTACCCGAAGGCTAAGCTATACTGGGTGCAAGAGGAGCCAGAGAACATGGGCTATTGGAACTACTTACTGCGCTTTATGCGTCGCGAGTTGGAAGACGTTATTGCCCGTAAGCCTAGCGCTTCACCCGCAACTGGCTACAACAAAGTTCACGTAAAAGAGCAGAAAGATTTAGTAGCTCGCGCTTTCGAGACGGCCAACCCGGCTATTGAAAACGTAAAAGCTACTGTAGAGGAAGCCGCCAAACGTGTAGACGCTTAAAGCTGTTTGGTAACCGCCCAACCATTCTCAACAACAGCTCGCGGCGGTGGCCGGGCCTAACACGGCTCGGCTAGCCCTACTTTTTACTCCTGAAATCTCTCAACCTACTCCCACGTATGGGTCTGGAAATCAAAATCCCCGCCGTTGGCGAATCAATCACCGAAGTTACCATTGCCAAATGGCTCAAAAAGGATGGTGAAACTGTCAAGCGCGACGAAGTTATTGCCGAGCTAGAGTCTGACAAAGCCACCTTTGAGTTGCCAGCTGAGGCAGATGGTGCACTACAAATTCGCGTAGCCGAAGGCGAAACCATTGGTATTGGGACCATCATTGCGGAAATAGGTACTGCTGGTCAAGCGCCAGCGGCATCTGCACCCGCAGCAGCTCCGCAGCCTGCGGCCGCATCAGCTGCTCCCACTGCTGATCCTATTACGCAAGGTGAGCAAAACCCAAGCGCTAGTGATCAATCGGGCTATGGTGGGTCACAGTCGGGCTCTGCTGATACACCGACTACCGCTGCGCCAGCTGCTAGTGCCCCTAGCGCTGGTAGTGCAACAAGAGAAATGAAGATCCCGCCAGTAGGCGAATCTATTACCGAAGTAACGGTATCGAAGTGGCTTAAACCCAATGGGGCGCAAGTTGCACAAGATGAAGTTATTGCGGAGCTAGAATCTGATAAAGCCACGTTTGAGCTACCAGCCGAGGCAGCTGGCACATTGCGCCACGCTGTGGAAGAAGGCCAAACAATTTCTATAGGTACTGTCGTAGCTCGCATCGAAGGCAGCGGTGCTGCTAGCAGCGCTCCGGCATCTACCCCAGCACCTGCTGCAAGCGCGCCAGCACCAGCCGCTCAGGCTGCTGCAACTAGCGCTACCAGCTACGCCACAGGCACGCCTTCGCCTGCGGCTGGCAAAATTCTGGAAGAAAAAGGTATTGCTGCTGGCGATGTAGCTGGTAGCGGTCGTGATGGACGCATCACGAAGGAAGATGCTGTGAATGCGCAAGCCAAGCCTGCTGCACCTGCACTTGCTCCTCAGGCAGCTGCTCCAGCACCAGCCGCTCAGTCAGCAACTGCTCCTAGTCTGGTTGCTGGTAATCGCAATCAGCGCCGTGAGCGGATGAGCAACTTGCGCAAAACGGTAGCACGCCGCTTGGTAGCTGTTAAAAACGAAACGGCCATGCTGACCACTTTCAACGAAGTGGATATGCAGCCGATTATGGAACTACGTAGCAAGTTCAAGGACAAGTTTAAGGAGAAGCACCAAGTAGGCTTAGGCTTCATGTCGTTCTTCACCAAAGCTTGCTGTGTAGCACTAAAGGAGTTTCCTTCCGTGAATGCGCAGATTGATGGTGGTGATATCGTGTTCAACGATTTCTGCGACATTAGCATTGCTGTATCGGCTCCGAAAGGGTTGGTAGTGCCCATCATTCGCAACGCCGAACAGCTTTCGTTTGATGGCATTGAGAAAGAAGTAGTGCGCCTAGCTACAAAGGCTCGGGATAATAAATTGACCATTGAGGAAATGACCGGCGGTACGTTCACCATTACGAATGGTGGTATCTTCGGCTCTATGATGAGTACGCCCATCATTAATGCTCCACAATCAGCTATCCTAGGTATGCACAACATTGTGCAGCGCCCGATTGCAGTAAACGGTCAAGTAGTAGTTCGACCAATGATGTACCTAGCGCTCAGCTATGATCACCGCATCATTGACGGTCGTGAATCAGTAAGCTTCCTGGTACGCGTAAAAGAACTGCTGGAAGATCCTACTCGTCTATTATTGGGCGTTTAGCACTTGCAGCATATAACAAACAGAGAAGGGCAACTCCACAATGGAGTTGCCCTTCTCTGTTTAATAGGTTACGTCAGTAAGCTAAGTTGTATGGAAGAACATAGAAGGCCTGTCAGCGGGTAAGGGCAAGTGTGTAATACTTAGGGAGCTACTTTCTTCGGCAAGTAGTTTGAGCTCCTTTTTGTATTCTACAGATTTTACCTGCGGAAGACGGCAACAGTATTCTGCTCGTTGCCATTGGATTACCTGTTTATGAAGATGATGTTTTTATAATAAAATGGATGTGTTTTGATTGATGAAGCAAGATTATACTGTGTCAACTGCCTCGCTTGCAGCATCTTGTTCTTCTTGTTATGGAAGGAGATGTGAGCCTTTTATTCATTGCCAACCAGAGGAATTAGAAATAATAGCAGAGACTAAGGTCTGCCAGACATACATGAAAGGTCAGACTATTTACCGAGAGGGTAGTCCCGCTTTGGGACTATACTGTGTGCATAGTGGGAAAATCAAGGTCATCAAGGTAGGAGGAGACGACAAAGAACAAATCGTTCACCTAGGCAAAGCAGGAGAAGTTTTAGGGTTGGCCGCCTTAATAGCTAGGTCCAACCATCTAGCTTCGGCAGTAGCATTAGAAGACTGTGTTGTTTGCTTTGTGCCCCGCACTAGTTTCCTATACTTGCTCAGCAGCAATTTGCAGTTCTGTACGTCTTTACTCAAAGTGCTTGCTGATTCTTTGCACAAAGCTGAGCAGGGTATGTTGCGTCTGGCTTACAAACCAGTCCGCGAGCGGTTAGCTGATGCTTTGTTGCTGCTGCTACATACGTATCAGACAACTGATCAAGCACAGTTTAGCATAGCCATTTCCCGTGACGACTTAGCTGCATTAGTGGGAACGGCGAAAGAAACCACTATCCGCTTATTATCTGAATTCAAGGACAAAGGAATTATTGCCAGCAAAGGAAGTCAAATCACAATTCTTAAACCTGAAAAGCTAGTCGAAATAGCTGCTCTGTATGACTAGTTAGCTCTATCAAAAGCTAAACTTGCTATTGAAACGAACTGTGTTACTAGTCGAATGAATTTTTTTTCACTTTAAGAGAAGAAAAAATGGTTGAATAAGAAGATAGTATTTTGTTCCTCAATAGGGAAAATCCACTACACCATCATTCCTGATTTGAGACTTTGTATTTGAGATGATTAATATTTTGTACTATGTTAATTATTTATAAAGCTTAAATATTATTTTTATTGTGCGTAAATATTAGAATAGTTATAAAATGCAATTATCTAACACTAACTAGGCCACCAAATCACATGACTTCTAGTTTCAATTTGAGAAAATAGCTGACACAAGGAATACATGCGTGTCTGTGCTACTTTATTGCTTGTAGTATTGTCTGATTATCAGGTATATAGTTAATACAATTTAGAGCATATCAATCTATCGCTGACAAATAATTGCGACAACTGTCAATCGATTGGCTACTCAGATCACTTTATAAAGTGACTTTTATCATTTTTATAGTCAGCTTTTAACGCAAACTTTGGTACATCAATTGCACGGATCGTAATAGAACAATGCAATTACGAAGGCTGCTCGGTCAATGTTTTGGTAGATATAAAATAATCTGCTTTTTCTTTGCTGATCCACACTTGCTACTAGGCCATCTGTATAGTTCAATAACAATAAACTAACCTTCAGACTGATCTGGCCAAGCAACTACATGCTTGCTAGTAGCAGCTGAATTATCCAACAAATTAACTTCTTAACCTTTCCTACCCCTTTTTATTCTAATGGCTTACTCTGTAAACACTCCCGCCGGTAAAGTTGTACAAGGCATCATTTCTGACTTACCAGGCCTGATGGCTGTTGCCGTTGTTGATACGGGCTCGGGCATGAGCCTCGCTTCGCACTCCAATGCGCCAAGTATCAACCCTGACACTGCTGCTGCTTATAACACAGAAGTGGTTAAGCAAAAGCAAAAAGCTATGGCTGCGCTGAAGTTGACAGATGAAACCATCGAAGATATTCTGATTTCACTTAGCACACAGATTCACCTTCTCAAGCTCAATAACAGCGGTACTAAGTTTATCTACTTAGTAGTTAGCATCAAAGACACGAACCTGGCAATTGCTCGCGAAGTTCTTCGTAACCACGTTGATACAATCAACTAGTACAAGGTGCATACTCCTCCCGAAGCATATTAGGCCGTTGGAGAGAGGTATTACTAAGTAAAATCAGTTTTGTGTTATGCTTAGGACGATTAGCTACCTAAGAGAGTTTCCAATCAGCTAACAGCGAAGAGATTCTAGGCAACTGTATAGTAATTGTACAGGTAATTTCGGTTGAAGTCAGCGTCTCCCAGCGCCATAAAGTTTGGGTGGTGATTTTGGATGAATCTGTATGAACCTGAGTTTTTTAAAGCGCCTGCCTTTCGGCTCTAGTAACGAAGCGCACAGAATTGTTTCGTCTGCAACTGGTCCTGAGCGACTCACCGCAGAGAAGTTGTTGCAGCAGATGTTAGACGGACTACCAGAACTATTAGCTGCGGCCGTTGTGGATGTAGCTTCAGGTAGAGCACTAGCAACTTACACGAGTGCCCGTGAATTTAATCCTAACAAAGTAGCAGGCTTTAACGCCGAAGTAGTAAAACAAACATACGGCCTACTGCAAGCCTTAGCGCTTGAGGATGAGCAGATTGAAGATATTCTGATAACCTTGCGCAATCAGCTGCACTTGCTGCGGTTGCTGCCCGACGGAGAGCAGTTGCTGTACGTCGTCGTGGATTGTCGGGATACGAACCTAGCTCTGGCCCGTACCGTGATGCAGTCATGTGTACAAGCTGAGTCATTTTAGGCGGCTGCAGTCGCCAAGCATTATTTATCACACGCCCTTTCCTTTCCTTCCTTTTTCCTTCCTTCTACCCTTTTATCCACTCTTCCATGAAGTTGACTGCTTCTCCATTCGATCCAACTACGGGTGAGCTGCTACCCGTGTATCGTGATGCTTATTTGCGCGGGGACCTAGCCCGGACGCAGACCAAAGCTGTAGATGAGTACCTACGGCGCAATTCGCAGCAGGGAACAGACGCCCTGCACCGCTTGCATAACATGGCCACAGAAGGCGAAGCTGTGCGGCCTGTAGGTTGGGTAAACCGTCAGATCGACCTGATGCGCACTGAGCCAGAGCGTTTCCGTCGTCGCGCCGCTTCAATCGTGGCTGGTGCAGCACTCGTGGGCGGTACTGTATTCGCGGGCACCAATTTGCCCAAGAGCAACCTGCCTTTCGAACACGCAGCTATGACAGAGGCTGCTAGTTCTTTGCGCATGGTGGCTGTGCGTGGTCGTATCCTCAACGAAGAAGGTAAGCCACTGGTAGGCGCTACCGTTCTGCATAAGGGAAGCAGCCGCGGTGTGAGCACCAACGCAAATGGCGAATACGTACTGTTTGTGCCAGCAGGTGCGAGCAAGACGACCTCGTTACAGTATGGCTACGGTGGTTATGTTGAGGAGGAAGTACCCGTTGCTACGGCCGCAGCTAGCAAGGCGCACAATGTGACCTTGGTACCGCAAACTGAGCAGGCAAAGAAGCACCGCCGCTGGTTGTTCTTTTAGTTTTCACGGGAGCAGTACCCATACCTCTGCTCACCAAACTGACCTAGAGTGAAACCAAAATCTTATCGAAAAAGAGCATCTAAGCGAAAAGTTACTCCAGAAACGGCTATTAGTTCGGCTCAGCTTGAGGCTGCCGACACGGTCGTACAAGGTATACGAGCAGATCTGCCAAGCTTAATGGCAGTAGCGGTGGTCGATGTTAATTCGGGCAAGATGCTGGCCTCTCATTCCAACTCTATCAGTATCAATCCGGAGACGGCCGCAACGTACAACACAGAGGTTGTGCGGCAAAAGCAAAAAGCGCTAGCCGCTTTGGCGCTTGAGGAAGAGCAGATTGATGAGATACTGATAACTCTGCGTCATCAGCTTCACCTTATTAAGCTGACAGATGCTGGGCACACCTTCGTATATCTGGTGGTAAAGTCAAGCGAAACGAGCTTGGCTGTGGCCCGCGAAGTAGTACGCAGTCAAGCTCTTTTGCTTAGCTAGGCCCGCTAGCAAACAAAAGAGTACAAGTAAATTCTGGAGAGTGCAGCTAAAAACCCCGCGTTGAGTGCTTCCTAGTGAAGCCGCTCGATGCGGGGTTTTGTGTTGTATGGCTAGTGCTAGGCCAAACAGTAGAGGCACTGGTTATAGCGTGCACAGCAAGTGAGAACAGTGCCGTTAATGGCGGAGCCATTTTCTCTGCTACCTTCGTAAGGGGCTGCTAAACTGTCGTTCGCGTAGGTAAAGCACGCGCCGCTTATCAGAATTAACTAGCTATGTTCAGCATGAAGAAATCAGCCAGCCGAATTGCCATTTTAGGGAGCGGCAACATTGGCATTGCCTTAGCCAAAGGACTGGTGAAAGCCGGCATCTTTGAGCCGGCTCAAATCACGCTTACCCGTCGCAACAGCGCGGCCCTAGCCTCACTGGCTCAGGAAGGCTATGTCACGAGCAATGACAACCTAACGGCTGTGGAAGCAGCAGATATTGTTGTGTTGGCTGTGTTGCCACAGCAACTCAACAAAGTGTTAGAAGGTGTTAAGCCTAGCATTGATCCTGCAAAGCATCTGATTATTTCCGTTATATCTGGCGTGAGTTGTGCCGATATCCGGCAAGAGCTAGGTGTAGAAGTACCTGTTGTGCGGGCTATGCCAAACACAGCTATCAGTATCGGGCATTCGATGACGTGCGTAGCCAGTGATTGTGCATCTGAGGAGCAAATGGCGCTCGTAGAAGCTCTGTTTGATACGGTAGGCAGTACCATTCGTATCAATGAGGAGCTTATGACTTCCGCCACAGCACTGTGCGCTTGCGGTATAGCGTTCTTTTTGCGCTCTATCCGGGCAGCGTCGCAGGGAGGCACTGAAATCGGCTTCCACGCCCATGATGCCTTGAAGATGGCGGCTCAAACCGCTAAAGGCGCCGCTGACTTACTTTTGCAGCTCGCATCTCACCCGGAGCAGGAAATTGATAAAGTGACCTCCCCAAAGGGCTGTACTATTGCGGGCCTTAATGAAATGGAGCACAACGGCTTCAGCTCGGCTATGATCAAAGGAATCAAGCTGTCGGCGGAGAAGGCTGGTACGCTATACAAAGAAAGCTAGCCTATAAAGGGTAAGTAGAGGTGTAGCTTGTCTACGCCTCTACTTGCGGGCGAAGTGCTGCGGCTTCTTGGGGTTTCTTAGTGCGCCCACCTAGCACGACTAGTACCACCGCGACCACAATCAAAGCTGCTCCGCCTAGCATTTGCTTGTTCAGAGGTTCGTCGGCGAAAGCCCAGCCGAGAAGTACGGCTACCACCGGATTTACGAAAGCATTTGTGCCGGCTAGGGTCGGCTCAACAGCGCGCAAGAGCCAGATGTAGGCCGAAAAGCCCATGATAGAGCCGAAAACGACTAGGTACCCGAATGCTACCCAGGACTTCGCCGTGATGGTAGTCAGTGTGAAGCTAGATGCTTCTCCGTGCAGTAGTGCCGCCACAAGCATCACAAGGCCACCACAAATCATCTGCATGCTGCCGGCCACAAAAGGCGAAGGCGAGGGTTGCTTTTTCTTGGAATACAGCGAGCCAATGCTCCAAAGAAGAGCCGCCGTGAGTACACAGGCAACACCTAATGTCTCATGGCCCGGTAGTGCTACGTGGCCTGCTTCCGATGTGCTAGCCAATAAATAGACCCCCGTCAAGCCTAGCCCCAACCCAACCATAACTCCTAGCTTGGGCCGGGACGACATGCCGCTTAACCAGCTGAATAGGGTTAAGAACATGGGCACCGTAGCGGCTAACAACGCTGCCAAGCCAGACGGAATGTACTGTTCCCCCAGAGTTACGCCGCCGTTGCCGATGGTAAGCAGGCATACGCCAATAACCAAAGCGCTGCCCCAGCCACTTGGCGTGGGTTTGGGGGCGCCGCGTGCGCGCATAAAGCCGTAGAGCAACAAGCCCGCGAGCAGGTGCCGGGCGCTAGCCATGAGCAAAGGGGGCATGCTTTCAATGGCAAAGCGGATACCTAGGTAAGTGGAACCCCAAACAACGTAAACGATGGCGAATGCGAAGAGAAGGGCTGCGCGCGCGGGAGGTGGGGAAGAAGTAGCCACAAGGATGATGAAAAGTAGAGCTAGCAGAAAGTTAAGTGCCGTTCTAGGCAGGCGTGTTGCAACCTGTCACAAAGCGTCAGCACAAAACTGGCTTTAAATAGTCGATCAAACGAGCTAGGTGAGTTGAAGTCAACAGGATACTGACTCTTGCACGCTCAAAGCGGGTTGCGTAAGCAGCATTTTAGCTTGCTTCAGGCGTACACTCGTGGCGTGTTGGTAGAGCGAGTAGCTAAGTGATTGACGAAATTACTTCAGCAATCGCTTTTTAGGAAGCATAGCTTGAATAGCGCAAGTTTACAGCGACTCCGTCTTACTATCGCCTACGGAGTGAATGTGCAAACCAAAGCCTTGACAAGGATAGTGCAAAAGCTGTAGATGCTTGGTGCGATGGGTGTGCCGCTAACACCTTTGTTGCAGAGGCTAGCTTCGGTTCGTGCATGCGCAACCTGGCTGGCACATTGGTGTCTGGTAAAACCAGTACCTTCCGCTTTTGTCACCAAGTTGTCATTATGCTCAGAGCATTTCTCTGCTACGCTTCCCTGCTTTTGCTACCGCTGCTCAGCAAAGCCCAGGTTCAACCTGTCCAACCTGCCGTCACCCGTGCCGATTCGCTGCGGGGTAGCCTCACGCCCCTGCGTACGTGCTACGATATTAATTACTACCACTTAGATGTGCGGCTGAACATTGAGCAGCGAGCTATTAGCGGCTCAAACTTGTTTCGCTTCACAGCCACGCAAGATTTCACCCGGCTGCAGTTTGATCTGTTTGCCAACCTGACCGTGGAGAAAGTGCTGTACAAAGGACAAGCGGTGCCGTTCACGCGGGAGTACAACGCCGTGTTTGTCACCTTTCCGCAGCCGATTCGGAAAGGCGCGCACGACGAGTTTACCGTACAGTATGCCGGCAAACCCGTTGTGGCTAAAAAAGCACCTTGGGACGGCGGCTTCGTGTTTACGCAGGACGCGCAGGGTAAACCATGGGTTGCCACCGCTTGCCAGGGAGTAGGGGCTAGCATCTGGTGGCCAACCAAAGACCACCAAAGCGATGAGGTCGACAGCATGCTCATCAGCGTGACGGTGCCGAAGGGGTTGAAAGACATATCGAATGGGCGGCTGCGCAAGACGACAGCGCTACCCGATGGCTACACCCGCTTCGATTGGGCAGTGCGCAATCCAATCAATAACTATGATGTAGCCTTGAACGTGGGCGATTACCAACACTTCGGCGATACCTACGACGGCGAGAAAGGCAAGCTCACGCTCGATTATTGGGTGCTGCCTGAGAATATGGAGAAGGCTAAAAAGCAGTTTGGTGCCAACGTGAAGCCCATGCTTAAGGGGCTGGAACACTGGTTTGGACCCTACCCATTTTACGAAGATGGCTATAAGCTGGTAGAGGCCCCGCACCTCGGTATGGAGCACCAAAGCGCGGTGGCCTATGGCAACCATTACCAGAATGGCTACCTAGGTCATGACCGCTCCGGCACGGGCTGGGGCTCGAAGTGGGACTTCATTATCATCCACGAAAGCGGGCACGAGTGGTTTGGCAACAACATTACTAGTAAGGATATAGCCGACATGTGGGTGCACGAGGGCTTCACCACTTATTCGGAGTCGTTGTTCGTGGAAAGCCTGTTTGGCAAGCAGGCCGCGCAAGAATACATCTACGGGCAGCGCAAGAACATCCAGAACGATAAGCCTATCATTGGTCCGTACAATGTGAACCAGGAGGGCTCTAGCGACATGTACGATAAAGGTAGCGTGCTGCTAAACATGGTCCGGACCATTATCAACGACGACGAGAAGTGGCGCCAGATCCTGCGCGGGCTAGGCAAGACGTTCTACCACCAGACCGTCACCACCGAGCAAGTTATTGGCTACATCAACCAGCAAAGCGGGAAGGACCTCACCAAGGTCTTCGATCAATACTTGCGCTACACCAGCCTGCCGACGCTGGAAGTGCGTTTCCAGAAGGAAAAAGCGGAGTGCCGCTGGGTTGCTGATGCAAAAGGCTTCAACATGCCTGTGCGAGTGCGCACCAAAGGCGGTACCTACCGCTTCATCACACCTAGCACCGAGTGGCAGCCACTAGCCGTGGCTAAGGTGACCAAGGAAAACCTAGAAGTAGACACCTTCGACTACTACATCAAAGTCGCGGTGCTGTAGCCACAGCATGGAACTGCCATTTGTTGTCTACCTGCAGCTGTTAAGAATTTTATTTTGGAGGAAGAGAAGCTTGTGTTTAGACCTAGCTTTGCCCGCAGAAACAACGCTTGTCAGCTGGCTAATACCTACTGATCTATTAGGTGCTAAACTTTGTTCCTTAACTTTAGCCCCACTGATTCTCACAGCTTACTTCTTATTATGAATCAATACGACGTCACCGTCATCGGCTCCGGACCTGGGGGCTACGTGGCGGCCATTCGCTGCGCGCAGCTAGGCCTGAAAACTGCCATCATCGAGAAGTACCCCACGCTGGGTGGTACCTGCTTGAACGTGGGCTGCATTCCAAGCAAAGCGCTGCTCGATAGCACCGAACATTATCATAACGCGCATACTACCTTCAAGGAGCATGGCATTGAGCTGAGCGACTTGCAAATCAATATGAACCAGCTCATCGACCGCAAGAATGGGGTCGTGAAGGCAAACGTCGACGGTATTTCGTTTTTGATGAAGAAGAACAAAATCGACGTGCTGCAAGGCGTTGGTTCGTTCATTGACAAGAATCACATCAAAATCGCGCCCACCAATGGCGGCGAGGAGCAGCAGATCGAGACCAAAAACGTCATCATCGCCACGGGTTCGAAGCCCACGGTGCTGCCCTTCATCAAGCAAGACAAGCAACGTATTATCACCAGCACCGAAGCCCTGAACATCCGAGAAGTGCCCAAGCACATGATCGTGATTGGTGGCGGCGTTATCGGGTTGGAAATGGCGTCGGTGTACGCCCGCTTAGGTGCCAAGGTATCCGTGATTGAGTTCATGGATTCGCTCATTCCAACCATGGATCGTGCTCTTGGCAAAGAGCTGAAGCGCATCCTCGGTAAGATCGGCATCGAATTTTTCCTGAGCCACAAAGTAACGGGTGCTACTCGCGAAGGTGACGCCGTGACGGTGACTGCTACCAACCCCAAAGGCGAGGAAGTTAAGTTTGAAGGCGATTACTGCCTCGTGGCGGTGGGTCGTGTACCCTACACTCAAGGGCTTAACCTGGAAGCTGCCGGTGTGCAGATGGAAGAGCGCGGCCGCATCAAGGTCGATGAGCACCTGCAAACCAACGTGCCCGGTATCTACGCCATCGGCGACGTAATTCGCGGTGCGATGCTCGCCCACAAAGCCGAAGAAGAAGGCGTGTATGTAGCCGAAACCATCGTGGGTCAGAAGCCGCACATCAACTACCTGCTCATTCCGGGCGTGGTGTACACGTGGCCCGAAGTGGCCGGCGTGGGCTACACCGAAGAGCAGTTGAAGGAAACCGGCCGTGCTTACAAAGTAGGTTCGTTCCCGTTCCGCGCTTCGGGCCGCGCCCGCGCTTCGATGGATCTCGACGGCTTCGTGAAAGTGCTAGCCGATAAGCAAACCGACGAAATCCTAGGCATGCACATGATCGGCCCGCGCATTGCCGACCTCATTGCCGAAGGCGTAACAGCCATGGAGTTCCGCGCTTCTGCCGAGGACGTAGCCCGCATGAGCCACGCCCACCCCACGTATGCCGAAGCTGTGAAGGAAGCGTGCCTAGCCGCTACCGAGAACCGCGCCATTCATATGTAAACCGCTACGCTCGCTTATTTACACCCAAAGCTAGACCTAGCCATACAAAACAAAAGCCGCCTGCTAATAGGCGGCTTTTGTTTTGTATGGCTGCGTGCTTGCGTGCCTGCTACCATGATCTGCATAGTAAAGGGTTCGGCACAGAGAAGTAACTTGCTAGCGGCTAACTTCAGATAGTGAAGAATTCTGGTGTCCGCCGCTTCTCTTCTATCAATTTCACATTCTACCTGATACTACTTTACTGTGTCTGACCTTACGCTAACAAACTCCCGAAAGCGGAATATCTGGGTGGGAAGCTTCTTTTCACTGCTGCTGCTGCTCGGCTTGTTTATTTATCGTGACTACGGCATTTCGCTTGACGAGTCAATAAGCCGTGAAAATGGGATGATCACCTTAAAGCACCTAGTGCAGTACGTAGCGCCTGGTATGCTTGAACAGGACTTCATTCTGAATCAATACATGCCGCTGGAGCAGTATAATGACCGCGACTACGGTATTGCATTCGAAACGCCCATTTCTTTGATTGAGCGGTTATTGCACATCGACGACGAAGGCGACCAAATCTATTTTCGACACCTGATGACCTTTCTGGTGTGTTTTGGTGGAGTTATAGCGGTGTACCAGTTGGCTGCCCGCCGCTTCCGCGACTGGCGTGTCGGGTTGCTCGCAGCCTTATTCTTAGTATTAAGTCCGCGCTTATTTGCTGAGGCGTTCTACAACGACAAAGACGCCGTGTTTATGGCATTGTTTGCGGTAGCTACCAATACAGGCGTGCGATTTTTGCTGCGACCTACAGTTGGCCGGGCCGTTTGGCATGCACTGGCTTGCGCTGTGATGATTGATGTGCGGATTATGGGAATTATTCTGCCGGCTCTTACTCTCGGATTTCTGTTTTGGAGCGCCGTGCGTGGACAAGTGAAATGGCCACAGATGTTGACTACGGGTATGCTGTATGTGGTTTTGGTAGCGGGATTAGTCGTCGCTTTCTGGCCTTTTCTGTGGTCGGCACCACTGGATAACTTCCTCTGGGCTTTTGATAACATGCGGAATTTCCGTGCAGATGGACTAATTCTGTACCTAGGCACGCCCGTTTCGTCTACTAAGTTGCCTTGGCACTACCCCGTCGTTTGGGTTGGTGCTACCACGCCACTCCTGTACGTGGTAGGCTTTCTGGTAGGGGTTATTCTGATCGGGATTACGCTAGTGCGCCAGCACTGGCGACTATGGCAAAACGAGCAGGAGATGCAGGATCTACTTTTTTTGGCCTTGGCTGTAGGGCCAGTTCTAGCAGTTATTGTGTTACACTCGGTGCTATATGATGGCTGGCGGCAGCTGTATTTCATCTATCCTGCATTTCTGTTGATAGCCATGCGCGGCTGGGTAGCAGCTTGGCAATGGCGGCCCTTACAGACAGGCGGAGCGCTCTGGTCTAGGGTGGTGCTGGCGGCAACGGTGCTAAGTGTGGTAACTGTTGCTTACCAAATGGTCCGCGACCATCCGCTGCAAAATGTCTATTTCAATGCGTTGGCTGGCCGTCATCCGGAAGAAAAGTTTGAAGTAGATTATTGGGGCCTAAGTTTCCGCAAGGGGCTAGAGTACATTGTGGCCACTGACGACCGGCCTCATATAGCCGTTAGTGCCCCTGTAGCACGATGGGCGGGTTTCAGTCAGAAAATGCTGCCAGCCGACACGCGCAATCGGCTTCAGTTCGTAGACAACCCAGCCGAAGCTGACTACTTCATTACGAATTATCGAGGGCACGCCTACAGCTACGATTACCCCAATGAGGTCTTCCAGATACGCGCCAACAACATGCGCGTCCTATCCGTGTTCCGTTTGCGCTGGTAGCTCCCGTCAATAGCCTAGCAACGGAGAGCTACCAGCGCAATTTGCTACAAGACATCAATCAATGCAGACTATGGTTACCCTACCACGGAGAGCACCAACATCTAATCCAAGAGAAGTAGATTAAAGCGACGAAAGAGATTTACCTAGCTGCCAGGTACTAGGCAGTTTACAGCTGATCTCGTACCTATATTAAGTTCAAAATTGGCTTGAGAATAAGAGTCATATTGTTAGAAGACAATTGCTTAAGTTAGCTAATCTAGCACCTTGACTATTCCTTCTCACGATGAAACAAGCCTGGTTAGCTTTGACCCTAGGTTGTGCACTCTTCTCAAAAGCCGCACAAGCCCAAATGCCCGCCGACAGCGGCACCTTCCTGCTGCACAAGTTTGAACAGCGCATCGGGAAGGAAACCTACCGCGTGACTTCCTCCGCCCAAGCGCTAACCTACGACGTGCGTTTTCGCTTCGTGGATCGGGGAATGCCAGTGCCGCTGCGGGCCAACATCACCGTGACGCCTGCCGGTGAGCCGGTGAGCCTAGGAGTATCAGGCAACACCTCGCGCTTTTCTATCATCTCCGATTCGGTACGGATGCTGCCTAATGGGCAAGCGTACGTGCGGGTGGGGGAGAAGACCACTACCGCCGCGCGGCCAGCGTTAAGCTTCCCTGTGGCCGGCTACTCGCCGGTGACGGGGCAAATGCTGCTACTCCGCTACTGGCAGCAGCACGGCCGACCCACTAGCCTCGACTTACTACCCACCGGCACAGTACGCATCCGCCGCGACGGGCAAGATACACTTACCTTCCAAGGCAAGCCCTTGGTGCTCCAGCGCTACGTGCTGAAAGGCTTGGTGTGGGGCAACGAACTTCTCTGGACCGACCAGCAAGACCGCCTCGTGTGCATCATCACCAACGACGCCGAGGGCGACAAAATCGAGATGATGGCCCAGCCCTACGAGGCGCTGCTATCCACCATTATCGAGCGGGCCGCGACGCATGGCATGCGCCTGTTTACGACGGAAGCTGGCGGCCAAGCAGCCACTAAAACTGCTGCCAAGCCGCGGCAGCTAGCATTTGTGGGCGGCACGGTGGTAGATGTGGTGCAGGGACGTACCATCCCGAACGCGGTGGTGCTGGTGGAGAACGGCAAGATTAAGCAGGTAGGGCCTGCTGCGAAGGTGAAGGTGCCCAAGCAAGCCCAGGTTATTCGGGTGGAGGGCAAAACCATCTTGCCAGGGCTGTGGGACATGCACGCCCACTTCCAACAAGCGGAATGGGGCCCCGCCTACCTAGCCGCCGGCGTAACCACCGTGCGCGACTGCGGCAACGAGTTCAGCTACATCAACGCCGTGCAGCAAGCCATCGATGCTGGGCGGGGTGTGGGGCCTCGCATCCTCAAAGCCGGCATCATCGACGGCGACGGCCCGGCGGCCCTAGGTATCGTGCGGGCCAATACGCCCGTCGAAGCCGCCCAGGTAGTGCAGCGCTACCAAGACAACGGCTTCGTGCAGATCAAGCTCTACAGCTCGCTGAAGCCCGAGATAGTGCGTGCTATTTGTGAGGAGGCGCACAAGCGCGGCCTCACCGTGACGGGTCACATTCCGGAGGGCATGACCATCTTGCAGGGTGTGGCCGCGGGCATGGATCAGGTGAACCACCTCCCGTACGTAGCCGAGGCCCTGACGAAGAAGCCTGATAAATCGTGGGTGCTGAACGATACCACCAGCGCCCGCGTCTACCGCTTTCTGAAGGAGCACCACACTGTTATCGACCCGACGGTTGGGGTGTTCGAGATGACAGCCCGTTCTCTGAAAGACGATCTTACCACGATAGAGCCGGCCTTTGCTTCCTTACCCCAACCCTTGCAGGCGCTGTTCCTGACGATGGGCACCACGCCCGAGCGGGCGACCGGTGCCAAGCCCATTATGGAGAGCTTCTACCATCTCGTGAAGCAGCTCTACGACCAGGGCATCCCCATTGTAGCCGGCACCGATATGGTTTTCCCCGGCACCAGCCTAGCCCGCGAGCTGGAGCTGTATGTGCAGCAGGCCGGCCTCACGCCCATGCAAGCCCTACAAACCGCCACCATCACGCCCGCCCGCGTGATGAAGCTAGACCAGCGCACCGGCTCCCTCGACCCCGGCAAGCAAGCCGACCTGCTCATCGTGGATGGCAACCCCTTGCAGCAAATCCGCGACATCCGCCGCGTGCAACTGGTAGTGAAAGACGGTGAGCTCTACGATCCTGCCCGCATGCGGCAGCTAGCGGATTTTCAGAAATAAACAAACCTGAGTTGATGAATGCTCACTACTCTTTAATTGTTGAAGCTGTGATCTTACTCTGAAAGTTAAGAGTACCTATTTTTATTGTATAATTAAACTTTTATATATTAATGGCTTGTGTGATTGTGAATGTTGTTTCTAAAGTCTAGAAGTATTTGATACACAAGTTGTAGATGTATTTTTCCTATTGTGTGATCAAAATATCGTATTGAATTACCTTCGTTGCTAATATGTAGGTCTTCAAAAAATGTTTGAGTTCTTATACCTGTGACTTCTTTTATTTCGAAAGGCTCAGTTATGTTAAATTGCTCTCTTGTAGTTATTGAAAATACTTTTTTTCTTAAATCTTTTAAATCCTGTAATGTTATATCTGTTAGTTCTTCGGTTGTTATAGGTTTCGATATTACAAATTGATTGAATAAGTCTGTGTCTATGTCATTATTCTCTTCATAGCTAGTGAAAAGAGCAACATTTTCTCTGTACCTATTAGCATAGAAGGGTGCAGCAGAGGTTATTTTATTGTAATCAACTCTTGTAGAGGAGAATAAAATTCCTTTAAAGTTTGATTTCCTTAAAATCTCTGTAAGTAGTTGTGGTAACACGTACTCTTCCGCAAATGCATTTCCTTCAGAACGTCTTGAACGCTTGAATGAGCAAACTTGTGACAAGATAAACTTGCAAAAATCTCTTCTAATATCTATCTGTCCAACTATACTTGGAGCGCCTACATTATCAGACGATAGTACATTATGATTGATGAATAAATCAGGAAACTCATTTGTTATATCTAATACTAGAAGCTTATTTGGCGATTTATGCCTGAACGAGCAGAAATAAATATTTTCTAGGCTTTCAATGCTGCCTCTAATCTCAGCAACTACGTCGATTGGTGATAAGCCGAGATAAAGTAGTGGTTGTCCTGTTATCGAGTACCTTTGATTTTGTATCAGATGTCTTTTATTGAACGGGATATGGAATAGATCTGTCTTATTTAATATCGCGCTACTCTTTCTTCCTCGAAAGAAGATAGATTTATCTATTTTATTGCTGGATTTTAGTAAGTCATACTGATTTAAAAGGTAGTCGAATATTAATAATGCATCCGGGTTATTGCCCTTTATCCAGTATGTGTATACTTTTCTTATTTCGTCAAAAAATAATCTTATATCTACAGTTGATTTTATCTCTTGATGTAGATGTGTTGCTTCTAATTGTGTATTTATATGGATTTTCTTATGCTTTTCGCATTTATCAACATCTATTAAAGAGTTGTATTCATTGATGAAGTTATTCTGGTACTCTTTTAATACTTCTTCAAACCTTTCTGATTTAGATAGAGATAAGGTCCGTAGTCTATCCTGAAAAGGGTCTTCTAAAAAGCAAAGGATACAGTTCATGAGCTTAATCGTTTTGATAGAAGATAATAGCTCTAATGTAGAATCTAATCACTGTAAACTGACGCGAGCTTGTAAATCGAGCCATGCATTCTCCAAAACTGGCGCGAGCTTATAGATTGTGCCTGGCCTTGAGTGGAGATTAAATCTCCACTGTCGCAACAGCGACAATGCGGTACTACTCCGCGTACGACTGCCTAAGTATAAGCACAGGTTCTGACAAATGGAGGCGCAGCCTCCAAGCATAAGAGGCGCGAGCTACAAGCTCGCGCCAGCAGGAGCCAGTATGCAGCCGCGGAGGACGTAACAGCTAAACCTAGGTCTTCTGCACCAGCCTAAATCCGTCTTTCGTCACCTGGTATTGCTGACCCTGAATCGTGATGGTTTCGCCTTCCAGCAGCTTGCTCAAATCCATAAGGTCGGCTTCGATGGTGTGCAGGGAGAAGCCGTGCTTGCGGGCTAGGGCTAGGTACTTGGGGTTGATGTAGTCGTGCACCCCACACAGGATAATGCGCACGTGGGCCGTTGTATTCTTGAGGAGCTTGGCGTCGCGGGGGAAGGTGTAGTTGTCCGCAATCAGGATCAGGTCGGTGGACTCGGAGGTGAGTTGCTGGGCGTAGAGCAGGGCTTCGGCGTCGTTTTCGGGAGCGTCGCCGCCCCCGCCGGCTTTCATAGCTTCGATCAGCTTGTTCTTGATGGCCTCGTAACTGTCCGTTTTTACGTGGTGGAGGCCACCGGTTTTGCCGGGGCGCTTGTCTTTGTCGGGCTGGTCGTCGCCGTCGTTGAAGAACACGAAGGTCTTTTTATCCTCTAAGGCGCTGAGTTGCAGCCACGCTAGTAGGTCGTAGGTGTAGGTGAACATGCTGCCCGTCACGTCGGTCACCACTACTTCCTTGCTCCACTCGGGGTGGCGTTGCATCACGCGGGCTACCACGTTGGCGTCGGGCGGCAAGGCTAGCTCGGCGGGTACGGTGTCGGCCGCGGCCAGTAACTCACCGGCCTTGGTGATGCGCGCCTCGCAGTAGTCGTGCTTGCCCTTCTTTTTCAGGAAGACGCGGTACAGCCGGGCCGCCGAATCGGGCAGAGAAAAGTTGGTAATGGCTAGGTCGGGGTACCCAAACACCTGAAACGGCCCTATTGGCAGGCGCACCGCTCCCTTCACAATGAACGGAAACCGGCGCCGGTCGATGGGGAAGCCAGAGGCAAACACTACGCTTTCACGGAGCGCCTTCTCTAGCGCCTCGGTGCACAGCGGTTTCGCAGTGGGCTGCACCTGCACGGTTTGGGTTTTGCCGTCGGCGTCTACCGTCATCTGAAACTTCACCACTTGTGGCGTGCGCTCGGGGCAGGTGTAGGCGCGGCGAAAGTTGCGGGCCATGTCGCGGACGGTAAACCGGCTCAGCGGCAGGTTGCACGCTACTTTCTTGCCCGACGCCTTCTTGGCGGCTTTGGGGTGTTTCTTTTCGAGCAGGCGCAGCTTGCGCGTGAGGCTATCTACCTCGGCGCGGCTGGTGGCGGCCGTGGCGTGCTTGGCCACATACACCACAAACCCGTGAAAAAATGGCTGACACGCGGTGGGGCTGTTGCAGCCGGTTTGCTCCACCAGCGTCCAGGTCACGGATTCATCCTGCAACAGCCCTGGCACCACCGCAGCTAGGTTGCGAATTCGGCTGAGGTTTAGCTGCCGCTGATTGAAGCTAGGGTTCAGGCGAAACGCTGTGTACACCAAATCAATCCGCACGATGTGGCGCTCGTTGAGGTGCAGTGCCTGCACGTCGGCACCCGAGAACGTGGCGGGTAATTCGAGTGCCTCTAGGTCGGGCAGCGGCTGGTAGCGCTCCGTACGGTAGGCGTTTAGCTGGTCGTAAAAAGTAGTGAGTTCTGTCTCCGAAGGCGTGCTCTGCGCAAAGCTGGCGCTGGTTGCTAAGAAGAGGATAAAACTGGTGAGAAGTGCCTTATTGAATAGCCAGGACATGTAAGAAGTATAGCAAAACTAATAAGACACAAGGTACGGGTTTCGCCGCTTCCTATATCTATCCGTGATACTTGACTTCTACCAAGTTCTTCGTGTCAAAACACGGGCTTGAGTTAAACTAGAACTAGAAAGCTCCCCTCCTTTTTTAAGGAGGGGTTGGGGGTGGTTCCTTGTCGTTGAACGACTAGCTAGCTTTAGTTTCCTAGCTCTAGCAGGACCACCCCAACCCCTCCTTAAAAAAGGAGGGGAGCTTTCTAGTTTATAACTTCTATTATCCTAGCTCTAATGATAATTTCTACTAAGTATTGATCTAGTTACTCGTCGCGCTCCAAGACGTATTTCAGGACTACAATTCCACAGTCGAAGACATTTGATTTCAGTAAGGCTAGGTGCTGCTTGTGCGCAAGTGCTTGGAAGATCGGCATGCCTTGCCCAATAGCTACCGGGTTGATGTACAGGTGGTACTCATCAATTAAATTGTGCTGAATGAGCGCCGATACGAACGTGGCTCCGCCGTAGGCAATAATGTCTTGGCCGGGCTGCTGCTTGAGCTGGTTGATTTCCTCTACTAAGTCGCCTTTCGCCAAAACAGTGTTATCCCACTCCGACTGGTCGAGGGTCTTGGTGAAAACGACTTTGGGCGTATCGGTGAACTTCTTGCCAGCGGCAATTTCGGGGTTGTCCGTCGTAGCGGCGACGTTGGCCCAATGCGGGATAAAGCCTTGCGCGAGTTTGCGCCCAAGCACAATGCAGTCGACGGACGCGGTTAGTTCTTCTGTGTACTGCTTCAGCGCCTCGTCCCAGTCGAAGGTTAGCCAATCCATTTCACCATTGGGCCCGGCAATGTAGCCGTCGAGAGTCATCTGCACTTGCAGCTTTAGCTTTCTCATTGTCTCGTATTTCGATTATTACTAGAGTTGCAATGACGTTGTGTTGGTAGCTTGGTCATTGCAGTAAATCAATAGCCTAGCCACTTAGGTACATAGGCAAGTCTGCCAGCCATTTTTCCTATTGGTCGGATTGATTCTTAATAATCAAGCAGGTTACAGCGCTGCGGCGGGCTGCTCTTGCTGCACGGCAGCCGGGTCCATGTATAGCACTTCCCAGTGGTGACCATCGAGGTCTTGGAAGTTGCGAGCGTACATAAACTCTGGGTTCTGTATTTCCTTCAACGGCTGACCGCCAGCCGCCAGGGCTTTGTCTACGAGCGTATCCACGGCTTCCCGGTCATCGGCCGATAGGGCAATCATCACCTCCGTGGTGCGCGTCGCATTGGCAATGGCTTTGTTCGTGAAACTCTGGAAGAAGGGCTCTACCAGCAACATCACGTAAATCGTATCGCTCACAATCATGCAGGTAGCCTTTTCATCCGTGAACTGCTGATTGAATTGAAAACCTAGCTTCTTGAAGAATTCGATGGAAGCATTGAGATTCTTAACGGGAAGGTTGATGAAGATTTGGGTAGCCATGACGATAGTTTTTAGTGTTTTGATATGCCAAAGATATTAGCATAGTAAAGCTAAAAAAGTGTGCAAATGCGACAAACTACAGGGGCATTTGCGCCAGGTAAATGCAAAGAAAAAGGCTACCATTTCGGGTAGCCTTTCTGTGTGTGCGTGGGGAGCTTAGCTTACTCTTTTACCAGCCGTTGGGTGATCTTCTGCTGATCTTTTGTGATGATTAGGAGCGTGTATACGCCCCCGCGTAGCGAGGCTATATTAAGCTCGTTGCCTTTGAGCGTGCCGCTGGCTTTCACCACACCATAGGCATCCAGTATTTGGTATTGACTGCCAGACAAAGCTAGGTCAGTAGTTAGGTACAGCTTGTCTGTTACGGGGTTGGGGTAAAGCTGCACGGCTTGCTCGCTGCTCGTGGTAGCGGTGGTTGCCTTTGCAATGGTGCTAGCAGCTTTGCTAATACGAATCCAGTTCAGATTCCAGCCGCCGGTTTGGGCAAACACGCCGAAGCTGTAAGTGCCAGCCGTCACGGTGACGGTTTGCGAAACGGTGGTCCAGGTTTGCCAGCCGCCGGTGGCTGGAATGGTTACTTTGCCGAGCTGCGTGGTGCCCGAGTTCAGATCCGACGACAAGGTGCCGCCGCCGGGGCTCGCCACGCGGTACTCCACGGTGTAGGTGCCGGTAGTGGGGAAGGTGATGTTGCTGTAGGCCATCCAGTCGCCTGCGTCGATGTAGCCCACGTTCAGGCCGCCGCCCGTGTCGGTCGTGGTTTGGGTCTGTACCCCTGACATGTTACTGTAGTTTTCCGCCTCTAGGTTGATGGTAGTTGCAGTAGGTGCCGCTGGGCCGTACACCTCCACTTCATAGATGGAGTAACCGTAGGTAGTAGCGCGGCGCGTGCCGTAGATGCGCAGGTAGCGGCCGCGACCCATGAGGCCAGTAATATCGTCCACGCCGCCGTCGCCGTTGATGACCGACTGGATTGAAGTCCAGGAAGTACCGTCGGAAGAGGTTTGCAGCTGGTAGTCTTTGCCGTAGGCGCCTTCCCAGGTGATTTTTACTCGCGAAATGTCCTTTACCGTACCTAGGTCGAGTTGCAAATACTGCGGATCGGCAAAGGCGCTGCTCCAGCGTGAGGCCAGGCTGCCATCAATGGCCTTGGCCGCCGTGGTACCGTTGTTTTCGCTCGATGAAGCTGTAGCGCCTACGGGCGTCAAGCGAGTGGTAGTGGGAGTAGTGGTGCTGCCGCCGGCGGGCAAGCTCACGTACAGTTGACCTAGCTCAGTAAGCTGCCCCGACGTAGCACCGAGCAGGTTGATGTTGGGTATCTCGCTGTTGCGCCCCGAAAACCACGCGTAGCGAAACACGGCGGGCTCGTTCTCCAAGTAGTTCACGGCCGCCGTTAGGTAACGCTTCTGCACATCGAGCGTGATTTGGTCGTGGGGCATGTCGCCGCACGAAAACTCGGTGAGCCAGATCGGCTTGCCGTATTTCTTCAGCTCCCCAATCTTGTCGCGCAGCCACTGCTCCTCACACACGTAGGTGTGCACGGCAATGTAGTCGACCTGGCAGCTCGGGCAGGCGGCAAAGAAGGCGTCGAGGTACTGGGTGGGCGAGTAGTAGGTGGTGCCGTTTTCCGAGACACAGTCGCCGCAGTAATTCACGGCCGGCGACACCAGCTTGAGGTTTTTGCGGCGGGCTACTTCTTGTAGGGTCGGCCACAGCGCCGCGGCTTGGGTAGGTGTGAGGTTTGCTTGGCTGCGGAAGTTGGGTTCGTTGAAACCTAGCAAGTACTTGGCGCCGGCCGGAATGTTAGCGGCCAGCCGGTCGGCGGTGAAGGGCGCGCCGTCGAGGTCGCGGCCCCACTGCATGGGCACGTACTCCACCCCTAGGCCCGAGTAGACGCTCGCGGCGCCCGCTTCGGGTTTCGAGTACCAGTTGTACCACCAACTAATGCCGGGCGCCAGCGCCTGCATGTCGGCCGCTGAGTGGTAGCCGTAGGCAATGCCCCGCTTCGGGCTCTTGGTTTGGGCGGTGGCTTGGTGGGGCCAGCTACCTAGCAACGTTGCTGCGCCGAGCAGACAGCCAGTAGCTAGCCGGCTAACTAGAGTAGGAAGTTTACGCATGAAAAGAGCAGTTAAATGGATGGATTGGTTGGGTGTTGCGGATAGGTCGGAGCTAGTAGTTTCTAAAGATAGTTGTAAAAAAGAAAGACCACCGTTCGAGGTGGTCTTTTAATAGAATGGTAATGCGTTGATGCTGAGCTTCTACTTTCCTGCGCGGTAGCGTCGTTACTGTTGTTCATTAAATACAGTATCAATAGCCAACCCAGCCGCCAATAGCATCACAGTCGAAATAGGCTGCACTTCGCCTGTGTCATGAATAGAAATCAGGTAGTTGTCGGCAGTGGTGAAGAGCTCTTTACCAAAGCCAGCCCATTTCTTGGTCACTACACCTACTTCCTGCCCCGAGGCGCTGATAAACTTGAAGTCCCAGCTTTTCCAACTGCCTTTGATTTCAGCTATTTTCTCATCCTGCGGCGAATACACGTGGAAGCCGCCTGCGAGGCTGAATATCTTGCTTTTGAAATAGCCTAGCTCGTTTTCGTGCGCATCAATGACGCGCACCTTCGAGCGCCAGAACGTCCAGCCGCGCTCAATACGCAGCAGGGGCTTGGAATCTAGGGTTTCACGCACAGCTACCGTTGCAGGTAGCATCTGTTTTTTGAAAAGTAGCCGTAGCCATATCGCCCACGACGGAGTAGCTTCACTCGCAATGCCTATTTGCTCGTTGGTTTCGGGGTCCAGAATATCGTAAGTGTCTTCCAGCTTGAACATGCCTACATGTTCGCGAATAAAGTAGTTGTGCCGATTTAGCATAAGGAGTATAGAAATACGTAGCAGCGCGCGTTGATGGAGCTGGCGTTATATGGTTCAAAACACATATAATGCCGTTTCCGCATGCCACTGTTTACTGCGTCGCCCACCGCTTTTCGCGCCACGCGCGCTGTTTCTCCGCGTCCAAATACGTCCAAGCTACGATGCGGCTGATCTTCTGACCCTGCGCCATGTTGATGGTACGCACATCAGTGGCACCTAGCTTTTGCAGCGACTTATACAGGCCCGGCAGCGTTTCTTTCTTGGAAACCAACGCCGTAAACCACAGGCACTCCTCGCGAAACAAAGCACTTTCGGTGGCCATGCGCCACAGGAAAGTAGCTTCGCCGCCGGGGTACCACAGTTCACTGGGTTTGCCGCCGAAGTTTGGCGTAGGCTTGGGGCCTTGGCTGGTACCTAGGTTGTGTTCTTTGCGCCGGGTGCTAGCCTCGGCTTCGTCTTCTGAGCTGTGGAAAGGCGGATTGCACATCGTCAGGTCGAACACTTCTTTGGGCTTCGTGATGCCAACAAACATGTTGGTAGACGAGGGCTGCAGGCGCAGCTCTACCGCGCCGGTGAGCACGCTGTTGTTGGCGACAATTTGCTTTGCCACCCGAATGGCTACTGGGTCGACATCGGTGCCGATAAAGCGCCAACCGTATTCGCGGTGCCCGATAATGGGGTAAATGCAGTTCGCGCCCACTCCGACGTCGAGCACGCGAACACGCTTACCGGTGGGCACCACGCCATCATTGACGGAGCCGAGCAAATCGGCTAGGTAGTGCACATAGTCGGCGCGGCCAGGGATGGGCGGGGCTAGGTAGCCAGCCGGAATATCCCAGAGCTGAATACCGTAGTACTGCTTCAACAACGCCCGGTTCAGTGCCTTCACCGCATCGGGGTTGGCAAAGTCGATGCTGGTGTCGCCGTGCGCATTCACCGCCACGAAGGGGGCTAGCTCCGGCGAGTTTTGCACGAGCTGCGGGAAGTCGTAGCGGCCACGGTGGCGGTTGCGCGGGTGCAGGCTTTCTTTGTCGGCAGCAGAGTTCTTAAGTGGCTGGGGCATGAGCAATAATACGTGAGGCAGCAAGTAGCGGTAAGTGCTAGGCCTCCAAATCTAGCTAGAGTTGCCACAACCGCTGCTTCCTGGCCTAGCACGTAGCCCGGTGAAAACACAAAGGCGACTGAAACGCGGAGAGTTTCAGTCGCTTTTGGTGGTTAGCTCGTCAGAGTGCCTTACTCTTCAAAGCTCAAGTTCTTGGGCTCTTTGGGCTCTTCTAGCATCTTTGCCTTATCCGTGGTAGGAACCGAGGTGTCTACCACTTCAAAATTGAGATTGTCAAACCAAATCTGACCTGCATCATCGAGTAGGGCGCCGTAGGCAATGTTGGAAGCCTGCGCCGGCACGTCGAGCACGATTTCATACTTCTTCCAATCGGACGTGCCCTTCAAGGCACGACCAGACATGTTATCGAAGGACAGCGCCCTCTGAGAACCAGCTTGGTCGACGCGCAGCCAAAAGCCGGCCCACCCTTTTACCTCTTTGGCTTTCATGTAGCCGGTCATCCGAATGCGCTTACCTAGGTATTTGCCGGGGGCGCTATTCTGCATCAAAGTGCCAAAGCCATTGGGCGCAGCATCAATAGAGCGGATTGTAGCGGCGTTCTTCCCTGCCTGCCCCGCGCCTTGGTCAACGCCCATTTCGTACTTCTTGGGCTGACTGCCGGCCACGAACCAACCCGTGGGTATATCATACGAGGATAATGCCAAGGCCACCCCAATTAGTAGGCCTCCTTTCATGATTGCTGTTTTCATAAGGGCATTGATAAAGAGTGAAGGATAACGAAACTTGACTTCGCTAATCTAGCGGGAAGATGCAGCTTTATTAAGATTACCAAGTAGTTAAACGAGATATACGCTGGCGTAGTACATGCTTTCTGCCAGAATATAAAGCGGCTTATCTAGGCCGGAGGCACACACAAATGCGAAGAGCCCGAAACGAAAAGCGGCTGAAGCTCCCGTAGGGCTCCAGCCGCTTCTAAGTAGCTATCAAATTGCTGACGGTGCCGCCTTAGGCTTTCTTCAAGAACTCCGCCTTGAGCACCATCACCGAGCCACCGGCGCGTCCTTCAATTTCTGCGGAGTTGTTGGTCAGGCGGATGTTCTTGACTACGGTGCCACGCTTCAGGGTGGTAGAAGAGCCTTTTACTTTCAAGTCCTTGATCAGCGTCACGGAGTCGCCTTCATTGAGAATGTTGCCGTTGCTGTCTTTGGTTTCCATAAGCTGCTAAAGTTGAGTGGCGCGCTTGGCCTGTGTGAGCCTTTCGCCGGAAGGAGTGAAGCGCCAAAGGTACCTAGGCTCGCTTATTTGACAGAATCGTACAGGCGCGCCATTTCAATCAGCGGGTTATGACCTAGGTAGTCGCGGCACGGTGTGTTGTATTTGGTGTTGGGCTTGCGCTTCACATCTTCCGGCTTGCCGCCCAGCGGGTGATAGAACTCCCAGATGGTGCCCGTCCGCTTGAACTGCTTCGCCGAATCATCCAGGGCTTTTTCGAGGATAACCTTAGCGGCGTCTTTGCGGCCGTAATTCAGGCAGCCGCGGGCCGCCCAATAGGCCATGCTGTTCCAAGCCGGGCCGCGCCACATGCGCAACTCAAACTTCGGGTCGCGTCGCCCAACGGTGGCAATGGGATGGTCAGTCAGAAAGACAGACTTATTAAGTAAATAGTTGTCAATGTATCGGTTGGCTTGCTCCTGAGTGGCCGCGCCTGTTACAAGCGGCCACATGCTTTCGAAGGGTAAGTTGCGGAGCGCGGGGTCTTTCACGGCCCAGCTATCGTAGAACATGCCATCGGCGGGCACATACAAGCCCGTTTGAATAAATGTGCGCAATTCGTTGGTGCGTTTCTCATAATAGCTAGCATCCAAGCCGAGCTGCCGAGCCCACTTCGCAGCCATTTGGTAGAGTGCAAATACGTGGCTGGTGGCATCGACGCAGGCTAGGGCGCCTTTCGCCACTTCATCGAAGCGGATGCCTTCGTCGACGCCACTTTCCCATTTCTTCAGCAGAATATCATTGTAGAAAAAACCTTCTCCTTCCGCTTTCCGCGTATTCTCGAACCATGCTATTTGCCGAACCAACGGCGTGTAGAAGGTCTTGATAACGGTGCTGTCCTTGGTCAGCTTCACATAATCCTGCACCGCCAACGGCCACAGCGGCGGGTGGCCTTGGGTGTTCTTGTTCCACGTCACCGAGTCGCGCCCCGACATGCCGCCGGGCATGTAGATGGAGCCCGGCAGCAGCCCGTTTGGCTCCTGATTTTTGATATCGTTCAGTAACTGATGCAGTGCATGCTCGGGGTAGGAGGGCAGCACGTCGAGCGTTTCGTGCACCACATCCCAGTGGCCAAACGCATTGCCGTACACGTAGCCAGGACCTAGGTCCTCCCATTCGTAGTCGAAGGGCCAAGCAGCGGGGTGCGTGCCTTTTTGGTGCAAGCCTGCCACGTACGTTAGCATAGGGCGCCACGCAGGTTTGCCAGCTCGGGAGGCGTCGGTAGCTAGCTGTTGCCAGCTGCCCTGCGCGGGTACGTTGCCGGTGGCAGAGCGCGAAGTTTGCGCGCTCAGTTCGGCGCCCGCTCCGATGAGCAACATGAGGGCTAGGTAGGCTGTGCGAGTATACTGTTTCACGAAGTGATGGGTGGTTTGGTTGGCAGTGCGGAATGGCTAACAAGCCCGCTGAGGCAGTGAAAATAAGCGCTTGATTGGAGGATGCTTACTAGTCGTGCGTGTTTTTAAAAGCCAAACGCCACAGTCGACTTCGCGTAAAGTAGGTTCGCAACCAAAAAGCCTTGTTATTGCCCTTATGTTGTCCGAACCCTCGTATTTAGCGGCCCGCATGGTCGCTCCTATGGTTGAAGCGCATTTTGCGCGGCATCGGGCCGCGGCTACGCCGGAAGAGGAACCCTTTTTGGCCTTAAAGCCGGAGTCTTACCTGGTAGAAGCCGTTATTGACGCCGCCTTCTGGGCTAGCTTGCGCCGCGAAGAAGGACATCCACCCAAGATTTCGCTGGCGCTGCTGCCGCCCGATGGGGCGAAGTACCCGCTGTTGTTTGGCCAGCGCCGCCGGCTAACCCCCTATAATTTGCTGAAGCTAGCCCCAGCCGTCGAGCAGCCCGGCATTCACCTGGGCGTGTGGCACGACGAAGAAGGCCTGTATGTGTGGGGCACTGCCATCAATATTCCGCCGCTGTGCTTTGTGCTAGAAGTGGTGGAACCTGGCCTGCTGGTTATCAAGCACCGCCGCGCCGATGGATTTGGTAAATTTGTCAACGTGGCCATCCTCCGCGGAGATCAGCTGCAAGTAGTCGACGCCGACAACGCCGCCGTGAACGACTGCCCCGCCTTGCAAGCCTTTCTGCCCGACCACGGCCTTCTCACGACCTCCGGCGAAACCAATACGGTGCTGGTGGAGCTGGCTACGGCCATGCGCGCTCACGGTCGGGGTGGCCTGGTACTAGTCGTGCCACCCAGTAACAACCAGTGGAAAGAGTCCATTGTGCAGCCCATGGTGTATCCCGTGGTACCTGCTTACACCGGCATTGCCGACGTGCAGCAGCAAGACCAAACCCGGCGCAAGTGGCAGGATAAGCTCCTGCACACCATCAAAATTGTGGGGGGCTTCACGGCCGTCGATGGCGCCACCGTCATCACGCAGGACTATGATTTGCTGGCCTTTGGGGTGAAAGTGGCGCGCGCTGAATCCAGCACCCCAGTCGACAAGATGGTATTATCAGAGCCGGTGGTGGGCAGCATTGCCAAGCGGATGCACCCGGCCCAAAACGGCGGTACGCGCCACCTCGCCGCTGCCCAGTTTGTGCACGACCAGCGCGATTCGATAGCGCTAGTGGCGTCGCAGGATGGCTACTTCACCGTCTTTGCGTGGTCGGAGAAGCTCGACCTGGTGCACGCCCACCGCATCGACGTGCTACTACTCTAGAAGAAACGCGTTGCAAAAGCTAGGTAGCCGTAGCACCCAAATGCAAAGAGGCCGCAACACGAACGTGTTGCGGCCTCTTTAGGTTAGCAGAGCGTAAGGGTTTAAGCCTCTAGTTTCACGTTGAAAGCACTGGGACCTTTCGGACCCATTTCAATTTCAAAGTTTACTTTGTCGTTCTCCTTGATTGGGTTTACCAACTTGTTGACGTGCACGAAAACGCTTTCCTGCGTCTGCAAGTCTTTGATAAAACCATAGCCTTTCGACTCATTGAAGAACGTTACCGTACCCTTATGGATAGGGTCTTCCTGCTCCATATCTTCCTGCTTGAGGGTTACGATACGGATGGTCTCGGGGTCAATTTCTTTTTTCTTCTTCGGGTCCGGAGGCGTCGCGGAAATGTTACCGTTCTCGTCAACGTAGGCTAGCATATCGTCTAGGCTCTGGCCTTTCTTCGCGTTTGCCTGCCGCTCTTCTTTCTTCTCGGCTTTCTCGTTGCGCTTCTGTAACCGTTTCTTTTCGTTTTCCTTCTTGCCGAAGGTGGCTTGTGATCTGCCCATGCGTGTCTTTATAGATGTAGGCGCCCGATGGCGCCCGATGTGAAACGGTTGTATAGTTGAAAACAGATGCTACAGCACTATAGTTCATGCAGCAAACAGAAGCGTAGCAGGGCCGGGTTTTGGCGGGCGCCGCACCTAGGAAGAGCAGTGTAAACTACCTACTTCTTCGCGCTCAGGAAGCGCAAAGTTAACAACTTCCTGCACGCCACCCGGTGGTAGATTATGCAGATGAATGTTGCCGACCCGCACGCGCACCAGTCGGAGGGTTGGAAAACCTACGGCGGCCGTCATTTTGCGGATCTGCCGAAACTTTCCTTCTGTTAGCGTTATCGACACCCAGCTGGTAGGACCGTGGCGGTCGTCGCGAATTTTTTTGGTGCGGGGCGGAAAGCTAGGTGGCGTCTCTAGGCGGAAGGCGGTGCAGGGGCTGGTCTGGTACTTCACATCGCGGAGGCCAATTTCTACCCCTTGCTGCAGTTGTGCCACGGCCTCGTCGGTTATCAGGCCGTCGACTTGCGCATAGTACTCCTTCTCAACGCCTTTGCTCCGCACCATTTCGCTCACGCGGCCGTCAGTAGTCAGCAGCAACAGGCCTTCGCTGTGCTCGTCGAGACGGCCAATGGCCATGGTGCCCTCCGGGAAATCGTACAACTCGCCCAGGAGCTTTTTCTTCTTTAGCTCGCACACAAACTGGCTGAGGTAGCCAAACGGCTTATGAATGAGGAAATGACGGTGCGTCATGCGCGGAGAAGAATAAAAGCAACTAAAAGGAAAACGGTTGTGCTACGAGCCTTGCACGACTCGCGGCGAGCAGCTTAGGCTGGTAAGGATGTTGCAAAATTACAAAAGCTAGCGCCTGTTTTGCGAAGCTAACTTTCTGTCGCCTTCTTCGGGCATGAAAATATTGCTACTGGCTATTAGCCTGCTGGTGTGCGTTGGAGTACCAGAAGTATCGGGACAAACAAAGCTGACCCCGCAGCAGTACCGCCAAGACTTTGACTTTTTCTGGGAGACGATACATGACAACTACGCGTACTTCGATAAAAAGCAAACCGACTGGTACAAGGTGCGCCAGCTCTACCAGCCCCAGGCCGACACCATTCGCTCGCGGCGGGCCTTTGTGCGGTTGCTGGAAAACGCGTTCATGGAGCTCTACGACAATCACGCTTCCTTGGCAACTAACCGGTTCGACTCACAGCGCCTGGTGCCCTCCGGCAGCGACCTGCATGCGGAGTTTGTGGCGGGCAAAGCCATCGTGCTCGACGTGCGCCAGCACCTAGGTGCCGAGAAAGTTGGGATTCGGCCGGGGATGGAGGTCGTGGCTATTGGCGGCGTGCCCATCGAGCAAGCCATTCAACCCTTCGTAGGCAAAGCCCTGCACACCGTGGACGCGGAGGCACGCAACTACGCTCTGGACCTAGCCTTGGCTGGCGCCCACCACCTGCCGCGCAAATTATCGGTGCGCACGGCGGGCGGCGTGGTAGAGTACCAGCCCGATCAGCCTGTCATGCTCCAAGAAAACGTGAACTACCCGCGCAAGGTCGAAACCCGAGTGCTGGGCAAAGTAGGCTACATCCGCATCAATAACTGCTTGTTCGATAATGGCTTGATGCAAGCCTTCGATAGTGCGCTCACAACGATGCTGCCCACCAGCGCGCTGATCCTGGACCTGCGCGATACGCCCAGCGGCGGAAATACCACCGTAGCTAGAGCCATTCTGGGGCGCTTCATCACGACGGAGCAGGCCTACCAAGAACATGAGCTGGTGAGCGAGGAAAGAGTGTACGGGGTAAAACGGAAGTGGCGTGAGTTGGTGTCGCCGCGGCCAGCGCCATACACCCGGCCCGTAGCGGTGCTCGCCAACCACTGGACGGCGAGCATGGGCGAGGGCATCACCATTGCCTTCGATGCTTTGAAGCGTGCTACAGTCGTAGGCACCGAGCTAGCCCGACTCAACGGCGCTATTTACTCGTATAAGATGCCCAACTCTGGTATCGGGTTCAACTTTCCCGCCGAAAAGCTCTACCATCTCAAGGGCACTCCACGCGAAAAATACCGTCCCAACATCTTGGTCGATTTACGCAAAGCTAACCCTGCTTCTAACCAGGATTTGATTTTAGAAACAGCATTAAAGCTGCTCAACTAAGCCAGGATAGCTACTATACAAGCGCAGCAAGCGCCTAACCCTAGGGTTAGGCGCTTGCTGCGCTTGTTTGTCGCGGAGCTATGCCGCTGAGCAAAGCAGGGTCTTCGTTGTACTAAGAAGCCGGTGTAGTCTGCGCGTTTTTGATACTTACCGCGTACGCCATAGCCAGCGTATCTACCTCGTAGCGGATGCTCTGCATTTCCGTGTCCTTGGGGGCCGTAAAATCAACGTAGTACCGCTCGCCCGTGAGCCTGCCACACGCCCGAATACGGAAGCTAGGCATGTGCATTTTGAACCGTTTGCGAATCACGTTTTGCAAGCCTTTGTTGTCGGGCGGAACAGTTGAGAATACCACACGAACGACGGTGCCGGCAGTCAATAAGTTAGTGGATGATGAGTCGATTAGTGTAAGCATACAACCAAAAGCAAGCTGCCCAACAGGTGTAAGTACACCTAGCTTGCGCAGTGAGAAAACAGATGCTGATTCTTCTTTCTATCAGTTAGTAGCGCAATAGCAAAAAGCAGGCACAACTTATGGCGGAGCAGCAGGGCCCGCGCAAAAAGTCTGTTTTTCGGCAGTATGTACTGGCCGTGCAAGCCTAGCCTGCCTGTATGAGGCACGCCAGCTCAAGGAGCAAAGGCAACGTGAAGCTAGGAGCTAGCTTCTTGGGTGCTAGGTACGGCGTGGAGCGCGGCAGCATCTGCCGAAGCATTCTCGGCGGGTAGCTTGGGGCGACAGTTGTTGTAAATACGCTCTAAGCTCTGCCGCAGCTGTAGCAATTCATCTTCGCCGAGGCCTTTTAAGGCAACAGCGCGGTTGCTGAGTACGACCGGTTGCACCGCGACCAGCACATCGTGCCCAAGCGGCGACACGCGCAGTTGGCTCCGCCGCCCATCTTGCGGTAGCCGCTCTGCTTTTAGGAGGCCGCGTTTAAGCAACAGCGCAATAATGCGGGCTACGGAAGCCTGATCTTTGAACACACGCTCGGCCATGTCCGCTTGGGTGAGGTCGTCGTGCTCCTCTATCACGCGCAGCACCAGCCACTGGTCGACGGTGATGTCAATGCCGGCGCGGTCAATATTGGCTTGCGCAAACTTGCGGTATTGTCGAATAGCTTTATCGAGGGAGTAGAATAATATTTCTGAAAGCATGAAGGCTGGAGCAAGGGGTGAGAAACAACAGTGGGCGAAAGGTATAAAGAAGTAGATGCCTCGCTGTTGCCAGCCAGACCAATTAGGCTAATAAGGCTCGGACTTCGGCTAAGCGCGCTTGCTTAGCCGATTCGCGACGGACGTTGGCCGTGACAGTCCAGTAGTGGTGTGCGCTCAGAAATTTCACCTGGCCTTGGTTCCAGGTATGATCGTCGACTGCGGAGCCGTGCGCTTCCAGCTCTTTGCGCAGCGTCTGACTGACCGGCCAGAAGTCGGCGGGGCGACCTAGGTAATCGAGGTCGGCATCGCAAAGAATCTTGGCCAGCAAGGAGTCGCCGGGGCATTGCGGCAGGCGCGTAGCCATGATGAGGCTGCAAATCAGCTCGATCTGGTCGGGTGAGTAGTCCATATCGGGCAGCACTTGGCGCGCTAATTTGCAGCCCGCCGCCTCGTGCCCCTGGTAGGTCGTCATGAACCCCGAATCGTGGTAGTGAGCGGCCGTGCGCAACAGGGCGAGCATAGTGGGGTCGGTGATGCCCTCGCCTGCCGCCAATGCTTGCGCCTGTTGCACCACATCCAAGGTGTGGTGCAAGCCGTGGTAATAGAGAGTTGGCGAGAGGTGCGCGCGCAACTCCCGCAGCACGTACGTTTCGGCGCGGTGGCAGTCCATAACAGGCAGCGGGAAAGGATAGGTGCTCTAACTTAAAAGGAAAATTCGGATACTGTGCGCGGCCGGGCACCTATCTTGCACTTTCGATTAAGATGGCTAGGCATTCTTCTTCTCTCTGGCATGACATTACTTGAACGCTGGCAGCAACTGGTTGGCATTCGCCCAGATGAAGGGCGTACGGTTGGGCTGTTCTTTCTGCATAACTTCTTGCTCGGCATCGGGACCATTCTGGTGTACGTGTCGGCCAACGTTATTCTGCTCGAAACCAACCCAGAGCGTAATCTGCCCCTAGCCTACGGTGTGGCAGCGCTAGCTATGATGGGTGCCAGCAAGATCTACGGCCACTACGAGCATCATCTGTCGCTGCAACGCTTAGCCGCCCGCGTGCTGCTGTCGGTGGTCGTGGTCACGGGCGTGCTGGGCGTCCTGATTACGTTCGGGCATTCGGTGGCGGCGGCCGTCGCTATTATGGCGGGCTACCGTGTGATTTACCTGCTCACCAACCTAGAGTTCTGGGGCGTGTCGGCGGTGGTGTTCGATGTGCGGCAGGGGCGCCGTTTGTTTAGCGTGATTAGCTCCGGCGATATGCCCGCCAAGGCGCTCGGGGCCGTGCTAGCCATCCTGATTCATCATCACTCCGACCTGCTGTGGCTGCTGCTCACCGCCTTTGCCGCCTACCTAGGTGCCCTGCTGACGCTGCAAGCCACAGGCCGCTTGCACGACGTAGAAGTGAGAGCCGCCGCCCGCGCGGTGCGCACGCAAGCCCTCGCTCCGGAGCTGCGCAAGTGGTTTGGCGACAGCCGGTTGGTGCTGACGCTGTGCCTAAGCCTGACTGCTATTGCTGCCGTCACGACGGGAGTAGAGTATTCCTTCTTCGTGAATGTCAAACACAAATTTCACGACCAAGCCAGCGTGATGCAGTACGTAGGCAGCGTGCTGGTGCTGACGTACTTATTAGCGTCGCTCTTCAAGCTGCTGTTTTCCCACACCCTACTCAGCAAGCTAGGTATCCGGTGGATGCTGATCACCCTGCCCATTGTGGTGCTCGCTAGTTTGCTGTTGTTTGGTGGCTTGTGGATCGAGCAAGTGGAGGAAAGTATCCTGCTGCTGTATTTCTGCGGTCTGTATCTGGTATTGGAAGTGCTGCGCCGGGCCATCTTCGACCCGGTGTTTCTGGTGCTGTTCCAGCCCATGTCAGCGCCCGAGCGTTTGCAAGCCCATACGTTGGTGAAGGGCTTCTACGAGCCATTGGGCATGGCGTTGGGCGGCGGGTTGCTGTTTGCGCTACACTTCTTCCCGGCGCTTAGTCAGTGGGCGCCTTTCGCCTGGATGGGCTTGTTTATGGCCGGGGCCATCTTCTTTTTGCATCGTACCTACGGCCACTACCTGAGTGAGCTGCAACACGCGCTGAGCCGCCGCTTCACAACCGATACCGAAGCGGATGGGCAAAGCTGGTCGGAAGCCCTAGGCTCTCGGCAAAATGGCACGACCGCCTTGTCTGATGGGCGAGAAACGAAGCAACTCATTGCGGCGCTAACCGACAAAAACTTGCGCCATGCAGCAGCTGATCAGTTGGTGCAGTTGGGCGAAGCCGCGGTGCCGGAACTGGCTACCGTGCTGCAAACCAGTCCGGATGAAACGCTGGTGCGGCGCGTGGCTTTGGTGTGCGGGCAGATTCGAGTGCCTGCCAGCCGTAGTGCACTGCTGTTGCTGGTGCAGCAGCCAAACCTAGCTCGGCGAGAAATAGCCTTGCGAGCGCTGCGCAGCTTTGGGCCTGTTGCCGCAGATGCGCCGCTGTTTGAAGGCTTGATTTTGGCCGAGATGAAGCTCGCCCAAGTGCTGCTGCACGGGCAAGCAACGACCGACAACGCCCCGCTCACCCAGGCCCTCGACTACGAACTATCCAAAGTGCAGCAGCGCATCTTTGGTTTGTTATTCCAGCTGTACTCTCCCCAGCTCATTGCCGATGCGCAACGTGGCGTGACGCACGCCACCCGCGAGCGGCAGGCTAACGCGCTGGAAATGCTGGACAACGTCATTGCGCGCCCCGTTTACCTAGCTCTCCAGACGCTATTTGAAGTAGCGCCTGTGCGCCAGAAAGTACGGGCTTTTACTACCGTAATCGGCTCAATGGAAACATCAGAACCGGTGCTGGATACGATCATCCGGTGCGGCGAAGCAACATTTTCGGACTGGACGGTCAGCGTAGCCCTGCGCCAATGGCACCCCCAAGCTGCTACCAGCGCCGAACTGCTACCGTACCTAGGTAGCAAGAATCTGCTGATTCAAGAAAGCGCCTTTGCGGTGCTCGATCAACTTTCCGAACAAGAGCCTACGCTTTACCAATCTTTGCTTGCTGCTCACCCCACGCTTACGTCTTTGCGCATGAGTCACCACGCCACAACTTCCCGCATCCCGGCCACGGAGCGGGTTTCGGTCCTGAAAAACACCGCTCTCTTTGCCGCCACGCCCGAGAACGTGCTGAGTAGCATTGTGCCCATCATGAAGGAAGTGACGTTCCACGATGAACAGCAGGTATTTGCCAAAGGCGACCTAGGTGCCTCGTTGTTTATCGTTTACAAAGGGGAAGTCGGAGTTTTCAGCGGCGCGCAGCACTTGGCCACGTTCCGCAAGGGCGACTTCTTCGGCGAGCTAGCCCTGCTCGATGCGGAACCACGTTCTGCCACCGCCGTAGCGAAAGGCGATGTAGTGGCCTTTCGCCTCGATCAGGAAGACTTCTACGATGTGATGGAAGAACGCAGCGAGGTGCTGCGCAACATCATGCGGGTACTATGCCAGCGCTTGCGTCGGCAGAATGAAAAGACAATGGCAGCACCTCCTAGCTCTGTGTCTGAGGGGTAGCCTCCGCGAAATCTCTACGGAAACACTAGCTGGCGAGGTACTCGGCAGGCGCTATAGAATTATTAGGTTCGGTTGCGTTTTCCTCGCCCTTCAGCGCTTTTGCGCAGAAGCTAGGCTATTGGCTTACCTAGGCTACTACCTCGTACGTCATTACTGGCAGCGACTTATTCTTCAGCGTTGCTTCGCCCACTGGGGTGCATTGGAAGGATTCTTTCACCTGTTGGTAAATAGGCTCAGTAATAATAATCTGCCCCGGCTTAGCGGCCGATTGCAGGCGCTGGCTCACGTTCACGGTGTCGCCGATAACGGTGTAGTCCAGGCGTTTGAGCGAGGCCGAGCCAATGTTGCCCGAAACCATCTCGCCGGTATTGATGCCAATGCTGACCTCTGGGCGATACGGTTTGCCATCGGGTAGCGTGTCCTCATTGGCTTGAATGACGCTACGCACCGAAAGGGCTGCGTCGATGGCGCGGTCGAGGTGATAGTCACCGCGGAACACGGCCATTACGGCGTCGCCCATAAACTTGTCGATGTAGCCGCCCTGGGCAATGACCTCCTGCACCATCTGGTCGAAGTACTTGTTGAGCAGTCCCACGACGTTGGCCGGGGGCAGTACCTCAGAAAGCGCTGTGAAGCCGCAGATGTCCATGAAAACCACCGTGGCATCTACCGTTTCACTCACCATCAGCTTGTTTTCGAAGCCAGGCCTTCCCATCACGTTGAGCACCGTCTCATCCACGTACATCTTCAGGATGTTGTTTTCCTGAATGGCCCGGAGCGTTTCACGCGTTTGCTGCACGTGCGTGGCCGTTTTGTCCATGGTCAGCTCTAGGTCGGTGAAATCCACGGGCTTGGTCACGAAGTCGAACGCCCCGCGATTCATAGCCGTGCGGATGTTCTCCATGTCGCCGTAGGCCGATACCATCACCGTTTTCACGATGGGGTTCGTTTCGGGGAGCTTGCTGAGCAGCGTCAGGCCATCCATCACCGGCATGTTGATGTCACTGAGCACAATGTCGAGGTCCGGCGTGTCCCGCACGCGGTTCAGCGCCTCTTGGCCATTGCTGGCAAACAAGAACTCGTATACATTCTCCCGGATTTTACGCCGAAATTTCTGTTTGATGAGCAGCTCCAAATCCGCTTCATCGTCTACCACCAGAATCTTAGTTTTCATGATTTTCCAGGGAGATGAGCTTGGCTTTCAGCGCGGAAAAATCAACGGGTTTGGTCAGGAAGTCATTGGCCCCTAGCTGCATGGCTTGCTGGCGGCTGGTGTCGTCGCCATAGGCTGTGATCATCATCACTTGCGGAGTTGGCGGCACTGGCGGACCAGGATACTCCTCCCGAATATGCCGCAGCAACTCCAGGCCGCTCATGCCCGGCATGTTGATGTCGGAAAGAATTAGGACCACCTCCGAAACGTGCTCGTGCAGATAGTTCAGGGCTTCCTCGCCCGAGTAAGCAAAGGAAAAAGAGAATTCTCCGCTCCGAATTTCGCGCCGGAAGCGTTGCTCAAACAGCACGCGCACATCCACCTCGTCGTCTACAACCAGTATTTTCATCATCAGCGAAGATAGTATAATCAGCAGGCAAAATAGGGCTTAGATAGGAAGAGTAATAATAAACTCGGTGCCGTAGCCGGCCTGGCTTTCCACCGCCAGCGTGCCGCCATGCCCTTTGGTGATGATGTCGTAGCTGAGCGATAGCCCTAGCCCCGTGCCCTCACCCGTGGGCTTGGTCGTGAAAAAGGGTTGAAAGATCTTGGCCTGCACCTCGGGCGGCATGCCGGTGCCGTTGTCAGCTACCCGGATTTCTACTCGGTTGCTGGTGTGTCGGGTACTTACGCTAACCGTGGGTGCGTACCCGGGCTCGCCCATTTGCTGGCGTTTTTGTACGGCGTAGAAGGCGTTGTTGAACAGGTTCAGCAGCACCCGTCCTAGGTCCTGGCCCACGGCTTCGACCAGGGGCAAGTTGGGCGCGAAGTCCGTTTTCAGTGCGGCATTGAAGCCTTTGTCCTTCGTCCGGAGGCCGTGGTAAGCCAGGCGCAGGTATTCGTCGGCTAAAGTATTCAGATCAGTGGGTTGCCGCTCGCCGGTGCTGGCGCGGCTGTGTTCGAGCATGCCGCGCACGATACTGCTGGCCCGCTGCCCGTGCTGGTGAATCTTGCCTAGGTTCTGCCCGAGGTCGTCGGCCAGGGCCACCACTTCTTCCGTGTCGCCGGCGGCTTGTGCTTCTTTTAGTTCGGCTACCAACTCAGCCGACACATCGGCGAAGTTGTTGACGAAGTTCAAGGGGTTCTGAATCTCGTGGGCAATGCCGGCCGTCAGCTCCCCTAGGCTGGCCATCTTCTCTTTTTGGATGAGCTGGGCCTGGGTGGCGCGCAGCTCGGTGAGCGAGCGTTGCAACTCGCCGGTGCGCTGCTGCACCTGCATTTCGAGCGTTTCGTTTTGCTGGGCTAGCAGGGCTTGCTTTTCTTGCTCCTGGGCCAGGGTTTGGGCCGAGAGGCGCTCGACTTCGTCTAGCTTGACTTGCAAGAGCTGGCTATCCAAGGCAAACTCGCGGGCCAGAAATAAGGAGATGCCTAGCGCTGGCAGCACAAAAGACAATGCGACTATCAAGGACACCGCTGCGGGAGACCAGCTTGACAAAAACGGATTCAAAGCAATGGAGGCAAGTAACACAATGCCAGACGCAAAACCGGCCCCTAACAGCCCGGCACCGCGCCGCCGCTGCCGCAGAGCCCGTCCGATGAGCCACAATTGGTCGAGGGTGAGCACAATCATAAACCCGACGTAGCATAGGATACCGGTTAGCTCACGCCGCAGTACTTCGCCCGTCATCAACAGTACCACAGGTAGTACACTCGCGCCCAAGACTTTGTAGAGCCAGCCAGGGCGCACCTGGAATAAGGCATACAGCGCCCGAAGTGAGTACAGCGCCGCCAGCAGCAGCCACGCCACACCCACGCCGTACACCACGGTTCTTTCCTCTAAGGAGACCGAGGGCCAATACGTGAGGAGTAAGCACGAAAAGCCAGTGCCCAGCGCGTAGTAGGCAAAGTAGCGGTTGGCGGGCTGGGCCCGGTTGTAGCGATAAAAAACCAGGTGCAGCAAGCTCAGCAGTAAGAATATGCCAGTTAGCCAGGCAAAAACAGCATCGGCTTGGCTGGCTGCAGCATCCTTCCGCCGAATCTGCGACAACTCACGCAGCCGAAGCGCTAGATTACGCTGGCTGCTGTGGGCTAGGTAAGCCTGGAGCCAGGGTGTGTGCTGCTGGGGAGTGTAGCGCACGGCCAGCACTAGCTCGCCCGCCGCCGACGGGCGCAGGTCCAGGGGCGAAGCGGTTGGGCTACCAGTCCGCACCTGAACTGGGTCGGGGCTGTAGGTACCGTAGCGGCCGATGCGCCGGCCGTTGCTGTATACGTCGAATCCGGCCAGCGCCGGACCCGTTTGCAGCCCTAGGGCTTGCTGGCGCAAGCTGTCGCCCAAGCGCAGGCGCAGCCGAAACCAGCCAGGGCCAGCCAAGAAACGGGCGGGCAGCGGCTGGCCCACTCGACCCACGGTGATGGTGTCCCAGCGGTGATCGTTAAAATCGGGCCTAGCCCAGGTGGGATCGTCGCCGGCGTGGTAGCGCCATCCTTTGGTGAGCGGCAGGCCTTCGGCGGGCAGGCGGTTGATGACCACAGCTGCTGAGTCGGCTTGAGCCTGAGCAGTAGGAGGCGAGAGCAGCAGCCACAAACCGGCTAACAAGAGGAGATGCAAGCGGTTCATGAAGGCAACTGTAAAGAGCTAGCTTTTAGTTATCTAGGCGGGTAAGCTAATGATAAATTCGGTGCCTTTTCCCTCCTGACTTTCCACCGCCAGCGTACCCCCATGGCCTTTCGTGACGATGTCGTAGCTCAACGATAAACCTAGCCCCGTGCCCTCACCGGTAGGCTTGGTAGTAAAGAAAGGTTGGAAGATTTTTTGGCGCACTTCCTCCGGAATGCCCGTGCCGTTGTCGCGCACCCGAATCTCAACTTTTTGGGGAAGTTGCTTGGTGCTCACCGTCACGGTGGGCTGATAGCCGGGTTCGCCATTTTTCTGGCGCTGCTGCACGGCGTAGAAGGCGTTGTTAAACAAGTTCAACAGCACCCGACCTAGGTCTTGCGGCAGCACTCCCACTTCTTTTACCGCCTCATCGAAGGTAGTGTTAAGCGTGGCGTTGAAGGTCTTGTCCTTGGCGCGCAAGCCGTGGTAAGCGAGGCGCAAGTATTCATCAGCGAGGCTGTTGAGGTCGGTGGCCTGCCGTTCGCCGGTGCTGGCGCGGCTGTGCTGCAACATGCCCCGCACGATGCTGCTGGCCCGCTGGCCGTGCTGATTGATCTTGAGTTGGTTGTGGCTCAGGTCGTTCAGGATTTCCAGCAGATAGTCTTTGTCGGCTTCCGCTAGCTCCACTTTCTCTACTTCCTCGCGCAGCTCCTGGCAAAGCTCCACGCTCACCTCCGCGAAGTTGTTGACGAAGTTCAAAGGGTTTTGAATCTCGTGGGCAATGCCGGCGGTGAGTTCCCCGAGGCTCGCCATCTTCTCGGCCTGAATGAGTTGGGCCTGCGTGGTACGTAGCTCCGTCAGGGCCGACTGTAGTGCTTCGGCTTGCTGGGTAAGGGCGGCGGTGCGCTCGCTCACCATACGCTCAAGCTCGGTGTTTTGCGTCGCGATGCGCAGCTTCTCCTGCTCTTCTTTCTCCCGCAGCAGCAAGTCGGTCTCCAAGCTCCGCTTCTGATTGCGTGCGATGAAGGCAAAGGTGACCATCCAAATAACCGAGAAGCCCTGCCACGAGTCAAACGTGTCGTCGTACTCCTTGATGAATCCGGACGCCACCACATTCAGCAGGAGTTCAAAAAACGAGTACAGGGCAAAAGGAACCAGCGCCAGCAGCAGCGTTCGAGCGGGTTTGTAGCTCCTGAGCTGTAGCAGCAGCGCGATAAAAGTGAGGTAGACGAACAGTAAGTAGGTTTCATCTAGCAGCTTGCTTTGAAGCTGAAATACGGCCGCTAGGCCCAAAATTACCACACCCGGCACCCAGATCTTATCGAGGAGCTTATCCCAGCGCGGCGCTAGTTGGGCCGTGTTCAGAAACTTGCGGAGCAGGCGGGCAAACACGACCGCAACGGGAATGGTAAATAAGATAGCCGTGTAGTCGAAGCGCATACGCAGAATCTGTTCGAAGTAAAACCTGAGCGGCGCCCCGCAGACCAGCGCACCGTAAGAAGAAAACCAGTTGCTGCGCTAGGGCGTGTCGCGCCCAAAGTTGCGCTCTAGCCAGCGCCCGGGCGCAGAAGGCACATCCAGAATCAGAACGGGGTTGCCGGTGCGGGAGCGTTTCTGCTTCAACAGCGTCTGCCGCTTTTCTCTGGAAAATAGCGCCCCTACATAGTCGCTGGCTACGCCCACCACCGTTGGCAGTGCCACGCGTACCTGCACCGACTCGGGCTCGGGAGCGGGTGGTGGCTTCGACGGGGCTTGCGCCCAGCCTATATGGCTAGCTAACGTAAGAAAAATCAATAGAATAAGTAACCTAACAACCCTCATGGCACGGGTAAAGCAGAAAGCCGAACGGCAGCGTAGGAGGCCGCATTGCTAACGGTGATAACACAGGTAAAACGCAAGAGCCATAAAGCCGCCGGGAGCTTATCTGCTTCGAGTTAGAAAGACGCTGGCAGAATTACAATAAACTCGGCCATTTCCGCACGACCTGCGACGCTTGCTCCTGACAGATGCAGAACCTAGCTTTTCGGTTGCTTCTTCTACAAGCAAACAGCCGACCTTAGGGCCGGCTGCGCTACGTGGTACGCCAAACGAGCAGAACTATAAGCTCATCATCTCGCGAAACAGCACCGACTGCTTGCGCGAAACTTCGACCTCGGGTCCGTCCTTGAGCTTGATCTTGAGGGTGTTGCTGAACCACGGCTCGATGCTGTCGATCCACTTCAGGTTGATGATCTGCTGGCGGTTGGCACGGAAAAACACCTTCGAGTCGAGGCGCGCTTCTAGGTGCTGCAAGGTGCGCGGAATCAGCGGGCGGTGCTGCTCGAAGTAGATTTGGGTGTAGCTGCCATTGATTTCAAACAGCTTAATATTTTCTAGGCGCACAAACCAGCACCGTTCGCCGTCTTTCACAAACACCTGATCGGAGGCGGCCAACGGCGGGCCTACTTCCGCGGGCTGTGGAGCGGGAGCCGCCAACCTAGCTAGCTGCTGCTGACGCGCTTTCTCAACGGCCGCCGCCAAGCGCACTTCCTGGATGGGCTTGAGCAAATAGTCCAAGGCGTTGACTTCAAACGCTTGCAAGGCATAGTCGAGGTAAGCGGTGGTGAATATGACGTGCGGCGCCGCGTCGAGCGATTCTAGCAAGTCAAAGCCATTGCCACCCGGCATCTGAATGTCTAAGAAGAGTAAGTCGGGGCGCTGCTGCTCAATTTGAGCGCGGGCTTCGGTGATGTTTTTGGCTTCACCTACAACGGTTATATCGGGAAAGCTCTGGAGCAAGTGGCGCAGCTCGATGCGCGCTAGGCGGGAGTCGTCAACCAGCAAAGCGTTCATGCGGTCGGGAAGGGAAGAGTGGAAGAAGTGGACGTAAAGCTAGGTTCGGTTGGCGGCGACTGCGTGTGCGGAGTAAGCGGCAGGCGCAATTCGGCCAGCACTGTCGCCGGTACCACCGGGTCGTTGCCGATAACGAGTTGCACGTGCTTGCCATACAGCAAATGCAGGCGCTCCTGGGCATTGCGCAAGCCAACCCCTTCGTGGCCCGGCTTGGGCGCATAGTGGCCCGTGTTGCGCACCGTGATGTAGAGCAACTGGGTACCTAGGTTGGCGCGCGCCGTGAGGGTGATGGCGCCACCATCGGGTCGGGGCGCGATGCCGTGCTTGATGGCATTCTCCACGAGCAGTTGCAGCGTCATGGGCGGAATAAGCGTGGGCAGCGCCACTTTATCGACGTCGAGCGAGTAGGCAAGGCGCTCTTCGAGCTGCACAGCTTCTAGCTCCAGGTAGTGCTCCACAATTTCCAGTTCGCGGGCAAGCGGTACTTGCTCGGTGCTGTTGAGTTGAATAGAATAGCGCAGTAAATCAGATAGATGCGTAATCATCTGGCGGGCGCGGCTCGGGTCTTCCATTACCAGTGCCCGGATGTTGTTCAAGCCGTTGAACATAAAATGCGGATTGATCTGGGCTTTGAGCGTGCGCATTTCGGCCTCGCGCACGGCGGCCGCTAGCTTCCACTTATCGACTTCAGCCTGCTTGTAGCTGCGCAGGTAATGCCAACCAAAGTAAAAGCCTTCCCAAAGCCACAGCACAAAATTGACGTTCAGAGCGTAACCAATAAACTGCCCCCAACCGTGCGGTTGGCCATCGCCGACGGGGCGTACCAACCAAATAATAAGTGCCCAAATAATAAGCTGACTTACAACTGACAGCAGTAAGTTGATGAGCAGCAATCGGCTAAGGAGTGGCAGTGGTGCAAGCCTCTCCCAGCCATTGGCCTTGATGTGGTAGCGCAGCCCATGCGTAAGAGCCAGCAAAGGCAACACAATGACCACGGTAATAAGCACCGAGTCGCGTGTGAATTGACCGAAGCCGATGAACAAAGCGAGGTTGAAGATGGCGTACAGGAGCCAGCCAAGGAGCTGCGCACGCCAATACAGACGACTAGGAGCAGGTACGGAGGCGTAAGAAAACATGGCGCTGGCTTAATCAGGCGGTAGTTAGCGAAAGGGTGCTGCTGGCCAAGGTATAAGCCTGCTTGTTCTGACGGTAGGAGCGAAGCAGTAAACCGCTTAACAGCAGGAGTGCGCACACGATAAAAGTCGGAATCAAATACAGATTAGCAACAGCGACGCGCAAGCCAAGTACCAAACAACCCACCGGAATAACGCCCGCCATAACAGCAAACGGCCTAGCATTATAAAACCAGGCATACGGGAAGAAGTGCGCCCCCGTGATAATGCCGTAGGTCATGATAAAGTACTGGGGATACTTGCTGTAAATGAACATAAGGAACGGGAAGTAGAACAGCTGCGCGAAGTTCAGCCACAAACCTAGGGGTTGAAGCGGATTGTGCGGCAGCTTCCAAGTCGTGCGGAACACTTTCGACAGCATCCAAGCCAGGGGCAACATAGCGCCGCCCACAAAAAACGTGATGAAGCTGTTGTAAGCCGGCGAGTTAGGCAGCGTCCAGACGAAAGTAATGACCGCCCAAATGATGCTAGCCGCCACGATGAAGTCGATGCCGTTCTTAGCCTTCACCGATAGCTCCAGCTTCAGCGCCGCAAATTCCTGTTCAGAGACCATAGAGAGCTAGGTAGTGGTGTGGCAAATGCTTGGTAATTCGTTTCTTGAAGTGAAGTGCCAGCTCACGGACCGAGAACCTAGGCTGCCGGGCCGTGAGCTGGTGTGGTCAAAATAAGTATTACTTCTTCGCCACGCTGTTCTGCTTCAAAAAGGCATCTGCCTGGGCGAAAAACCACTGCGTATCATCCCACATCAGGAAGTGCTTGCCGGCTTCCGACATTTCCACGTGATGCTGGGGAAGCTTAGTGTATTGCTGCTCGAAGATGGCGCGGGTGCTTTCCTTCGTCGAGCCGTAGTCTTTGTAAGCGGCCCAAGCACCTAGCACAAGCGCAGGCTGCTGAATGCGAGCAATATCTTGGCGTAAGTCGGTCGTGCTCATATCGTACATGGCCTGGCCAACAGTGGCGGGGTCGGAAGCCACACTCCAGCGTGTCGCTTGGCTGATGCGGGCGGTGTCGGTAATCAGCGCGGCCGACATTTGCCGAGCCCCAGCAAGGCTTCTCTTGCCTTGCTGCATCTGCTGGCGCATACCCTCCGCCATGGGTTTGGCTTGATCAGCGGTAAGGCTAGGATTTTGGACAGCCGAGAGGAAAGGCAATGAATCCACAATCACCAGCGGGCCGATGGCTGTGGGTTCCGCGGTGCTCATCCACAGAGCCATGAACCCACCTAAGCTATGCCCGACAACCACGGGCTTGGTGAGCTTCTGCGCGTGAATGTAGGCGAGTAGCTGGTCGCGTACATCTTGCAGGAAGTGCTCCGACACCGGTGTTTGGGCCGGCTGCCCACCAAAGCCCGCCAGCGAGATGATGTGACACTGGTACTGCTTCTGGTAGTGCGCCACCGTTTCGTCCCACACGGCGCCGGGACACGTCAGGCCCGGAATGAGAATCATCGGCTTGCCTTTGCCTGCTACCTGTACGGTAAAGCTAGGGTGGGCGGCGGGCTGATCAGCCCGCGGTGTGGCTTGCACAGTGAGTACCTGGCTGAACAGCACAAGCACAACGAACAGGGCACGGAGGGTAGCAAGAAGGTTCATCTGACCAAGTGTTTAGGTGATTGATGGTCCAAACCTAGCTCCTGCTATCAGCCGAGAAAATACGCTTTAGGGTGAACGGTAATTCTAGCGGTCGAATGGGCGCAAAAACGGGCGAATGGCAACTAGGTTAGCTGGCAGTCGGTCCGCCCGTAAAGCAAGAAAGCCGCCCTTGTGGGCGGCTTTCTGAAAAAGCTAGGCTTATTAGCGTTTAGTCGTGGTAGCCGCGGCAGGCGCCACCGTAATGTTGGGCTCGTACTTGATCCAATCGAGCTGGCCAGGTTTGCCGCCTTCTTTTTTGCGGAGGAAGTACACCTTGTCATCATCTTGGCGGCGACCGAAGGTTACGGAGCCAAAGCAGTCGTCACATTTGATGTCGCAGTACTTGAACTTATCCTGGGCCACACGGCTGGTCAGGCGCAAGTTCACAGAGCCACACAGGCCGCACGCTGGCACATCGGGAAAGCTCAGTTTTTCGTGCTCGGTGAGCAGTTCGTGCAAATCGGTGCCAGTGGCATTGAAGTGGTAGCTACGGTTACCGATCTTCTTGGTAATCATCATCTCTAACATGGGAGCAGAAGTTAGTTTACAGAATATAGAACATCATTGGCGACGTTTTCGAGCCATAAATTACTAAAAATATTTGCCTATTTACTAAATATATAAGCAAATTATTAGCTTCTATTTTATGCAGTTGGTAAGTTGTTGTTAAATAGTATTTTAAGTAAATAAATGCGCTAGTGCATCATTGATTCACTTAGCAAAAAGATGAACCCCTACTAATCGACATAGCCTAGGTGCTCACATCCTATATAGAATATTATTTTTTATAAATTTCTTGTGAGTGTCTTATCTGTGAGAACCTGGTGAATTTTTTGCCAGGGCGTCGTTGTATCCTTATTGGAGAGATATTAAGCGATGCTATGGAGCCCGAAGAAACGTTTTTAGAGAATGCCGCTACAATGGTAAAATATGGTAAAATGGAGTTGCAGCAATTCCTAGACTGGACGGATTGTCATAAACCGTACGGCGTCAGGGCCAAAGCGCTGGTTAAGAGGCTAGAGGAATTGGCAATGGAGATGAAAACCTTGCAGAAAGAATACAAGTCCCGCTAGGTCTTGCTCGACGCAATACGACCTAGGTTGGTGAATAGCAGTAAGAAGCCGGATATCGTCCGGCTTTTCGCTTTGATGATAATCAGGTCTTTTAGCTTACCTGTGTAGATCAGCGGCTGCCACTAGATTTTCACTTGGTCCACAGTAACTCGTGAGCCTAAACGATGGCTATAAAGCACAGTGCAGGAATCCAGTAGCGCCTCTGACCAGCGGCTCCGCAGCATCAGAGCGGAGCTAGGTGCTTGAGCTACTCCGCTTCCTGTAAATGCAAACGCCTCTCCTGAATGGAGAGGCGTTTGCATTTACAGGAAGTATAAGCAAGAATTTAGTGCTGCTTCAAACGGTGGCGGCTGAGCGTCGCTAGGTAAGCTGGCGAGGGCAGCGCCTGATCATCGGCATCCATGCGAGCTAGGTCCTCAATCTGGATTTCGCCGTTGATATAAGCCTGAAGGTTTTCTATGACGGCAGGAGCAGGCGGATTGCCGCTCATGGTAGCAACAGATAAGCCCCACTCAGCATATCGCTGTCGTTGGCGGCGGGCGGTAAGTTCATCCGCCGGCAGGTCCGACGGGAAAGCGGTAAAGTATGACTTAGGCATAAGCTACGAATATAGTTGTATTATTCGAGGCCTGTTATACAAATCATGTGCCGCTTCCTGAGCTTTATAGCTATACTTATATTTTGCTTCTTACTGTTGGATAATCAAGGGTTTAAGTGGTAGTCAGCCAAGCAATAGCCTGGGATTCCGTGTCGAAATAGCGGTAAGTCATGGGCAGATTGCGTACGGCCGTTACTACCGTTGCAGTAGCAAGCCGGGCAAACACATCCTGCGCCAAAATAACCGCTCCGAAGCGGTAGCCGCCCTCAAGAATCGTGAGAGGCAACCATTCCTGCATCACAAAATGCTGCTCATCGGGGGTGAAGGGTGTCATCAGGCGCTGGTCAATTAACAAGCGTCCGTCGCCACGACGAGCAATCAGCCGGGTCGTATGACCAAGCAGGGACCGTAGCTCATCTCCTTTGCGGAGGCCTCGCTGGTACGTCAGGCGGGCAAAGCCTAATGGGTCCTCGCTGGAATACCCCACCCGATTTTCGTAGTAAATACGCAAGAAAAGTAGCGGAGGGTAAGTGAGCCTCCTATGCCAAAGGGAACAAAAACTACGCCATCAACTGCTTGTCAGGCAATGTTATAGAAGCTAGGTGGTGGTTCTGCTTGCGACTTTACCGGCGGGCTAGCTTACTTTGATGGCCTGGGCCGGCTGCGTAGTAGCAGGGTTTTTCGGCAGAATTACTGTCAGAATTCCGTCGGTGTACTGCGCTGTGATGTCGGCTGGTACTACCTTGCCATTGAGTTGGAAAGAGCGCTCAAAAGAAGCATTGCGGAACTCGCGGCGTGTGTAGTAAGCGCTGGTTGCCGCCGCATCCGCTGGCTCTTCGGGACCTTGGTAGGCGATGGTCAACACGTCGTCTTTCACGGTCAATGCAAAGTTGTCTTTTACCAGGCCGGCCGCAAAGAGCGACAAAACGTAGCGGTCCTCCGCGTCTTCGATGTTGACGGGTACCAGTTGGAGTCTTCCGGCTGGCCAACCGCCGTGCCGGTGCCGACCCCAGCCCCAGCGCCGCCCGTGGCCGCAACTGTAACCGCGGCCGCGTGGGTCGCCATGAAATTGTTGTTCTGCTTCTGCTCGATTTGCTTGTTGATTGTACATGATTTGAGGTAGTTAAGAAAGGATTGATAAAAAGGAAGGACCTAGCTTACTGCGGTTGCTGTGCGTCAGTAGTTGGGTTCGGCGCAAGTGGCCTAGTGGGTGGCGCAGCAGGCGGCGTTATGTTCCGGTTGGGGTAGCGACTACCGTAGACATCACTGGCGCAAGTGCGCCAGCCGCCGTGCCTTCCCCCGAAATAGCCTCTTGAGGTGTCGTCCCACCCGAAGCGGCGATGCCGAGCTAAAGCGCTCAGGCTGAAAAAGGTGGCTAGTGCCACAACAATGGCAATGGTTACGCGGGCAATTCGCATGATGGTAGGGGAGAAAAGGGTGAAAGGAGTAAAGCCGCCGTACTAAGCAACTTGCACATGACTAACAGGGCCATTACCAGCGATGGGCGCGCGGTACCACTGCCCATCGATGGGCACAGGCGCAAAGGGAAAAGGAGCGTAGCTAGCCCACCGTCCGCGTCGCCCAAAACGACGGCCACGCCAGCCGCCCGTAATGAGGCGTACTAGCAAGCTGAGCAGTCCGACAAACAGTAAGAACCGGAAGAAGAAAGGGAAGAAAAAAAGCAGTGTGCCAGCGAGTAAGCCAATGCCAACTGCGCGAAGGATGGATTTCATATGCCTGTTCGTTAGTGAGAAAGGGTATTTCTCTGGAAGTCGAACGGCTTGTGTGTTTTACTCTAAACTCCGGCAGAAATTTTTAAGAATTTTAGAAAGTTAGGGTTTGATCAAGCAAAGCCCACTTACCTAGGTGCTTCCGCCGGCGGCTAATCCTGGCGCGGGCGGCCACCCCGGCGGTGCTGATGCCGCTCCCACCACTGCGACCGAAAGCGGCGTCGCTCTTCGTCGCTCATTTGCATCCACTTCTCGCGGCCGCGGCCCCAACCCTGCCGCCTGGCGCCCCAGCCTGCTCGCGGTCCGAACGAGCCAAACAAAATACGACACAGCACCAGCAGGCCTACGCCCTGCCAGTAGCTGAGCCGGCCCGCATGCACGGCTGCCGGCAAGATGGCGTTCCACAAGCTCATCACTACGCCACCCAGCACCAAGGCCAGGGCAGCCCCGACCAACGGAAAGAAAAAGAAGCGGCCCCGGGGGCCTCGCGGCTGGTTAGAGAAAGGCATGAGCGAGGCTAGTTAGTAGTTGAGAAATTCATGGTATAAGTTGGCCAGCCGCTTGCGTAGGTGGGCCACGGCATAGCCTTTCCGTGAAATGATGGTTTTGATACCAACGCCGACCTCGTCCGCAATTTCTTGCAAAGTGCGGTCTTCTAGCTCGTTTTGCACAAAAACGTAGCGCTGGGCTTCCGGTAGCTCGTCGAGAGCCTGAAAAAGTTGCTCCCAAAAAAACTGTTTTAGATCTTCCTCCTCAGGGGTGGGTGCCTCCGCCAGCAGGATTTCGCGGAAGCTTAGCTCGCCCTCCTCGTCCTCGTAGCTGTAATCGTCGAGGCGGTCTTCGTGCTTCTTGCGAAACTTGTCGACAATCTTGTTGCGGGCCACGCGGTGTAGCCAGCCGCTCACCTGCTCAATGGTTTCCAGTTCCGATTGGCTCGTGAACTGATACCACACTTCTTGCAGCACATCTTCGGCGTCTTCGTCGCTTTCCACACGGCCGCGGATAAAAGCAAACAGCTGTTTGCCATATCGTTTTACGGTCCCAATGATGCTTTGCTGGTTCGACGCTGCCAAGGTGGTAGGAGTTGGGAGCTGTGCTGTGGTAGGCGCCTTTAGGGTGGGGCGACCTAGGTACAGCTTCTGCTACTGCGGAAGACGAATCAGCGGCTTGCTTTACTTTAAAGTGATGGCGAAGAGCTAGGTCTGGCGCGGAGCAACGCACCAGCGGCGACACCTCCCATTTTATTTCAGCTACCTTTACCGCCAGCAAAGGTGGCTGCGCCGAATACATCGGTGGCGGCCCGAAAAGGGAATCCGGTGCGAATCCGGAACAGTCTCCGCTGCTGTAACCCCGTACCAATGCGGCCGACACGACCAGGCCACTGCTTCCGCACGGGAGTGGGAAGGCCGTCGGCCGAGGGGAAGTCAGAAGACCTGCCTTTGCGCCAGCCCGTTACAGCTTTCGGAAGAAAGGCTTGTCAACCATGAAGAACCCCGCTACCCGCCGGATGCCCGGCGGCTTATCCTTTGTATTTCCTGCTGGTTGGCGGTGGTTAGGCTTGAGCCTAGCTATGCATTGCGCAAACCTGCTGGCGAGTTGCTCGCAACCAACGCCCGAAAAGGCAGCACCGCCAACAGCTACTCCGCAGGAGCAAGTCGCTGGTGCGTCGCAACAAACGACTATCAAGTACGCCAAAGGCTTTACGATTCAGTACGTCGGCAACTACAAGATTGTCAAGATCCTAAATCCTTTCAAGGACCACACCGACACGGCCTGCTACGTGCTCGTGCCGCGCGGTCAGTCGCGGCCAGCTGGCTATGGCAGCAGCTCGGTTATCGAAACCCCCATTCGAACGCTGGTAGGCACCTCGTCCATGCACATAGCGCTGGCCGACTTTCTCAATGCCGATGACGTGCTCGTGGGGCTAGGTAGCCTGCAATACGCCTCGGCACCCGCGGTGCGCAAGCGCATTGCCGAAGGAAAGATCAAAGCGTTTGGCGAAAACTCCCTCAACGAAGAGCAGCTGATTGCCCAGCACCCCGATCTGGTGATGACCATGGGCAGCCCCGGCGCCCCGGTGGAGCGTTTTCATACCCTAGCCGCCGCGGGCGTGCCCGTGATGGTAAACTCGGAGTGGGTAGAGACAACACCCCTAGCCCGCGCCGAATGGGTGAAGCTACTGGCCACCTTGCTCAACAAAGAAGCCGTTGTTAATCAGAAATTTGCCAAAGTAGAAGCAGAATATCAGCGTCTCACGGCTCTAACGCGGCGGGTAACCAAGCGGCCGCAGGTGCTCACGGGGTTGCCGTTCAAGGACACCTGGTACATGCCCGATGGGGAAAGCTACACGGCGCAGTTCTTCCGCGACGCCGGTGGGGCCTACCACTGGGACCAAGAGCGCGCCGCCGGCAGCCTAGCCTTGGCCTTCGAAGCCGTGTACCCCGTGGCCCTCACGGCCGACTGCTGGGTGAACACCGGCACGGCCAATACCAAAGCCGAAATCCTGGCCCAGGACGCCCGCTACGCCGATTTTCAGCCCTTCAAAACGGGAGCGGTGTACAATAACAACAAGCGCACCGACGGCCATGGCTCCAATGATTATTGGGAGTCCGGCGCAGTACATCCGGAAGTAATTCTGGCGGACCTTATTAAGATTTTGCACCCAGAGCTCCTGCCGCAGCACGAGCTGGTGTACTATAAGCAACTAAAGTGATGAACACATTGACGGCTGAGCCGGTGGCGCACGGCCGCCGCCTGGCACGCCGCCGGCGCTTGCTGCTGGTAGGGTTAGTAGGATTGGTCGGGCTAGCCTTTATGCTGGATATTGCCCTTGGTTCGGTGCGCATCCCGCTGCCCGCGGTGGCCGATGTGCTGCTGGGGAAAAGCAGCGGCACCATAGCCTGGGATTTTATTGTCGCCAAAATCCGGGTGCCTAAGGCTATTACGGCGGTGCTGGTAGGCTGTGGCCTCGCGGTCAGTGGCTTGCAGATGCAGACGTTGTTTCGCAACCCGTTGGCGGGACCGTCGGTGCTGGGCATTACGGCGGGGGCTGGGCTCGGGGTGGCGCTGGTGATGCTATCGGCGGGCAGCGCGGCCAGCCTCTACGCCATTCAGCAGCTTGGGCTTGGGGGAAGCTGGCTTATTGTGCTAGCCGCTACCCTAGGTGCCGCCCTGGTGCTCTTGCTGGTACTCGCCATTTCGGCCCGCGTGCGCGACAACGTGGTGATGCTTATTGTGGGGGTGATGATCGGCAACATCACCCTTTCCATTGTCAGTATCTGGCAATACTTCAGCGCTCCAGAGCAGATCCAAGAGTACTTGCTGTGGACGTTTGGCTCGTTGGGTGGCGTTACGGGGCCGCACTTAGCCGTATTAGCGGGAGTAGTTCTGGTGGGGTTGGTGTTAGCTTTTGCCTCTTCGAAGCCGCTTAATGCTTTACTGTTAGGGGAGAACTATGCTCGTAGTATGGGCCTGACGGTGGGTCGCGCGCGGCTGCTCATCATTGCTAGCACTAGTCTGCTGGCGGGCAGCATTACGGCTTTCTGCGGACCGATCGGCTTTGTCGGTATCGCCGTGCCGCACCTGACCCGCGCCCTGCTCAACACTGCCGACCACCGCTTGCTGATTCCGGGCGCTTGCCTAGTGGGTGCGGGCCTGACGTTGCTATGCGACTGTCTGGCGCAGCTGCCGGGCAGCTCAACGGCTTTGCCAATCAATATTATCACGGCGCTGGTAGGGGCGCCGGTCGTTATCTGGGTTACGCTGCGCCGGACCCTCGTACGCTCTTCCTTTTCCTGATGATGGCACCTCCTCCCTTATTGGAAACGCAGGCGCTGGTCATTGGCTACAAGCTTAGTCGGACGGAGCGACGGCACGTGGCCGGACCACTAGACCTAGCTTTGCAGCCAGGCGACTTGGTGTGTTTGCTTGGGCCGAACGGGGCCGGCAAATCGACGCTGATGCGCACGCTGGCGGGCTTGCAGCCGCCCCTCGGGGGCCATGTGCAGATTGAGCAAGTTGATACCCAGCACCTAGCTGCGGCCGAGCTAGCCCGCAAGCTCAGCATCGTACTCACTGACCGCGTGGAGGCTGGCAACCTAACGGTACAGGAGTTGGTGGCCCTAGGTCGCTACCCGCACACGGGATGGCTCGGCAACCTTTCCGCGCACGATCATACCGTGATACAAGAAGCTTTAGCGTCGACCAATACGGCCCAGTTCGCGGCTCGCCGGGTGGCAACGCTCAGCGACGGGGAGCGACAGAAGGTGATGCTCGCCCGCGCCCTCGCCCAGGATACGCCCGTGATTCTGCTCGATGAGCCCACGGCTCACCTCGACCTGCCCAACCGGGTGCAGCTCATGCGTTTGCTGCACCAGCTGGCTCGTCAAACGCGGAAAGCTATCCTGCTTTCAACCCACGAGCTCGACTTAGCTTTGCAGGCGGCTGACTATGTGTGGCTCATGCACGGCCAGGGACAACTGCATACAGGCGTCCCCGAAGACCTGGTGCTCAGCGGCACGTTTGAAGCGGCCTTTGCCCGCGACGGCCTCGCCTTCGACCAGGCCACTGGTACGTTTGTCATCCACGAGCCCGGTGCGCGTGCGGTGCACTTGGACGGTAGCGGTCCGCTCGCTTTCTGGACGCAACGTGCCCTTCAGCGTGAAGGCTTTAAGCTGACGACTGAACCGGGGACTGGGCTTCGCGTGGAATTGCGTGAGCAGGCTAGCTCGGGCCGTTGGGTCAGCCACCTAGCCGGGCAAGCGCACGAGCATCATTCCATTGCCGATTTGCTGGCTTACTTGCGTGTCACCTCAGCACCTTCGCCTCGTTAGGTTAGCTTCCACCTTACAGATGCGACTAGAAACTGGTTTTGGCAACGTTTGCATAAAGAAATAGCCTAGGGGCGCGGACACGTAGTTGGGTTTTTCGGTAGTATCAAGGCTGCATTAGATGAGATGATGCCTACTCTTGACTACTCCCCTCAAAACCACCCGCTTTATGTATTGCCTTTCAGATTCAACTACGACCACTAACCGGAAGCCTCGGCAATGGGCTGCTCTGCTGGCTGTAGCGCTTGCAGCCGTGAGTTCCCCTAGCTGGGCGCAGCAGCTCGCTTTTCCTGGGGCTGAAGGCGCAGGGCGCTTTACTACCGGTGGGCGCGGCACAAGTGCTGTTCCTACCACCGTATTTGAGGTCACGAACTTAAATGACGACACCAACCCCGGCAGCTTGCGCTACGCGGTAAGTCAGAAATCGGCGGTGACGCATCGAACGGTGGTGTTTCGGGTGTCGGGCACGATTCACCTGAATTCGCCGCTGACTATCTCGAAGTCCAACATCACCATTGCGGGCCAAACGGCACCCGGCGACGGCATCTGCCTAGCCGATTACCCGGTGAACATCCACGCTAACAACGTGATTGTGCGCTACATCCGTTTCCGGATGGGCGACAAAAACCAGAACAAAGGCATGGTAGACGGAGCTGGCGGCGATGACGCTTTTGGCGGCACGCGCAACAACCGCCTCATCGTGGATCATTGCACTATGAGTTGGAGCACCGACGAGACGTTTTCGGTGTACGAGGGCGACAGCACTACCTTGCAGTGGAACCTGATGAGCGAGCCGCTGAACTACTCGTACCACTTCGAAGAAGGCGACAAAGACTTTGAACATCACGGCTTTGGCGGCATCTGGGGTGGGCAGCATTCTTCCATGCACCACAACCTATTTGCCCACTGCAACAACCGCACACCGCGCTGGAACGGCAGCCGCTACACCCACCCGGCGGGCTTCGAGAATTGTGACTTCCGCAACAACGTCATCTACGATTGGGGTCAGAACAACGTGTATGCGGGCGAGGGCGGCAACTACAACATTGTCAATAACTACTACAAGCCTGGCCCTTCGACCAACGAGAAAGTAAAGGCCCAAATACTGAATCCGTATAAGCTTACCACGGGTAAAAATCCGTTGCCGTACGGCAAGTTCTACCTGACGGGCAACTACGTGGATGGCTCGCCGGCCGTGAGCCGCCGTAACTGGTCGGGGGTAGTGATGAACGCTGGCAGCCCCGCCGATACGGCGCTGTCGAAGGTGGAAGCGCCCTTTGACCTAGGTGCCGTGACTACCCAAAGCGCTACCGAAGCCTACGAAGCAGTGCTGCAAAGCGTAGGGGCAAGCCTGCCGAAGCGCGACGCCGTAGACCAGCGCATCATCAACGACGTGCGTAACCGCACGGGAGGCCTGATTGATGTGCAGGGTGGCTTCCCGCACGGCACGCCCTATAGTGAGTCGCAAAAGGCGTGGCCGGTACTGAAGTCGCTAGCCTCGCCCACCGATACCGACCACGACGGTATGCCCGACGCTTGGGAAACGGCGCACAAGCTCAACCCCAAGGACGCGGCCGACCGCAGTAAGCTAGGTACAGATGGCTACACCATGTTGGAAGCGTATCTGAATAGCCTAGCTACTCCAAGCGGAGTGGCGACGAAAGCTCAGCCAGCTACCAAGCGGCGCGGCTAGAGGCTAGGCGTTTGACCGGCGGACGCGAGTAATTCTGAAACTAGTGTAAGCAAAACAGCCGCTCCGAAGAGCGGCTGTTTTGCATTTGGTCAGCACGGCACTAAGCTAGCTTTGTGGCGTACGCCCCGAGCTTTGCGCGTCCCGCGTGTTTTTCTGCACGGCAATGGCGGCGAATAAGCTGAGTAAGAACGACATGCCGTAGAAGCCCTTCTCACTGAGCGTGAGGGTGGCATTCCATAAGCCAACCACCAGTAGCATAATGGCGAGCAGGGTGGAAACCCAGCTAATGCCGTAGTAGAGGTTCGTGACGGGAATGCCTTCCATCCGGTCGCGCACGCTTTTTTGCACCGAAACGGCCGAGAACAACCCGTACATCAACACCGTGAAGTAGTAGCCTTTCTCGTTCAGCGGCATTTGCGCGTTCCACAGGCCCACGTTGTAGCTAACAGCGCCCGCAAGTAAGGCGACCCAAGATGCGGCAATAAAAGCACCGGATGGTTGCTGATTCATAAGGTTTTAGGGTAACGGGAAGCACTTGTATTAGTTTGCTGTAATATTAGCGAATTGACTGAACTCAAGTGCTATTTTCTTCTGGCAACGCACTGCCAGCTTGCCTAAGGAGCTAGGTCCGATTAAATCCGCAGCAGAAACTATATACCTAGCTCCACCGTAGAGCGGCCTCTACGACCACAGGTTGTTTTTGCTCTTTAAAGAACCGGATGTAAGATGAAAAAGACCTTGTTGCTTTCCTGCGCTGCCGGCTTGCTATTGACGGCGTGCTCCCAAGATAAACCGGCTGCCGTCACAACCGAAACCCAGCCCGCCACGGCACCTGCTACCACCGACCCCACGGCGGCAGAGGTAAAAGACATGATGGATTCGACGTACCGCGTAGAAGCCGACCGCATTGCCGAGCAGATAGCCTCCGACGCTAACCTGACTGATACTGCCGCGGTAGCGCAGGTGCGGGAAGCACACTATGAGCGCGCCCGCCAGCTCGCGGCGGCTCGTAAGCAGTACGCCTCCGACACCACAGGGCAATACGCGGCGTTGCGCACCATCAACGACAACACGGCGGCCCAGGTAAAAACGGCCCTGAATAATCCGCAGCAATACAGCGCGTACGAATCGAACCGCGACGCGTACTACAATGGGCCGTACACGGCGAGTACTGCCTCGGGCGCTGCTCCTCACAGGCGGCGCGGTCCTGCCATCGACAAGATTTCCGATGATGGCCGCAAGGTTAAATACGCGAACGGTGCCAAAATTAAGCGCGATGAAGACCACCCGAACGAAGTGAAAATCAAGCGAGCCGATGGCACGAAGATCAAAATCGACGAAGACGGTAACCGCACCGTGAAGAAGTAGCCGTTCCAAGCGAAGAAAACAAACGCCCCAGCCCACTTCCGAACGGAGGAGAGCTGGGGCGTAGTGCTTAACGGTAATGCTCTGCGCCCTCTGCGGGAACCAACGCAAGGCGGCAACGTGGAGAGTTAGGTGCTAGGTCGGTTCTTTTAGGCGCCACACCATGCCCATCATCACCGCGCCCAACACCGACATGAGCCCCAAGGACCAGCGCAGGCTAGCCGCTTCTGCAACAAAACCTACCACTGGCGGCACAATCAGAAAGCCGAAATACCCCACGGTAGACACCGCCGCAATAGCCGAGCCGCTACCTAGGTTCGATGATTTGCCAGCCATGCCAAATACCAGCGGCACCACGCAGGAAACACCCAAGCCAACCATCACAAACCCTAGCCCCGACGGAATAACCATCGGAAACAAGGCGGCTAGCAACAGACCTAGGCTCATGAGGAACCCACTGTAGCGCAGCATGTTCCGGATGCCGAGCCGGCTCACGAGCCAGTCGCCGGAGAAGCGCCCAGTCGTCATGGCCACCATGTAGGCGGTGTAACCTGCCGCCACTAATTCCTTGGGGGCGTGCACGGCCTTAGCGAAGTAGATGCTGCTCCAATCATACATCGTCCCCTCGCAGGCCATAGAGGTGAACGCAATGGCGCCAAAGCGTAGCAGCGTCTTGTCGGGGAGGGCAAAGCCGGTTTTTTGCGCCTGCGGTTTTGGCTGCAAAGTCAGGGTGCCCGAGAAGAAGCTAAACGCCACGGCCGTCAGCAGAACGCTCACGATGACCATGTGGTAGGGCAACGACACGTTGGCCGGAATAAGCAACGCACTTACGCCCGCGGCGGCAAATCCTGCCACGCTCCACACGCCGTGGAAGGTGGCCAGGATGGGACGACTATACAAGCCCTGCACCCCCACCGATTGCGCATTCACGGAGATGTTCAGCAGGTTGCGGGAGCAGCCAAAGCAAAATAGTACCAGCACAAGCTGCCAGGTATGCGCCACGAACCCTAGGGTACCGAGCATCAGGTTGTAGAGAATAGCTCCCACCAGCATGATGTTGCGGCTGCTGTGGCGCTGGAGCAGCACACCGGTGACGGGTAGCGTGAGCATCAGGCCAGCCGGCAGGGCCAGCAAGACGCCCCCGAGCTGGGCTTCGTTGAGCCCTAGGTGCTGCTGAATCGTGGGTATGCGTGAGGCCCAGGTGGAAAACCCAAAGCCCGATACGAAGAAGAAAACGGCCGTAGCAATTCGGGCGCGAAGCGGAGACGGTGCGCTAGAAATGGTAATTGACATGAAAGCGGACAGACGTAATAAGCAGCAAGATGCACTAAGGCTTGGAGAATGAATAGCTAGGAGGCAATAAGCTGATAATCATTCGCTGTGACCAAGCTGAAGGGTACGGCTTGCGTATTATTGTTGACAACGTTCCCGGCAACGATTGCGATAATAAATAAGCGCTACTGTCGTCCTCACGCATTAGATTTCGTTACGATTATACTCGTGATGCTTCCGCGCACTTGCAAACGACAGCTCGCCTCCCGCAAACCCTTTATCCAACCCACCCAAACCCCTTACACGATGCTAAGAACGGCTACGCTCATCTCTCGTTTCATTCGCTTCACTAAGCCGTTGCTGGCTGGTAGCGTCCTAGGTATGCTAGGGTTGTGCGCGCCGATTCAGGCTCAGCGACTAATTGCTTTTCCGGGTGCGGAAGGAGCCGGTAAATACACCTCTGGTGGCCGCGGCACGCCTGCGGTGGCTACTACCGTGTACGAAGTGACGAACCTGAACGACGATACGAGTCCCGGGAGCTTGCGCTACGCCGTGACGCAGAACTCGTCGGTGCTGTACCGCACCGTAGTGTTTCGGGTGTCGGGCACCATTCACCTACTTTCCCCGCTTAGCTTCAACCGCGCCAACACCACCGTGGCGGGCCAAACGGCGCCCGGCGACGGTATTTGTTTGGCTGATTACCCCGTGAGTGTGGGGGCCAACAACGTGATTGTGCGTTACATCCGGTTTCGGATGGGCGACAAAAACCAGAACAAGGGCATGGTAGATGGCAGCGGCAGCGACGACGCGTTCGGGGCGCTCAGCCGGACGAGCCTTATTGTGGATCATTGCACCATGAGCTGGTCGAGCGACGAGGCCTGCACCGTGTACCGCGGCGACAGCACCACGCTGCAGTGGAACATCATCAGCGAGCCCCTAAACTACTCGTACCATTTCGAAACCGGCGATACTGATTTTGAGCGCCACGGCTACGGGGGTATTTGGGGCGGGCGTCATGCTTCTTTCCACCACAATCTGCTGGCTCATTGCCTGGGCCGCGTGCCGCGTTTTGATGGCAGCCGTAACCTAGCGCCAAACACCGCAGGCCAGGAAAACGCTGACTTCCGCAACAACGTGCTCTACAACTGGGGCTCCTACAACACAAACGGAGGCGAGGGCGGCAACTACAACATCGTCAACAACTACTATAAATACGGACCTTCTACTTCTACGGGCAGCTCGGGGGGCGTAAGTATCCGCTCGGAGGTGCTGAACCCGTACAAGCAGAACTCTTCGCCGGTGTTGCCTTATGGCAAGTACTACCTGACGGGCAACTACGTGGATGGCTCGCCGACCGTGACTAAGCAAAACTGGCTAGGTGTCGTAATGAACGGCGGCACGCGGGCCGACACCGTTTTGTCAAAGGTCGCAACGCCTTTTACTGTTCTTGACTTTCCTACCCAAAGCGCTACTGAAGCCTACGAAGCGGTGCTGCAAGGCGCTGGCGCTACCTTGCCAAAGCGCGACCCGCTAGACCAGCGCATTGTGCAGGATGTGCGCAACCGCACGGGAGCCATCATCGACGTACAGGGCGGCTTTCCGCACGGCACGCCTTACGCCCAGACGGTGGGTGCTTGGCCGGTGTTGAACTCGGCCCCCGCGCCCACCGACACCGACCACGACGGCATGCCCGACGCCTGGGAGTTGAGCCAGCAGCTTAACCCCAACGACCCCTCTGACCGTAATGTGCGCGGCACCAACGGCTACACCATGCTGGAAAACTACCTCAATACCATTGGCTCCGTTGTGACCGGCGTGGCCGTTCAAACCACCCAGATCGGGGCTTTGGTAGCGTACCCGAACCCAGCCCGCGAGCAGCTCACCGTAGCGCACCCCGTCGCCGTTCGTGGAGCCAAGGTTCTGGTTTATAGCTTCGAAGGCAAGAAGGTTGCGGAGTTTGCCAGCGACCTAGGTACGCAGCAAACGTCGGTGTCGCTCCAAGGACTGGCGCATGGCAACTACCTGCTGGTGTACACTGGCGGCGCGGCGCGCCTTACCACGAAAGTGATAAAGCAGTAAGTGGAGCAGCATAAAACGCTTAATCTCAAAGCCTACTCGCGCAAGCGGGTAGGCTTTCTGGTGCAGTAGGGCCTAGGTACAGCGTGCTAAGTAGTGCTTCGGAGCCAGCTTGGCTTCATCAGAATGGATCGACCTAGCTTCTGGCTTTGTACGAAGTAAGTCTCCAAGGCCGTTTACGACGCTAAATGAGTATACATGAAACGAAGAGTAAGCTTGAAATCACTGGTTGAAAAAGGAAAAAGAGGCGTAGCGAAGGCCGTTGTATGCGGGGCTGCGGTAAGCGTGTTAGCGGCTTTTGTGGGAAAAGTACCTAGCTATTCATCTGAAAGCAAGGAGACTACGGCGCTTGCTGCCAAACCGGACTTTAGCGCAGTGGGCTTCGCTACCCAAAATGGCGGCACCAAGGGTGGTGCAGGTGGACGAACCGTGACGGCCACTACGTTAGCCGAGCTAACCAGCTACGCCAAGAGCAATGACCCGTTGATTATCAGGATTACCGGTAAGATTTCGGGTGGTGCGCAGGGTGCCTCGATCAACGTGAAATCGAACAAAACACTGCTCGGGGTGGGCTCGACGGCTTTTCTGGAAGGGGTGGGGCTGAACATTAGTGGGCAGCACAACATCATTGTGCAGAACCTGAAGCTAACCATGTCGACGGTGACCAACACCCAAACCAACGACGAGGGGCGCCAGCAAGTAGCCCTGAACGACGGGGACTGCATCACCATTCAGAATGGCAGCACCAACGTTTGGGTTGACCACTGCGAGCTGTTCAACCTAGACCCCGTGGCCCAGCCCAACCAGGACCTCTACGACGGGCTCATTGATGCCAAGGGCAACAGCGCGTACATCACCATCTCCTGGTGCTACTTCCACGACCACCACAAGTGTCACCTCATCGGCAGCTCTGATAAAGACAATGCCGACCGAAAAGTGACCTTCCACCACAACTATTATTATAATATCACGGAGCGGGTGCCGGTGTACCGCTTCGGCACCGGGCACGTGTTCAATAACTACTATAAGCACGTGTACGGCACCGGCGTAAACAGCCGCATGGGCGCCTGCCTGAAGGTGGAGAAGAACTATTTCGAAGACACAAAAGACCCCATCACTACCAAGAACAGCGCCCAGCCCGGCAACTGGGATGCGGCCGACAACTACTACGCCGCCTGCAAAGGCAGCCAGCCCACAACCTCTACCTGCACCTTGGCGCTGCCGTATGCCTACGCTACCGTCATGACCAAGACGCCCGAAGTGAAGGCAGTCGTGACCCAGTGGGCTGGGATCGGCAAGCTATAGAGGAAGCCTAGGCCGAATGCCTCGGGCATTCGGCCCGTTAGCGCGAGAAAGCTAGGTAGGTAACCACTTCGCTGGCAGCTGCTGCCACAACGGATGGATGTGCGGTTTGGGCCGGGATTCGGGCTGTGAACAAGATTTCAGCAAATACTAGGAATACAGCACAGTACAGTACAGCTGCCGGGGCTGGGTTTAGTTGTTTGGAGCCAAGTTCTTCAATCCACATTCCTACCCAAACATGACCAGAACCTTACCCTCGCTGCCCGGCTCGCCACGCCAGCGGCCGATTCACCGTTGGCTAAAACGAGCCGCGCAAAGCATCCCAAGCCGATGGGCCTCGCTTGCGCTCGGCGCTAGCCTCTTGGTAGCCTCCGCGCCGATGGCACAAGCGCAGAAGTATATGGAGCGCCTAAACCGCGGCGTCGTGGCCGTACGTACCAGCGCCAGCCAAGTGTACGTGGGCTGGCGCCTGTTCGGGACGGACCCAACGGGCATCGCGTTCAACGTGTACCGGGGCAGCACGAAGCTGAACACGACGCCCATCACGGGCTCTACCAACTTCGTAGATGATGCGGGCACCGCCGCCACGGCGTACAGCGTGCGAGCCATCATCAACGGCGTTGAGCAGCCTTCCACGGAGGTGGCTAGCGTGTGGGGTAAGCAGTTTATGAGCATCCCGATTCAGGCGCCCGCCGGGGGCACCACACCCGATGGCGTGGCCTACACCTATAGCGCCAACGATGCCAGTGTGGGTGACTTAGATGGCGACGGGCAGTATGAAATCGTGCTGAAGTGGGACCCTTCGAATTCGAAAGACAACTCCCAATCGGGCTACACGGGCAACGTGTACCTAGATGCTTACGAGCTGGATGGCACGCGCTTATGGCGCATCGACCTAGGAAAGAACATTCGGGCCGGCGCGCACTACACCCAGTTTATTGTGTATGATCTGGATAGCGACGGCAAAGCGGAGCTAGCCTGCCGCACCGCCGATGGCACCATCGACGGCAAGGGCACGCTCATTGGCAGCGCCACCGCCGACTACCGCAACACGAGCGGCTACGTGCTGAGCGGCCCCGAGTTCCTGACCATCTTCAACGGCCAAACGGGCGCTGCTATGGCCACCAACGATTTTGTGCCGGAGCGCGGCACCGTAACGAGCTGGGGCGACAACTACGGCAACCGCGTTGACCGTTTCATCTCGACGGTGGCGTACGTAGATGGCAAGCGGCCTAGCCTAATCATGGGGCGCGGCTACTACACACGTTTGGTGCGGGTGGCCTGGGATTGGCGCAATGGCCAGCTCAGCCGCCGGTGGGTGTTCGACAGTAACAACGCAGGCAACGGCAGCTATGCCGGTATGGGCAATCACCAGCTAACCGTTGGCGATGTGGACGGCGACGGCAAAGACGAAATAATAAACGGCGCCAGCGCCATCAATGATGATGGAACTGGTTACTATTCCAATGGCCTAGGTCACGGCGACGCCTTGCACATGAGCGATATGGACCCCGACACGCCCGAGCAGGAAGTGTGGCAGCCGCACGAAGAACCTGCCCGGTATGGTAACTATGCTTTAGAATTCCGGAATGCTAAAACAGGCCAGCCTATTTGGGGAGTGCAAGGTACCGGCGACATTGGCCGGGGCCTAGCCGCCGACATCGACCCGCGCTACAAAGGCTACGAGTGCTGGGGCTCGACGGGCGGCCTGTACAACTGCAAGGGGATACAGATCGGGACCACCCGCCCGACGATCAACTTCGCCGTGTGGTGGGACGGTGACTTGTCGCGCGAGCTGCTGGATGCCGCTTATAACGCAACCTCCAACTCCAGCACCGTGCGCTTGGAAAAATGGAACTACACCAGCAACTCCCTCACGCGCCTGCTGACGCCTAGCTTGCCCGAAAACGGCGACGGTCAAACCAACAACACGACCAAGGCTAACCCCTGCGTGACGGCCGATATCTTGGGCGACTGGCGCGAGGAAATCTTGCTACGCAACCGCGACAACACGCAGCTGCTGCTGTACACTACCACCGACCTGACCGATAAGCGTATTTACACGCTCATGCACGATCCGCAGTACCGGGTGGCGGTGGCCCACGAAAACTCGGCCTACAACCAGCCTCCTCATCCTAGCTTCTACCTAGGTACGGACATGGCCGCTGCGCCCACGCCCAATATCATTCTGGCTGGCGACATCGTGACTGGTACCCGGTCGGCTACAAAAGTAGGATCAGTTATTAGCGTGTTCCCGAACCCAACGTCGGGTGCTATGCGCATCAAAACGCCAGGTGCTTTCACGTACCGCATCTTCGACCAGGTAGGTAAGGAAGTGGAAAGCGGCACCGCCCGCGAAGAATACGCCGCTGGTAGCAAGCTCAAAGCAGGTATCTACCTGATCAAAGTAGAGGCGGCCGGTACTACCGAGACGTTTAAAGTTATTAAGCACTAACCTCATAGCTAGGTTAGCGGTAAGCAAGGAAGCCAGTCGGAGTACATTGCTCCGGCTGGCTTTCTTGCTTACCGCTAAGCCGGCTGCCGGTCCGACGCCCTAGGCGTCCGACCGGTTGCTGTCTGGTGTCGTCTGCATAAGCTAGGGGCGCGCAGATCGTTTTGGTGTCATGTTCTGCCGACAACCGGTCTGACGCCTAGGGCGTCGGACCGGCAGCCGACTGGTTGGGGTTGCGCTGTTTGGTTTAACCTGAGTCAAACATTCTGACTAGATTATGCCTTGTTTGGTACGTGTTATTATATTAAAAGTCAATCGATTAAGTACGATATAGCTGAAGAGGTAGAGGGAAGGACGGAGCGGCTGAACAATAACCCTACACCTCATGACCCGTTTTACCAACAACTTAAAACGACCTACTTGCTATGGAAAACAAACCAACCTCACTGCCCCCACAGGCCCAAGACCAGCAGCCCGGGATTGAGCAGGAGATGACGCCCCAACCGGAGTACATCCGTTCCAATTATAAAGGCAGCGACAAGCTAAAAGATAAAGTAGCCCTCATCACCGGCGGCGACTCTGGGATTGGCCGGGCGGTAGCCGTGCACTTCGCCCGCGAAGGCGCCGACGTTACCATCACTTACAAGCCCGAGGAAGAGCAAGACGCGTACGACACGCGCCAACTAGTAGAAGCTGAAGGTCGCCGCTGCATCACGATTTCGGGTGATTTGCGCGATAAGCAATTCTGCGAGGATATTGTGCAACGCACGATTGATGAGCTAGGTAAGCTCAATATTGTGGTGAGCAATGCCGCTGAGCAGTTCGTCAGCACGGATGTATCGGAGCTGCCCGACGAGCAATTCGAGGATACCTTCAAGGTGAACTTCTTTCCGATGGTGTACGTGGTAAAAGCTGCTCTCAAGCACATGGGCGAGGGCGACTCCATCATTGCGACGTCGTCGGTAAATGCGTACAAAGGCAACCAGCAACTGGTAGATTATACGGCCACGAAAGGCGCTATCACAGCGTATATCCGCTCGATTGCGCAGCAATTGGCCGAGAAGAAGATCCGCGCTAACAGCGTGGCACCTGGACCCATCTGGACGCCGCTCATCCCGGCTAGCTTCCCGCCGGATAAGGTTGCTGAGTTTGGTAAGGATGTGCCCATGAAGCGCCCTGGTCAGCCCTCGGAAGTGGCCCCGGCTTATGTGTTCTTAGCGTCGGAAGATGCTTCCTACATCAGCGGGCAAGCTATTCACCCCAATGGAGGCTCGGTGCTGAATACCTAGGTTTCGCAATAGCTTTCAAGTAAAAAGGCGCTGGTTCTGACGGACCGGCGCCTTTTTTATGTCTGGCTTCTAAAGGCAAGCTAGGGAGCAGTGCTACTTAGTCGTGCCTACTTGAGTAGTTGCTTTGAGGAAGGATGCCCGCCTTACGGTACAAAGCGCGAATTCTGCGGTACTTTGCGCGCGATTCAACTCGCTGATAAATTGTACTTTGAGGAACAAGGTGCTACTTCGCCTTCCCATGTTATCACGACGCGCGCTCGGTACGCTGTTTCTATTTTGGTTCTTGGCCACGAGCATGAGCTGCTCGGCCGAGGCCATCTACCCACGGCTGAGCAAAGCCGCGTTCGACAGCTTGCTTGCGCAATTGCACCGCAGCCGCCCCGATACGAATCGAGTACAACTGCTGCTGCGGATAACGGACGACCTATTGCTCCAAAACGACGACCTAGGCACCGACCTGCAGCCAGCCCTAACCTACGCTCAACAGGCAGCAGCGCTGAGCGACCGACTACACTTCGCAGCTGGGCACGCTGGTAGTTTGCTGATGCTAGGCCAAGTGCACGAGTATATGAAGCAAGACACGCTAGGTCCAAGCCTCATTCGGCGGGGCATAGCGCAAAGTCAGCAAGAGCATATGCCACGCCTTGAGGCCCTGGGCTGGCTCTACCTAGGACAAGGCTGCGGTTCGAGCCCCCAGGAGCTAGCTACCCAGCTCTACTGCTACCAACGGGCCCAAGTGTTGTTTCGGCAGCTAGGTAATAAGGAGGACGAAGCCTACATGCTGAAGTGCGTGGCCGATGTGCATTTACAGCAAGGCCACTCCGAGCAAGCCGTCCGGGAGTTGCTGGAGGTAGAAGCGCTCTACCGATCTGCGGGTCACCGCCGCATGCACTACACCTACGACCTGCTGCACGCCACGTATCGGCAAATGAGTGACTACAAAGAAGCACTGCGCTACGGCCTAGCGGCGGTGGAGAGTGCCCAAGCCACCCGAGACACCTTCATTCTGGGAGGATTGTACGTGCGGTTGGCCGTTGCGTACCGCGAGCTAAAGCAGTATCCTAATTCTCTGGCGTACTACCAGAAGGCGTTGAAGAATTTTGAGCATAATGGCAACGACGTCAACGCAGTAGCTATGGCGGGAGCCATTGTGCGGGTAATGGTAGCGCAGCATCGTGCCCCGGAAGGGCTAGCTTTTTTTACGCAAGCCACCAAGCCCTATCTCACCGGCTCGCCCCGCGTACTTGTCCGCATTGCTGATTACATGACCGAACTGCATACCACGCTGGGTCACTATGTCGTGGCCGAGCACTATGCTAAGCAGATGGTAGCCTTTTGGAAGTCGGGCGCCGCCGACAATGGGGAGAAGAACACGCTTGGCTTGACGCTGGCGAAGTTCTATTTGCGTACCAAGCGCTACGATCAGGCGCGTGACTACTTGCAGCAGGTGCTAGCACTAAACCAGCACAGTGGCCCCGTGCTGCGCCGGGCCGATATTCATCTGCTATTGTTTAAGGCCGACTCTGCCCAAGGCCGCTTCCCAACGGCCATTGCCCACTACCAGCGCTACAAGCTGCTGAACGATTCGGTGTTCAACGAAACCAAAAACAAGCAGCTAGCCAGCCTCGAAATTCAGTATGATACCCGCAAGAAGGAGCAGAATATTACCCTGCTCACCAAACAAAACCAAGTGCAGCAGGCCCGCATTCGACAGCGTGAAGTGCAGCGCAACGCCACGCTGGTCGGCGCCGTGATGCTCGTGTTGCTGCTGGGGCTAGGCTATAACCGCTACCGCCTGAAGCAGCGCAGCAACCAACTTCTAGAAGCCAAACAGACCGAAATTAACCAGCAGAATAAGTCGCTCGCCCATGTGCTAGGAGAAAAGAGCGAACTGCTGGCCGAAAAGGAGTGGATGCTCAAGGAAATTCACCACCGCGTGAAGAATAACTTGCAGATCATCAGTAGCTTGCTAGCTACGCAGTCTGATTACCTGCGTGATCCGCAGGCGGTGACTGCCATTCGGGAGAGCCAGAACCGTGTGCAAGCTATGGCCTTGCTGCACCAGAAACTCTATCAAGCCGATAGCCTAGCCCGCGTGAACATGGCCGAATACGGCCAGGAAATAGTAGACAACCTGCTGCACTCCTTCGACTGCCAAGATACGGTGCGGCCGCTATTCACCCTCGATGCCGTCGAGCTGGATGTAGTGCTGGCTACGCCGGTTGGTTTGATTATCAACGAGGTAGTGACCAATGCCTTGAAGCATGCCTTCCCGCCGCCGCGCCGCGGCACCCTCACCGTCGAGCTGGTTGCCGTGGGGCCGCAACGCTACCAACTCACCATCGCCGACGACGGCGTGGGGCTGCCGCCAAGCTTCGACGTGCAACACAGCCGCAGCCTAGGTCTTACCATCATTCGTGGCCTGAGCCGGCAGATAGACGGCGTCCTCGACATCTCGCAAGCCGATGGCGTGCGGGTGTCGTTGCAGTTTGAAGCAACTAAAAAGCCCATTCGCGTGCTGACTACCTAGGTCAGGCCACCTAGGTAAGCAGGTTAGCGCACGGCGCTGATATTCAGCTTTTTCATGCGGGCTTCCAGCGTGGTAGGCTTCAGGCCGAGTAGCTCAGCCGCGCCACCCTGCCCCCGGATGCGGTTGTTGGCTTGGGTCAGCGCCGCCAGAATGGTGTCGCGCATGGCATCTTGCATAGGGCGCACGGCCGCATCTGAGGGGCTGGTGGCGGTTGAGAGTACTACTGGGCTTGGGGCCAGCGGTTCGGCCAGTGCCAGGGTCGGCGGCGTAGATAGAATAGCGGCTCGCTCCAGCACATGCTCCAGTTCGCGTACGTTGCCGGGCCACGCGTACTGCCGAAGTTGCTGCATCGAGGCATTGGCAATGCCGGTGAAGCGTTTGCCTAGCTGCTTACCTAGCTTGCGCAGAAAGTATTGCGCCAGCGGCAGAATGTCCTCAGGCCGCTCGCGCAAGGGTGGTATCAGCATCGGAAACACGTTGAGGCGATAGTACAGATCGGCGCGGAAGCGGCCGGCCGCCACTTCTTCCTGCAAGTTGCGGTTGGTGGCCGCCACAATGCGTACATCCACGACAATGGTGCCCTTGCCGCCGAGGCGCTCAATCTCTTTCTCCTGAATCACGCGCAGCAGCTTCGCCTGCATTTCCAAAGGCAGCTCCCCGATTTCATCCAGAAAGATGGTGCTGTGGTGAGCTAGCTCGAACTTGCCAATGCGCCGATCATAAGCTCCCGTGAAGCTGCCACGTTCGTGGCCAAACAGTTCCGATTCAATGAGTTGGGGCGGCAAGGCGGCGCAGTTTACCTTCACCATCGTGCGGTCTTTGCGCTTCGAGAGGTTATGCACGGCCCGCGCAATAAGCTCCTTACCAGTACCAGTTTCGCCTAAAATCAGGACCGTGGCATCAGTGGGCGCCACTTGGCCGATGCTCTTGAATACCGTTAGCAGCGGCGGACTCGTGCCAATGATTTCCTCGAAGTTGTGGCTGGTTTTGATTTCCTCGTTGAGGTAGGTTTTCTCCTGTTCGAGCTGCTCACTGAGCGTTTTGATGCGCTCAAATGCTAGCAGGTTCTCCAGCGCCAGCCCTAGCGGGCGGCTCAGCTCTTGCAGCAGCAGCAGGTCTTTGTTGGTGAAGGCATAAGCCGCGCGGCTCGCCACGACCAAGGCTCCCATTGTGCGGCCCTTGATCGTGATGGGCACATACATCGACGACTGCAAACCCACATGCTCCCCGTAGCGCTGTGCTACCAGATTTTTGGCGCGGCGCTTTAGGCCTTCTTCGCCCACGTTTAGGGTCGGTTGCTGCATGAGGGGCTCCAGGTCGGCTAGGGCCTGCGGCCACTGCTGGCGCGTCGCGGTATCGGAGGCCGGCACCACCTCGTCGAGGTGCAGAAGCTGAAAGTGTCCATCGACTCGTTGCACGGTGGTGTCGTCTTGTGGGGTACCGAGCACCCGGGCCAAGCGGTAGAACGTGAGCAGGTCGAGGGGCAGCAGCTGGTGCAGCGCCCTGGCCACAACAGGCGCAATTTCTTCTAAGTCGCGGCCATTCTGAAAGGCACCTACCATGGCTAGCTCCACGCTCTTGAGCTTGCGGCGCTCGTCTACTTCCTCACATACCAGCAAGTTATCCAGCGCCAAAGCAATCTGCGGGATGATGAGGCTGACGGCTTCGTACTCCTCGGGCGCGAAGCCGCTGGCAGCCGTCGTAGCAAGCTGCAAGCTGGTGAAGGAGTGCTGCTTGAGCAACACCGGAAACAGGGCCATCGACTGCACGCCAAACGCCGCGCGGCTAGCCCGCGCCGTCGGGTAGCGCTGGCACAGTTCTTCGAACGCCGCGCCGCTGAAAATGCCCGTTTCTTCCCCGAGCTGGTCGGGCGCCTGTTGGGTGAGCTTGGCCAGCAGATCCTGGGGCGCGTCGCGACCTAGCAGCTCGGGTAAGTGGATGCGCTCAAACGTGCCCAGTGCCGTTTTGCGCAGCATGACCCAGTAAAAAGACTGCTCCTCGGGCAGGCCCATGCGCAGGTTGAGCACCGTGAACGGCACCAGTTGGTTGATCTGCGCAGCAATAGCTAGGCACAGCTGATCCCGGTCGCGGATGGAGATGATGGCGTTGTTGACGGCTATCTGCGTTTGCTGTTGCTGGCGGAGCTTCTCCTCTTGGCTGTGGGCGTGACGGTAGCGGGCAATTTCTAGTGTCGTCAGCACGTCTTTTTCGCGGAAGGGCTTGTTGAGAAAGCCAAATGGCTCGGTCACCTTTGCGGCTTCCAACACGCTGTCGGTCAGGTTAGCCGATAGATACACGAACGGAATGTGCTGCTGCCGTAGCCAGTGGGCTAGGTCGATGCCGGTTGCCTCGCCTTTCAGAAAGATATCGAGCAAGACAATCGTGGGCGTGGCTTGGGCGACGAGTGCCTGCGCCGCCGCTACCGACTCAGCTAGGCCGAGGACTTGGTAGCCCGCTTTTTCCAAAATGCGTTGCAGGTCGTTGGCAATCAAAAACTCATCTTCAACAATGAGGACAACCGCAGGGCTAGGTTCGGAAGAGGGGCTTAGCTGCATGGGGTGTGGTAAGGAAAGGGCGGTAAGATGAGGTAGCCTGCCGGTAAGAAAACTCCCGGAACACCGCTCATCCACCTGCTTCGGAAGGAAGTGGGACGCTATGGAACAAAGCTCAGCAAGAAAGGTCTATTCGTCCAACGGTGCCTCCAATATAATGGAGCCTCTAGTATGTTGGAGGTTCCGCAGTAGGTAAGGTCTATATTGATAAGTTAGTTAAATATATGTAGTTCAGCTACTTGCTGCTGATTTTATAGTTGAGCCGCGCTAAATAGCTGGCTGGCACCTGATTGGTGAAGTAGTAGCCGAACCAACGGCTATTCTACATGATGAAACGCCACATCCAACACGACCCCTTAGTGCTGGAAGAGTTTGAGGCAACGACCTGGACCAGCTTCCGGCACCTGCGCAACCACTTCGAGCTTATTCAGATCCGCAGCGGGCACGGCGAATACGTCGTGAATAATCACCAGCTAGCTTACCGTGCCAGCGACCTGTTTCTGCTTGGACCCGCCGATTCCTATTCATTTACCATTGCGGAGCCGACCCGCTTTGGCGTGCTAAAGTTCACGGAAGATTACCTTACCCAACTCACAGCCAGCGGCATTCACACCGGCGCTTGGCAACTGCTACGTGATTCGACGCTGCATGCGTCGCTGGGGCTGCTAGGCAACATTGAACTCACCCCTACGGAACAGCAGCAACTCGATGCATTGCTCGCCATCCTGTTTGCCGAAGCCGACAACCGTGGGACGCCCTTCAATGATACGTTGGCTGAGTCGCTGATGGGAGCCGTGCTCAGCATCATGGGGCGCCAGCTGGTGAGTAGTATGCCGAAGATGCGCCGCGTGCCCTCGTACGCGGAAGAAGCCATGCAGCGCCTGATTACCTATATCCGGCGCCACATCGCGCAGCCCGACTGCCTGCGTGTGGAGCGGCTAGCCGATGAGTTTTCTTACTCGCCTAGTCACCTGAGCGCTTTGTTCAAACAGGCAACGGGCGAGTCGCTGGGCCAATACATTTTGCGCTACAAGCTGATGCTGGTGGAAGCTAGGTTGCAGCTAAGCACCCTCACGGTGTCGCAAATAGCTGAAGAGCTAGCTTTTACGGATGTGTGCCACCTGAACAAGCTGTTCAAAAAGCACTACCACGCCACGCCATCCGACTACCGGCGGCACCTTGCCACCCTAGCTTCCGTCAGCATATGAGAACGACGCTGAATTTCCACCGAAGCGAGTCGCCGCAGTTTGATGTCAGCTCCCTGGCTAGATTTCGCCAACAATCGGGCAACCTCCGCGCCCAAGATGCGCAGCATTACACCGTGGTGCTGCTGGAAGGAGCAGGCCAATCGACCACTCTGCCCCTGACGCAGGACCTAGGTCTTACGGAGCTATACTTTGTAGCGCCCGGCCAGCCAACCTGGCCTAACCTGCCCGAGTGGGCTGAAGGGCAAGTGCTGCAGTTCACCGATGCCTTTGCCTGCCTAACGGACCACGAACGGGAGTTGCTGCTATTCCAGCTATTCCACAACGCCAACGCCGAGGAACCCGTGCAAGTGTCAGGCGAGCAAGCGGCCGAATTGGACTTTTTGCTTTCCAGCATGAAGCGACAGGCTGATGGCGCGTCGCTGTTGCGCGACGACTTGCTTCGTGCGTATCTCAAAACGCTGTTGCTCTACTGCACCCGTCTGCGCCAACAGCAGTTCGGAGTAGCTAGACCCCTAGTGCAGCTCGGGTTGTTTGGTCGTTTTCAGCAGCTGCTGGAAGGAAACTATACCAAGTGGAAATCGGTGGCCGAATACGCCGATCAGTTGCATGTGACGCCTAACCACCTCAGCGTGAGTGTGCGCAAGGAAACCGGTCGGCCTGCCAGTGACCATATCCGGAGCCGTATCGTGCTGGAAGCGCAACGCTTGGTGGCGCGCACCGATGCCTCCCTGAAGCAAGTCGCCTACCAGCTTGGCTTCGAGGATGTCGCGCATTTTAGCAAGCTCTTCAAGCGTTGCACTGGCGTCACGTTTTCTCACTTCAAGGAGCAAACCCGCACCCAATACCGCTTTCCCGCGCCCAACTTAATGGTGGCCTAGGTCACCCGGCCACGCATGTATTCCGCTGCTTACCAACCCTTCATGCAAGCGTTTCAGCTTACTGGTACCGCTGGCATCGATGACCTTCGCCCCATTGTGCTGCCCGTACCTAGCCCCGGCGCCGGACAAGTGCTGCTGCACGTGCACGCGCTCAGCCTCAATCCCATCGATGTGCAAACTACATATGGTCGGGGCGTTTACGCAGCCTTGCAGCACCAAGAGCTACTAGTGCCGGGCTGGGACGTATCGGGTGTCGTGGTAGCGGTGGGGGAGGGAGTAGCCGAAGACCTGATTGGACAGGCCATGTTTGGCGTGGTGAACTTCCCGGCGCCCGGCGGCACGTATGCCGAATACGTGGTGGCGCCAGCGCGTGAGCTAACTTTGAAGCCGGTTAGCTTGAGCCATACAGAGGCCGCCGCGGCTGGATTGGCGGCCCTCACGGCCTGGCAAACCTTAACTAACACCGCGCATTTGCAGCCCGGGCAGCGGATCCTTATTCATGCTGCCGCGGGTGGAGTGGGGCATTTTGCGGTGCAGCTGGCGAAAGAGCTAGGGGCGTATGTGATAGGAACTTCCTCGGGGGCAAGCCGGGTGTTCGTGCTGTCCTTAGGTGCCGACGAGCACGTGGACTACACTCAGCAGCAAGTAGATGAGGTGATGGCGCCCGTCGATGTGGTGCTGGATACCCTAGGGGGCGACGCCAGCCGTCATTCGATACCCATTATTAAGGCGGGTGGAATGCTCATCAGTCTGCGCTCCGATCTGTCGAATGACCTCGCTGCATTGGCCCTAGCGTATGGGGTGAGTCTTAAGCGTTTTCAGTTCGTGGCGTGTCCGGCCAATTTGCAGCAAGTGGCGGCGCGGCTTACCACCGGCGAGCTGCATGTGCATGTGGCGCGCACGTGGCCCTTCGCTCTCCTGCCAGAGGCCTTGCGGCAAGTCGCCAACAACCATGTACAGGGGAAAGTCTGCGTTACGCTGGAGTAACTACTTACTTGCTTGTCTGATAGAAGCAGCTCCAGGCCAAAACGGCTCACCTTCAGTAATGGTCGTCTTATCTGGCACTAGGGAATTGTCGGCTGCGCCATATGCGTGTGCCGTAACCTGGCTGGCAGTAGCAACGCCTCGCCTTGGGCGTAGACGGTGGCATGTACCGTGGTGCAGTATAGCGGAGGTTGGGTATCTTACGGGGCGTTTCCGAGACGGCAAGCTGCCGTCGAAGAGTGTCACCTAAGCCGCGTAACGACCATGAATCATTCCTTTGATGCACTGATAATTGGGGCTGGTCAGGCTGGCCCTTCGCTGGCCGGCCGGCTCACGGCGGCAGGCTGGACGGTCGGTTTCGTGGAGCGGAAAAACTTTGGCGGTACCTGCGTCAACACGGGCTGCACCCCGACCAAAGCGCTCATTGCCAGTGCCAAAGCGGCGCACACGCTACGCCAAGCTGCGGACTACGGTCTGCCATCAGCCAATGAATTCACGGTAGACCTAGCTCAGGTAATAGCACGCAAAGATTCCATCGTGGCCGCCTCGCGCGCCAGCTTGGAAAAGTGGCTCACAAATATGCCCGGCTGCACTGTTTTCCGGGATACGGCCAAATTCCTGTCGCCTACTACTATGCAAGTGGGTGATGCGGTGCTGGAAGCCAAGCATATTTTTCTGAACGTAGGCGGCCGCCCGGCCATTCCGCCGCTGCCTGGTTTGGAGCAAGTAGCCTACCTAACCAGCAGCACCATCCTAGCATTGGAAGAACTGCCCACACACCTGGTGGTGGTGGGAGCCGGCGCGGTTGGGCTGGAGTTTGCCCAGCTGTTTCGGCGGCTAGGCTCCCAGGTAACTATCGTGGAGCGCAGCCCGCGCTTACTCCCGCACGATGACGAGGACGTTGCCGCCGCGGTGGCTGATATCCTTACCAGTGAAGGTATTACGCTTCGCCTCGGGGCAGAGTGCATCAGTGTGGGGCTGGATGGTGGCCAGCCGGTAGTGCACGTTAGCTGCGAGGAAGATCCCGAGCCGAGCCGGGGCTCGCACCTACTGCTAGCCATGGGCCGCCAGCCCAACACCGATGATCTGCAGCTGGAAAAAGCTGGGCTGACAGCCGATGCCCGCGGCTACCTACCCGTAGATGAGGAGCTGCGCACCGCCGTGCCGGGCATTTGGGTGCTGGGCGACTGCAATGGCCGGGGCGCTTTCACGCACACGTCCTACAACGACTTCGAGATTGTGGCTGCCAACCTGCTCGACCATGAGCCACGCCGCGTGAGCGACCGGCTGCCAGTGTCAGCTATCTACCTCGACCCGCCCTTTGCTAAAGTAGGCCTGACGGAGGCGGAAGTACGTGCTGCCGGCACGCCCGCCCTGATCGGTAAGCGGCCCATGACCAAAGTCGGCCGCGCCGTGGAGAAGGGCGAAACCAAAGGCTTCATGAAGGTGTTGGTGCACGCTGAAACCGATCAAATCCTAGGAGCAAGCATTGTAGGCACGGGCGGCGACGAAGCCATCCACTGCATCATCACGGCCATGTACGCCCGACAAACGGCCACTTTCATGCGCCACAATGTTTTCATTCACCCCACCGTCTCAGAGTTAATTCCGACCGTTTTTGGCGAGCTAAAGCCACTTGAACCCGCGGGGAAGTAGTTTTTATAGAGGGCAGCACTTGTACTGTAGCCTTGCTAAAGCACCTAGGGCGGTGGCGATTAGCTCTGCGCCGTGGGCCGGATAACTATCTCGCCTACATCTACGTCGGCTGGCTGCTCGATGGCGTAGGCAATGGCGCGAGCAATGGCCTCCGGTGCTATGCCTAGCTGGTCGCGCATGGTCAAGATCTGCGCCTTCATTTCCGGGTTAGTCATGGAGTCGGCGAAATCGGTATGCACCACACCTGGCGAAACGATGGTCACCCGCAGCTTTTCGCCAGCTTCCTGACGCAACCCCTCCGAGATGGCGCGCACCGCGAATTTCGTCCCGGCATATACGGCCATGGTCGGCACGATGCGGTGTCCAGCCGTCGAGGCCACGTTGACGAAATGCCCGAAACCTTGCTGCCGGAAGACAGGCAGCGCGGCTGCAATGCCGTAGAGCAGCCCTTTGATGTTGACGTCAATCATGTCGTCCCAGTCCTCAACACGCAGTTCTTCGAGCAGGGAAATTGGGCCGATGCCTGCATTATTGATGAGGACGTCCAGTTTTCCATATCGCTCGCCGGCCAACTGAATGAGGGCGCCGACGTCGTCGCGCCGCTTGACGTCGGTTTGGGCGTAAGCAACTTGTCCTCCGGCTGCGGCAATTCGTTCAGCCAACGCGGCTAGCCGTTCCAAGCGGCGGGCGCCTAGCACAACCGTGGCACCCTGCCTGGCTAGCAATAAGGCCGTTGCTTCCCCGATTCCGCTGCTCGCTCCCGTAATGGCGACGACTTTACCCGCTAGGTTGTTCTGTTGTGCGTTGTCTTTCATGGTGCTCTGTTGTTAAGATGAGTACCACAAAGGTCGCGGCCGAGGCTAGGTCCAAAGTATGCGAATCAATCCAAAAGCTATGAAAGCGACACCAGTTGTTTTCGGTAGGCGTGGGGTGGTTGCCCGGTTTGCTTTTTGAAGAATGCGTTGAAATTGGAGGTGTGCTCGAAGCCTAGGCAGTGGCTGATTTCGGCCAAACTCCAGTTGCTGTGACGCAACAGCGATTTTGCTTCCGCTACCATCTTCTCAGCAATATGCTCGCTCGTGGTTTTGCCGGTTTGGTCTTTCAGCGCCTTGTTCAAGTGGTTGGTATGAACGGCCAACTGCCGGGCAAATTCATTCGCATTTTTGAGGAGCACCGGGTGCTGAGGCGAGGCCAAGGGAAACTGCTGATCCAGCAGGTCTAAGAAGAGCGCACTAATGCGGGCGGCCGAGGTGCCCAGCTGATAAACCGGCGTCTCGGGTGCTAGCTTAAGCGCTTCGTGGAGTATGAGTTGCACGTAGTTGCGCAGCAAGTCGTACTTGTGGGCGTAAGAGGACTGCATCTCCGTCAGCACCTCTTCGAACAGAAACCCCAATCGGTGAACTACTTCCGTGGGCGGAAATAGCACCGGTGTCCCACCAACCCGAAACAACGGCGAATTGGCTACACTAGCAGTTTTGAGCTGCTGCGTGATAAATTCTTCCGTGAACAGGCAAGCGTAGCCGGTTTCGCGACCGGCCGTGCGCTCCCAGGAGTAAGGAATCAAGGGGTTAACAAATACCAGGGCCGCCGCTTGCACCTCGACCTGCCGGTCGGCATACGACAGGATGCCTTGGGCATTGTTCAGCAGCTTTATCTTGTAGAAGTCGCGCCGAATGTGGGGAAAGGAAACGGGGGTAGCCACATCCTCAATCCGGTACGTCGTGACCTGCCCGGCCACAGGTCGTCCCCGCCCGTAGCGCTGGTAGTATTCGGTGAGACTTTCTCGTGCTGACATCTGGCAAAGTTATGCCATTCAAGCAACAGCTCAAGCAATTCAGCTAGAAGAACTGTAGGAAGATAGTCCGTCGTACCAACCCGCAACGGCTGCACCTAGGCTAGGCGCCCTGACTCACCCGAGCCTCGTGCACGAAGACCTTTGCCTAGCGGTTTAGCCCTGGAAAAGCCCGCAAATAAGGCACGGGTGCGGACGCTTCGAGGTGCAAGTCCTGCGCTGCGCGCAACGGAAAATACGGGTCGCGGAGTAGCTCACGGGCCAGTAATACCAAGTCGGCTTGCCCACTGGTGATGAGCGTGTTGGCCTGCTCCGGTGTGGTGATCAGGCCCACGGCTCCCGTCAGAATACCCGTGTCCGCTTTGATCCGCTCGGCGTATGGGACTTGGTATAGCGGCACCACTTTGGCCTTATCGGGCATGCCAAACCCGCCAGCCGAAGCCGTGACAACATCCACGCCGTGCTGCTGCAACACGGCCGTCAGCCGTACTGAATCGGCTAGGTGCCAGGCATGCTCTTCTTCCGAGAAATCGACGGCCGACAGGCGGACCAGCAGGGGCATTCCCGCCGGAATAACGGCCCGGATGGCATCTACTGTTTCCACCAACAGGCGAATCCGGTTTTCAAAGCTGCCCCCGTATTCGTCGTGCCGGTGGTTGGCCAGGGCCGAATAGAATTGGTGAAACAGGTAGCCGTGCCCCGCGTGTAATTCAATTGCATCGAAGCCCGCCGCTACGGCCCGTTGCGCCCCGACGGCAAAGTCGGCAACTAGCGTTTGAATTTCTGCTACTGTGAGGGCCTCCGCAGTATGCTGCTTATCCAGCGACACGGCAGAGGCGCTCTTTGTTATCCAGCCGCCTTCGGCGGGCGAGATGTAGTGAAAGCCCGCGGCCGGGTGTGCGTGGCTGCCTTTACCGCCCGTGTGCCAGAGCTGCACGGCAATTTTGGCGCCTTGCGCTTGCACAAACTGCACAATGGGACGCCAAGCGGCCACCTGCGCCTCATTCCACAGCCCTGTGTCGAAAAGCGTGTTACGTCCTTGCGGCGTCACGGCCGTGGCCTCCGTGATGATCAAGCCCACACCACCCACCGCGCGGCTACCTAGGTGCACCAAGTGCCAAGGGCCAACCAAGCCGTCGGGACTGCTGTACTGCTGCATAGGCGACATCACCAGCCGGTTTTTCAGGCGTACCTCGCGGATTAGCAGGGGTGAAAACAAGTTCGTTTCCATCAGGGTAGAGCTTCGTTGATTATGGGGAGCAGTGTGGCGGAGTCGGGCGCCTGCCTAGCTTGCTGGTGCTATCCTAGGCTACAGCAATCTCTTTCCGCTGCTACGCTTAGTCTAGCTTAGCGAGAAAAGAGGGCGCTCAGCCGTAACTGTTAGCGCAAAAGTCTTGGTGCTAGTGGTGTGGTTCCATAGCTGAATTCTGCATTCGGAGGTATATTTTATCGATCAGCCGTGCTCTCGACCTCCGCTAGCTACCTCTTTGTTTTGCTGATCCGCTGCTGAGCACCCTGGCGCCCTGCATTTGCGTCAGCCCGTTAGCACACACAGGCTGCTGGTATTGAGTAGGATAGCTGCCCGCAGCAAACAAAGTTGCGCTCCCCGGTCTTGTTCACGACTAATACCTAGGTAAGTGAAAGCAGTTGCGGGGTACACTTTTGCACGAGGTGCACGCTGGTTCAGCTATAAAATCTACCTCTGATTGCAGGATTTAACCATCGTGAGAGCGTGGCGTAAACGCGTTCTTTGTCCTTTGCCTGGCAAGGTTCCTTGGTTAGGCTTTTTTACAGTGGTTGTATGCACCAAGAACCCATTCGCACCGCCGGGCAGCCGCTTAGCGGTGCTTCCAAAGCCCTGATTATGCTGCACGGCCGGGGCGGCAGCGCCGCCGATATCCTGTCGTTAGGCCGACACCTGCACGTGAGCTCCTATGCTCTGCTAGCTCCGCAGGCTAGCCAAAGCACGTGGTATCCGCAGTCTTTTCTGGCGCCGCCGGCCCAAAACGAGCCGTGGCTTTCAGATGCGCTGGCCGCCGTGAGCAAGGCCGTGACGGAAGCCGAGCGCCACGGCATCAGCAAAGAAAATATCTACTTTATGGGCTTCTCCCAAGGGGCTTGCCTCACGCTAGAATACGTGGCCCGCAATGCCGCACGCTACGGTGGCGTGGCTGCTTTCACGGGTGGCCTCATCGGCAATCAGGTAGTTGAGGCCAACTATGCCGGCGATTTCGGGGGCACGCCCATTTTCATCGGCAGCAGCGACCCCGATTTTCACGTGCCGGTTGAACGCGTACGTGTCTCCACGGCGCTGTTCACCAGGCTAGGTGCGCAGGTGACGGAGAAGATCTACCCGAACATGGGTCACACCATCACGCAAGAAGAAATAGACTTGGCTAACCAGCTGATATTTACAAGCTAGGTGCTAACTGCTGGTCGCTAACGGGCAACCAACAGCTTACCTAGCTTTCTTTCCTCCTCTCTCGATTCTCATTCACCCTTTCCCTATGGAACCTCGCATCTTAGGCCTGCACCACGTAACGGCTATTGCTGGCAATGCTAAGCGCAACTACGATTTCTACACCAACGTGCTCGGTTTGCGCTTCGTGAAGAAGACCGTCAACTTCGACGACCCCGGCACCTACCATTTTTACTTTGGCGACGAAACCGGCTCAGCGGGCACCATCCTCACGTTTTTTCCGTGGGAACATATCACGCCTGGCCGTCGCGGTATTGGGCAGGCGACCGAAGTAGGCTATTCTGTCCCGGCTGGTAGCTTCGATTTTTGGATGAAGCGCTTCGAGCAGCACGGCGTGACTTACAACAAGCCAAGTGAGAAATTCGGGGAGCAGTACCTCACGTTCCTAGACCCCGATGGCTTAAAGCTAGAACTCATCGTGTCGAAAACAGAGGACACGCGCAAGCCCTGGACGACCGCCGAAGTAGGCGCCGATGTCGCTACGAAAGGCTTTCACACGGTCACGCTCACACTAGCGAGCATCAAAGCCACGGCTGAAATTCTGACCGAAGTGTTCGGCTACACGCTGCTGGAAAGCCACGTAAACCGCTACCGCTACGTGACCGATACGGTACAGGGCGCCGCCTATATCGACCTGGTGGAAGTGCCCGGCGAAGCCCGCAGCGTAACGGCCGGCGGCTCCGTACACCACATCGCCTTCCGCGTGAAAGATGACGAAGCCGAACTCTACTTCCGCAAGAAGCTAATCGAGAGAGGCTTGCAGCCCACGCCCCAGATCGACCGTGACTATTTTCACTCTGTGTACTTCCGCGAGCCGGGCGGCGTGCTTTTCGAAATTGCCACCGAAAACCCCGGCTTCACCGTGGATGAACCACTTGCCGAGCTAGGTACGAACCTCATGTTGCCCAAGCAGCACGAGCGCCTACGCTCCCGCCTAGAAGCGAGCCTGCCGCCGATTGGGTAGGTTAGTTTCGTAAGGGTAAAATCAAGAACGTCCTGCGGAGCCTAGCTCCGCAGGACGTTCTTGTTAGTATCCGTTTTAAAGCTGCTTACTACGGCTTGAACTTGAAAATCCGATAAGGCTCGGTGCGTTCGGCGCGCGGGATGTGCAGCTGCGAGGTAGTCACGTAGAGCGAGCCATCAGGACCCACGGCGTAGCTGTCGGGCCACTTCAGTTGAGTGCTCTGCGAAACAATCTGGGTTTGGTTGCCAGGGGTGATGCGTGTTACGGCATTCAGCTGAATCGTCGTGAGATACAGGTTGCCGGCTGGGTCGAACTCCATGCCGTCGGTTGGCTCCGTCTGACCTAGGTTTTCCACTTTCTGAGCGAGTTGCGGACCGGGCAACGCAGCATCCTGCAAGTACTGTGTGCCGATACGATACAGCGTGCGCGCCGTGGTGGCGTGGTAGTAGAGATACGCGCGGTCTGGGGTGAGCGCCAGGCCATCGGAATGCACCGAAGGCAGCTGACCGGCGCGGTTGCGCCACACGCGGCCCTCTACGGTCAAAATCAGGTTTTCTGATTTGGTAGATGGATCGTTCCCTAGCAGCCGGCGGCTTTCCCCCGTAGCTAGGTTCACCACGATAATAGCGCCGATGTTGGAATCGGTAATGTAGGCGAACTTCTTCTGCGTATCCACGCGCACATCGTTGAGGTAGCTACCGGGGTACACTACCGTTTCGGGGAAGCTGATACGCTGCACAAGCTGCTTGGTGCTGAGGTCAAACTTGAGCAGCTTGGCGCCATTCTGCACCACACCGCGCATCTGCGGAGACGCCGCGTCGAGGACCCACAAGAAGTTTTGGTCATCAACAATTACGCTCTGCACGCACACAAAGTGATTTTGCGCGGATAACGTCGGGTTCCAGGTGTTCCAATCCGCGTTCGGGAAAGGAGTGGCTTGGGCGCCGCTTACTTCCGCTACTGAATAGGGGATAGTATCGGTTTCCATGCGGGGAAAGTTGGCGAAAATGCGACCTTCCTTCGAAACACCCACGCCCGTCCATTGCACAGTAGAAGTGGCTACTTGCGCGAGGGGGACGCCTAAGGAGATGGGTTGGTTAGGGCCATCATTGTCGTCGTTGCAGCTGGCCAGCAGGCCTAGGCTCGTGACGCCAATTAGTAAGGGGAGGAATAGTCGTTTCATAGCGGGTGAAAGAAGAGGGGTAGGTGGAAAGTGTGCACCAGGGGGTCTGGACAGTAATGCCTTACGATCAAGGCCTTGCATCTGACTGCGTTATTGCTGGCGCCTACCTCATTTTTCCGTACTTATACCCAGAAAGTACCGATGAATACGGAGGGCACAGTGACGCGGCGGCTGCCGTGCTTGCCCACACATAGCCATGCCCGAATTTTTCACGTATGCAGGGGGCACACTCACCTTTTGCACATCTATGTCTGGTAGCCGCTCTCTTCTCTTTCTAGCCTTGCTCACGTCGCTCACTTTTGGCTGCGCCCGCCGCCGAAGGGCCGATATTCCCGAAGCCCGCACGTCGGTGCCGGTAGCGCCCGCACCCGCCCCGGCCGTAGCGCCCACTGCCGCTCGCGACCTGACGGATGTGATGACGGATGAGCTGAAACTGACGCCTCTTCAGCAAACCAAGGTGCGCGGTATTTTGAACGGCACCGTGGAGCAAGTCAATGCTGCGCGCCAACAGTATGGTAGCAACAAAACCGCGCTAACGACTGAGCTGCGCCGCATCAATGCTTCATCAGAAGCGCAGCTAAGGGCAGCGCTCACGCCTATTCAGTACAAACAGTACGTAGCCAAGAAGCGGCAGCTTCAAGCCCAGATGCAGGCACGCAAAGCCTCTAACTAATTACCTAGCTTTTCCTTGCCGAACTCGACAGTAGTACCATGCGAAAGCTAGGCTACTGTCGAGTTTTTGTTTTTACTATATAGGGTATGAAATAACAAATTAGGACTCCACCCATATTGAGGAGTGAAATTATCGTCTAGTTTTGAGAAACGAGCCCCTATTCAAAAGCTAGTTCCTTGATTTCTCTTGACCTTATATGATTAAGCTGGAAGACATTCGCAAAAGCTATGCGGTAGGCCCCAGCAAGTTACCAGTACTTAAAGGGATTGACATGCACGTGCGCGAAGGCGAGCTGGTGAGCATTATGGGCTCATCGGGTTCGGGCAAAAGCACCCTGCTCAATATCCTCGGTATCTTGGATGATTTCGATGCCGGCAACTACTATTTGGCGGGCACGCGCATCGACCGCAACTTGTCGCAGGCGAAAGCCGCGCACTACCGAAACAAGTTCCTTGGGTTTGTCTTTCAGTCATTTAACTTGCTGAGCTTCAAAAACGCCATGGAAAACGTGGCGCTACCACTCTACTACCAGAAAGTGAGTCGGCGCGACCGAAACCGTCTCGCCCTAGAGTACCTCGATCGGGTGGGTTTGCGCGAGCGGGCCGACCACCTGCCTAGTGAACTATCGGGTGGGCAAAAGCAACGCGTCGCCATTGCCCGCGCCCTGATCAGCCAACCCAAACTCATCCTCGCCGATGAACCCACCGGTGCCCTCGATACCCAGACTACGCAAGAAGTGATGGATATCTTCAAGGATGTGAACCGCCAAGGCATGACCGTCGTCATCGTGACCCACGAAACCGACATTGCCGACCAAACCCAACGCCTCATCCGAATGCGTGATGGGATTATTGTTAATGATTGACGCCGTGAATCGGTGTTTTAGTGAGCTGTCAACTTGTATGATAGCTCATGCACTCGGTTATCGATTCACTGAATGAAGCAGTTGCTCGATGAAGCATGTTCGACTTAGATAAGTGGCAGGAGATTCTGGGCACGATGCGCCGCAACAAGCTGCGCACCTTCCTGACAGCCTTCGGGGTATTCTGGGGCATTTTCATGCTGGTACTGCTGCTTGGAGCTGGAAAGGGACTGGAAAACGGCGTGCTGAAAAACTTCGGCAGCGCTCCTAATAGCTTGTTTATCAGCGGAGGCAAAGTATCGTTGCCGTGGCAAGGCCTGCAACCGGGTCGTCAGGTGAAACTCACGAACGACGACATGAAAGCTATCCGCCGGCAGATTGGTGATGTGGAGCTGATTGCCCCACGCAACCGCCTAACGGGCGAGTACACCATTGAGCGCGGAGCTAAAAACGGTTCTTACCAAGTCTTTGGGGCCGATGGCGATTTCTTTCGCCTCAACGGTGAAAAGCTAGCTGCTGGTCGCCTGATTAGCCCTCTGGACCTGTTGGAGCGCCGCAAAGTGATTATCCTAGGCGAGCGGGTACGCAAGGTGCTATTCGGCGATGAGGATGCCATTGGGCAATACGTGAAGGTGCGCGGCGTGTCGTTTCGCGTGGTGGGCATTTTTACGACCACCCAAAATAACGGCCGCAACGAAGAGCGCGCCTACACACCATTCAGCACGTTCCAAGCAACCTTCAACCAGTACAACCAAGTGCAGTTGCTCGTGCTGAGCACCCGCGACGGCGTGCCGGTGCAGGTACTATCTGATAAGGTTCGCCTATTGTTGGCCGGGCAGCACCACTTCAACCCCGACGACGCTCAGGCGTTGCAACTGGAGAACACCGAAGAGCAGCGCAAGCGCTTTCTGGGGCTGTTTACCGGCATTCGCCTGTTCGTGTCGGTTATTGGCGTGCTCACGCTGGTAGCGGGCGTGGTGGGGGTAAGCAACATCATGCTCATCATCGTGCAGGAGCGCACCCGCGAAATCGGCGTGCGCAAAGCTCTCGGCGCCACCCCGTGGAGCATTGTGAGTTTGATTCTGCAAGAAGCCATTGTGATTACGGGCGTTTCTGGTGGCCTAGGTTTGCTGGCTAGCGTGGGCTTGATAGCTGCTGCACGCTACGGCATCGAGAAAACGGGTGCCGAGCTTCCCTATTTCGACCGACCTGAGGTTAACCCCAGTGTGGCTGTTACGGCCGTTGTGCTGCTGGTCATAGCCGGAGCAGTTGCCGGGTTGATTCCTGCTCTGAAAGCTGCCAACATTAAACCCATCGAGGCCCTAAGAGCAGATTAATACCCATGTACTTAAAATCAGAGAAGCTAGAGTTAGTTGCTAGCTCCCCTCCTTTTTTAAGGAGGGGCCGGGGGTGGTTAAGGTTGGGAGAACAAAGCTAGCTTCTAGTGGCTAGCATCGTTCTCCCAACCTTAACCACCCCCAACCCCTCCTTAAAAAAGGAGGGGAGCTGTAGTTTCTAATCTGTCAATGGATCAATAGAAGAAGCCATGTTTGACCTAGATAAATGGCGGGAAATATGGGCAACGGTGCGGCGGCATAAGCTGCGCACCAGCCTGACGGCCTTTGGGGTCTTCTGGGGTATTTTCATGCTAGTGGTGTTGCTAGGTGCTGGCAAAGGCTTGCGCAACGGGGTCGAGCGCCAATTCAACGTGGCAAAAAATGCTGTGTTCGTGTGGTCACAGCGCACGAGCGTACCCTACGCCGGCCTGAAAGTGGGGCGCTTTATCCAGTTCACCAACGACGACGTGACCGCCTTGCAGCGTGGCGTGCCCGAGGCAGCACTCGTGCTACCACGCAACACCTTAGACGGAGATTTCTCCATTCAGTACGGCGCCAAAAGCTCTACCTTCTCTGTGAAAGGCGAGTACCCCGCTTTTCCGGCCGTACGCCCCGTGAATCTCACCGAAGGCCGGTTTATCAATGAGCCGGATATTCGGGAGCGGCGCAAAATTGCCATTATCGGTGAGCGGGTGGTAGAGGTGCTCTTTGGCAGTGAGAACCCAATCGGTCAAGACATTCGCATCAAGGGCATCTACTTCCGGGTGGTGGGCGTGTTCAAGGGTAGCGGCGAGGCCGAGGAGGCCCAGGAAGATGCCCAAACGATTTATATTCCGCTCACCGCCTTGCAAAACACCTTCAACAAGCCGAATCAAGTGGGCTTCTTTGCCTTCATCCCCAAGCCGGGGGTTCCCGCCAAGGAAGTCGAGGTCAAAGTCAAGCAGGTGCTAGCTCAGCAGCACAAGGTAGCGCCGACAGATGAACGCGCTTTTGGTTCGGCCAACGTGGAGGAAGAGTATAGCCGCGTACAAGGCTTATTCCTAGGTATATCTAGCTTCAGCTGGCTGGTGAGCATCGGCACCATTCTCGCCGGCATCATTGGCGTGAGTAATATCATGCTCATTGTGGTGAAAGAGCGCACGAAGGAAATCGGAATACGCAAAGCACTAGGCGCCACGCCGTGGAGCATTGTGAGTCTGATTGTACAAGAAAGTATCGTCATCACGGCGGCGGCGGGTATGCTAGGTCTGCTATTCGGCACGGCACTCATGGCGGGCATTAACACCCTGATTGCGGGGCAGGAAATAGGCTTCTTTGCCAACCCGCAGGTAGACGTTAGTGTGGCCCTCACGGCCGTGGCCTTGCTAGTGGTAGCGGGCGCAATAGCCGGCCTCGTTCCGGCTGCCAAAGCGGCTCAGGTGCAGCCAGTAATTGCCTTAAAGGATGAATGAATTTGGTTTTTACAGCAAGATCTTGATCTCTAAGGATTGGGAATTCTGCCTTCAGCGTAAAGGCCTGCTTCAAGCAGGCAGATAAGAAATTCATAAAACCTTACTAGAGGTTACGGATCGGTACACTATTTTACATCGATGAAAAGAGTTTTCCTGGGGCTGTTGCTCTTGCTAGTACTGGCGGGTTTTGGGTGGTTGGGCTATTACTTTTACCGCCAAGCGCATACCGACCCGGTAACGTATGAAACGGAGAAGCCGTTTGTGACCGACATCGTGAAGAAGACGGTCGCTACGGGCAGCATTGTGCCGCGCCGTGAGGTAGAAATCAAACCGCAGGTATCAGGTATTGTGGAGGAGCTGTACGTGGAAGCCGGCCAGCCGGTGAAGCAAGGCCAACTGATTGCCCGCATTCGCACGGTGGCTAGTGCCGCGAACGTAAATACGGCCCAAACGGGCATTCAAGCCGCGCGCATTGCCTTGCAAACGAGCAAGACGGAGCTAGATCGACAACAAGCTTTGTACGACCAAAAAGTAATTGCTCAGCAGGAATACAACCGCTACGTGGCTGATTATACAGCCAAAAAACAACAGCTCGAAGCGGCCGAAAGCAACCTGCAGATCGCCCAGCGCGGAGCCTCACGCAACACGGGTGGCTCGCTGAATTTGGTGCGTTCCACCATCACGGGCCTGCTGCTCGATGTGCCGGTGAAAGTGGGCTCGTCAGTGATTGAGCGCAACAACTTCAACGAAGGCACCACCATCGCCTCGGTGGCCGACATGCAAAGCTTGATTTTCGAGGGTAAAATCGATGAAAGTGAAGTGGGGAAAGTGCGCGAAGGCATGGACATCGCGCTGAGCGTGGGCGCCTTGGAAAACCAGACTTTCCCCGCTACCCTCGAGTACATCGCCCCGAAGGGCGTGCTGGAAGACGGCGCCATCAAGTTCTTGGTGCGGGCCAAGGTGAGGCTCAAGCCCGGCGAGTTTTTGCGGGCTAATTATTCGGCAAACGGCGATATTGTGTTAGGGAAGCGCACGCAAGTGCTGGCGGTGCGCGAAAGTCTACTGCAATTTGGTAAGATCAACAAAGACAGTGTGTTTGTGGAAGTCGAGACCGGACCGCAGCAGTTTCAGAAGCGAATGGTAAAAACTGGGCTTTCTGATGGTATCAACGTGGAAGTAATGTCAGGAGTCGGTAAGGATGACAAAGTGAAAGTGACGGGCCCACCCGCTGAAAAGAAAAGCTAAAGCCGTGGAGACTGAGCAGCAAAAAGCGGCCTAGGTCAAACGCCTCTATTACATTCGCGTATTAACCTTCCGACCTAGCTTCTCCGCCTATGCCCGCCTTGCCTCAGTCGCCGGAAACTATGCACCGCATCCACTTTCAGGATTGCGACCCGTTTGGGCACCTCAATAATGCCCGGTACCTCGATTATTTTCTCAATGCTCGGGAAGATCATGTGTTGAAGCATTATGCCCTCAACCTCACCCAGCTAGCGAGCAAATCGGGCGCGGGTTGGGTGGTTACGAAGCACCACTTAGCCTACTTGCGCCCCGCTAATCACGGCGAAAACGTGCTAATCCGCAGCCAGATTATCCACTTCGACAACTCCAACCTAGTGGTAGAAATGCAGATGCGGAACGAAGAAGGTACGCGCTTAAAAGCCTTGCTGTGGTCGGAAATGGCCTTCGTGAACCTAACTAGCGCTACCCGTACCGACCACTCCGACAACCTGATGGAGCTGCTGGACGACCTCGACGTGGAAGAAATCAGCTACGACCCCGATGGCTTCGATGAGCGTGTGCGCCGCCTGCGCAAAGAGCTGAAGCGCGAGCGGGCCGAGTGATACCCACAATCATGTACTAACTGTCGCGGTTCAGCCGCGTTAAAGAAAAGCCGAAGCACCTAGGTGCTTCGGCTTTTTTGGTGGCTTATGCCGCCGTTTTCCACCCACACCACCTGCAATACCACGATTATGAGTCTCTTTGGAAGTGATAAACTGAAAGGCAAGAAGATAGCCATTGTTGCCACCGACGGCTTCGAACAAGTTGAGTTGACTAAGCCCAAGAAATACCTCGAAGACGAGGGCGCCGACGTCGACGTAATTTCTCTGAAAAGCGGTTCCATCAAAGGGTGGGACATGACCGATTGGGGCGACAAAGTAGATGTCGACAAAACTATTGACGAAGTAAACGCCGCTGATTACGATGCCCTTGTGCTGCCCGGTGGCCAGATCAACCCAGACAAGCTGCGCCTAGAGAAATCAGTCGTAGACTTCGCTAGCGAGTTCATGCGCTCGGGTAAAGTAGTGGCTGCCATCTGCCACGGCCCCTGGACGCTGATCGAAACCGGCCTGGTACACGGCAAAACCATGACCAGCTGGCCTAGCCTCAAAACGGACCTCAAGAACGCCGGTGCCCACTGGGTCGACGAAGAGGTAGTAGTAGACAAAGGCTTGATCACCAGCCGCAAGCCCGATGATATTCCGGCCTTCAACAAGAAGATAGTAGAAGAAATCTTAGAAGGTCAGCACGCGCCTCGTTCGTAAGAACTAACACGCAGTAAAACGAAAAGCCCCGTTGGTAATCCTAACGGGGCTTTTCGTTTTGGCAAAATCGTAGGCCTAGCTCTGCTAGGCGGGAAGTAGGCCCAGTAGTTCGTTGGCAAACGAATGATAGCGCAGATAAAGGCCTAGGTCGAACAAGAGCAGAAATCCGCCTTGCAACCAGAGTGACTGGCCAAAACCGAGTAGCCGCTCGGGGCGCTGAAGCGCGGAGGCTGCGCGGGCGCGGAGCCAGCTGCCGCAAGCTAAGTACGCCACGTCGAGGCCGGCGTTGAATAGCAAGATCTTTTCGGTGGTAAATTGCTCGGTGAGGCTAGTAGCCAAGTTCATACCTGCTACCTGGTTGGGGTGGGCCCGTAAGATGCCAGCCACGGCAAGCACCGCATTCACGAAGTTCCAACCAATGTTCATTTGATGGAAGTAGTGAATCTCGGTGCGTGTATCGGTGCGAGCCGCAAAATAGCCGCTCACTAGCAAATTGAGCAGCGCCCACGCGCCGAGCATCCCCATGCCGTGCTCTATCATCAGCTCCCGGCTATGATTAATGGCATTCATTGCCTGCGAGCTGGCGCTAAGTGCTTGGTAACTGACCATAGAGAATAGCGGTGTCTGATGCTGGGTTAAGATTACAAAAAAGGAAGCCTACGCATGCGCAGGCTTCCTTTCTAGCTGAAGCAGCTAGCCGCTGATGTTATCGCGAAAAGCCCAGACCTAGGTATACCTGGACCGCTTGATTGTAGAGCTTATCACCCATGGGCATGGCCGAAGCCTTCCGGATTTTTGCTAGGCCTAGGTCGTAGCGGGCGCCTACGCGGGCTGGTCCAATGCGAGCCTCGAGGCCGCCCACGGCGCCGTAGTCGAGGCTATGAAAGCCGGCTTGGCTGATGCTGGTATCTAAGGTTGAGTTCTTGGCATTGATCAGCAAGGCAACCTGCGGTCCAACGTGCACACTCACATTGTCGAGAAAGTTATACACGAACAGCACGGGTACCTGTAGATAATCGAGCTGGGTTTTCCGTAGCAGCACGGCTGCGCCGCTTGGGTCGGCCTCGTAGCCTTTGCGCGAGTACAGGAATTCTGGCTGAATAGAAAAGGCGTCATTTAGCGCAAATTGGGCGTAAATGCCTGCCAAAAAACCGTTGAGGTTGTTGCGGTTGGTGAGAGAGCTTTTGTTGTCGCCGCGCACGCCGGCCAGGTTCCAACCGCCTTTGATGCCAAAGCCGTTATTGCGCGAATCGTTGGTGCCGGTGCCGTAATCAGTGGACGAACGGATACCAGGAGGGCCTTCTTGTGCCCGAACGAACGTGGTAGAGGCAAGGCAAAGCGCGAAAAAGAGAAGAAGCTTTTTCATAGATGACGGGGGTATCAGCTAGCACATAAGACGTTTGTGTAACGCTATACTTGTGCCTATCAAGAAGGTTGCGACAGCCCCTCGCCGGACTCTTTAAATATTTTTCCGAAATCTATTTTAAATGCCGGTCAAATCCATATCTTTACTTCCTTCCGGCCGCCGCCAGATGGCTTTTGGGGTGTTAGCTCAGTTGGTTCAGAGCGCTACCTTGACAGGGTAGAGGTCACTGGTTCGAGCCCAGTACGCCTCACAAGAAAGCCAGGAGTCCGAAAGTAACCGCCCCGCTGGCGGTTATTTTTGTTTGTAGCCCTTTCGACTGCCTTCCTTACTGGTTGTGCAAGTGGACGGGCGCACCACTTCTGCCGTACCTAGGTCTGCTAGTGCTTGTGTCCTTGTGGTCCCATTTACAACAACGTATGCTTCCTATTGCATGGGCGCCTTGCTACGCTCATTCGCTGCCTGCAGGGCACCGCTTCCCAATGCTCAAGTACGAGCTGCTGCCCGAGCAGCTACTGCGTGAAGGCATCGTCACGGAAGCTAATTTCTTTCGGCCGACGCCACCACTTGAAGAAGATATTCTGCGCACGCATACGGCCGACTATTATCACCGGCTGCAGCATGGGCAGCTCACGCGCCAAGAAGAACGCGCAACAGGTTTCCCGTGGTCAGAAGCGCTGTTTATAAGAGAAGTAACCATTTTGGGTGGTACCATCGAATGCGCTCGGCGTGCCTTGCACCACGGTGTTGCGCTCAATGTGGCAGGTGGTACGCACCACGCCTTTGCCGATCGGGGCGAAGGGTTTTGTTTGCTCAATGACCAAGCTGCCGCTGCGCACTACCTGCTGGCGCATGAACCGCGTGTTCAAAAGATTCTGATTGTAGACCTCGATGTGCACCAGGGAAATGGCACGGCAGCCATTTTTCAGCATGAGCCGCGGGTGTTTACTTTTTTTATGCACGGTGCCCGCAACTACCCGCACCGTAAAGAACAATCTGACCTGGATTTACCATTGCCCGATGGAACTGATGATGCAGCATACCTAGCTTTGCTGGGCGATACGCTGCCCCGTCTATTGCATGAGGTAGCGCCCGACTTCGTCTTCTACCTAGCTGGGGTCGATGTACTAGCCACCGACAAGCTTGGTCACCTGGCCTTGACGCGAACAGGCTGCCAGCAGCGCGACGAGTTGGTGCTCGAGCTATGTCACCGGCATCAGCTCCCGGTAGTGGTGTGCATGGGTGGCGGCTACTCCGAGCGGCTCGCCGATATCGTTGAATCTCACGTCAATACCTTTCGTGTCGCCGCTGTGCTGTTCGACTGAGTGACTGAGTGACTGAGTGACTGAGTGACTGAGTGACTGAGTGACTGAGCAAGACAGCCGGGTAAGGTACGAGAACAATCACTCAGTGCGAAGCCAATCAGTCACTCCATAAGATGACTTGCCAGCGGAAGGCCCAGCGCCAACGCAAGCGGTATTTCTTAATGCCAGCTTGTTGCAGAAGGCGCTGCCAATCGTGGCGGGTGAAAGCGCGGGCTACCGAAAGCGGCGCGTCATTCCGTACTAAATACGAGCCGCGAAACAGCCGCGTAAGCCACTTGATACTGTAGTAAGCCAGCCAATGCCGATGCAAGTCGTTGATAATAACACAGCGGCGAGCCTGCTGCTGCCATGCACGCAGAAGCGTGACGAGTTGCGCGTCGGGAAAGTGATGACAAAATAAGCTCGCCGTAATAATGTCGTATTGCTGCGCTTGGAACTTAGAGCTGAATACGTCGGCTTGCTCGTACCGAATTTCGGGGTAGCTCTGGCTGCGTGCGGCAGCATAGTCCAGCATGAAGGAGTTGGCATCAACGCCAACGAGCGCCAGCTTCACGCCTCGCCGTCGGCCCCACTTCGCAATGCGCCGTAGCGTGTCGCCGCCCCCGCTCCCTAGGTCTGCTACTTGCAGCGCAGGGGCTTCAGGAAAGGACTTCTCCAACGAACTGAATGCTTGCAAGATGGGTTCGTAGCCCCCAAGCCACGTATTAATGGTTTCCAGCTCATCTAGGTTCTGACGAAGATCGTCGGAAGCTAGCGTTAGATTGTCCATCAATTCCTCTTCCGTAGCGCGCTGGCGAAGATCCATCGTCCTGCTAAGCCTTTTCTACCGCGCTGCTCACGGCACTGTCAACCGTTGCACAGGAGCAATACGCCACCGTTAGCAACATCGCTTCCAGGGTTAGGCCTGGGCCGAAGGCAAAGCTCAGCACGGGGTCCTGGTTGTTGGCGGGGGTAAGACTTTGCAGTAGCTCGCGCAACACGAACAGTACCGTTGCCGACGACATGTTGCCGTACTCGCGCAGCACTTGGTAAGCAAATCGGTTGTCTTGGGCGGTAAGACCTAGCTCTTGCTCAATGGTTTCCAAGATCTTGCGTCCGCCGGGGTGAATGGCAAATGCATGAATGTCGGCCAACTCTACGGGCAGCTTTGCCAGTAACCCATCAGTTAGCTGCCGAATGCCCCGCTGAATCATGCGCGGTACGTACGACGACAGCGTCATCTCGAAGCCGAAGTCGTTGATATGCCACGCCATATCCTTATGGCCATCCGACTCTATTTCGCAATGAAACGCGGCAAGTTCCAAGCTAGGTCCTTGCTCAGCGGGGCGGCTCCGTACCAAGGCCGCCGCCGAACCATCGCCAAACAGTGCGTTTGAGACGAGATGATCCTCCTCTTTGTTTTTCTGGAAGTGAATGGTACACAACTCTGTACATACAATCAGCACGCAGGCTTTGGGATCGGCCAAACAGAATGCGTCGGCTAGCTTCAAGGCATTGAATGCCGCATAGCAGCCCATAAAATTGACACACGTGCGGCGCACCGCCGTGGATAGCCCTAGTGCTGCTACTAGCTCGATATCTAAGCCAGGCGCGTACATACCTGTGCAGCTCACTGTAATCAGGTGCGTAATGGCACTTGGCTCAACATCCGGCACTTGGCGCAAGCAATCCTGTACGGCCGCTACCGACAGCGGCAAGGCATGCTCCCGGTACACACCCATGCGCTGACCCACCGTTGGGAACGGCTCTAAGTCAGGGGTGTTAGGAAAAAACGTAAACTCCCCGTTTGTGCGACCATAATCAGGCAGAACGGAGTAGCGCTGGCCAATGCCAGACACTCTGTACAAGGCTTGCAGCTTGCGCGTATCAGATGCGTCGAGTTGCAGCGCCGTCGCCATGAAGTCGGCAATCTTAGGCTGAGGAATAAGGTGCGGAGGGGTGGCCGTGCCAATGGCACATAGAAACGTGGTCATTAATCGCAGTATACGCAATTTAACTGGGCAGTGGTCAGGCCGTCCACCTGGTAAAATTTGGTGCTAAAATGGTTGCCCGTGCGTACGCCGCATAATCGCTTGCACCGCCGCTGGCCAATGACGCAAGCCCCCTACAACGGCCTCGCTCAAAGTAGGCTGTCCGAATAAGCGCTGTACCAAACGTCCTACGCGGAGCCGTGCTGCAAATTGCTGGTGCCAATCGTGCCGGTAGTGGTTCTCCATCGCCGTCCGACCTAGCTGCCCTAGCAAAAACTCGTGGGTACGTTGTGCCACAAGCCGGGCCCCATGAATAGCCATAGCCATGCCGTTGCCACAAAGCGGCGTAATAAGGCCGGCTGCATCGCCGCACATTAGCACATGGTCTTCGATGCAACTTTTAGAAGCAAACGATATTTCGTTGATTACTTCCGGCTGCGGATACAGGAACTCCGCTTCTTGCAGAATGTGGCGCAGCAGCGGATTGCGAGCTAGCACCTGCTTCTCCATCGCCGGAATGGTGCCGTGCTTTTTGAGGTTTTGCCGCGTGGTCAGGTAGCAAAAGCAAAACTTGTCATCCTCAATGGCGGAGATGCCTGCGTAACCATCGGCAAAGTTGTGCAGCGCAATTACGTCGCGCGGGTAGGCTAGCCGCAGGTGGTATTTCACACCAAGGTAGGGCGAGCGTTGCTGAAAAAAAGCGCGCTGGAGTTGCCGGTCTAAGTTGGTGCGCTTGCCATATGCCCCTAGCACCACCCGCGCCGTGAGCTGTCGTCCGTCGGCTAGCTGCACCTGATGGTGGTCGGCGGTTGAGTCGAACGTTACATCGGTTACCGTGGCCGCTTGGTGAAACACAACCCCACGCTCTGCCGCCAACTGATAAAGATAATGATCAAGCGAATAGCGACTCACGCCAAACCCGCCTAGGTCGAGGGAGGTGGTAAGTGTGCGCCCGGCTGGCGAGCTAAGTAAGAAGCGCGTAAGCTGCGCCGGTGCTAATACGCCCGGGTCGGCACCGAGACGTCGTAAGTAGGGTAGTACCTCGTTGGAGACGTACTCTCCGCAAACTTTATGAAACGGAAATTTTTTGCGTTCTATTACGGTCACCTCATGGCCGCGTGCCGCTAAGTCTAAGGCTGCTGTCAGGCCACCTAGGCCGCCGCCAATAATGAGAACGTCCAACTTACTGAGCGAATTAAAGTGGATAAAGAAGTGAATACGAGGAAAAAAGCGCCAACTTTCACAAAGAAGAATTATATTCAAGACATTTAATGAATGATTCTCTCTACCTTTGTAAACCTAATTAAGTGGCAGACGTTAAGTACCGTATTCTGCGCGCCCTTGTTTACACCCGCGTATTCCTATGATGAAACGATTACATTTTTTTTGTTTACTTACCGTGTTGACCCTAGGTGCAACACGTAGCAGCGCTCCTGCTGCGCTGGCGCAGCCGGTGACCGAACGGGTCATGGCGACTTCGCGGGCAAGCGACGATAAATCGATGCTGGTCTATCCTAACCCAAGTACGGGTATAGTTCATGTTGCTATCAATGGATTCGAAGGCCGTCGTTTAGAGCTTCAAATTTTGAACGTCATCGGCTCCGTTATATACCGCGAAAACTTGAGCGAACTGAATGACCGCTATACCAAGACGCTGGATTTGACGAAGTTTGCAGGCGGCTTGTACTATATTAAAATCGCTTCCGATAACACCAGCGAAATGCGCAAGTTAGTTATCCGCTAATTTTCGCGTCTTCCTAACCAATCAACTGAAAAGCAGCCAGTGGCTGCTTTTTTTATGGGCTATCACCAAGCAGGTGAGTTGATGGGTAGCCAGCAAAAAAGAACAGCGCCTTCTGGTGGGAAGACGCTGTCAACAAAAGGCTGTTAGCCTTTATTTAGCCATTGTTAGCACGTACCGGCTGAGGAGTCAGCATTGCTTTGATATTATCAACGGTATTGATGGCAAGAAGAGCAGTGGCGAGGATCAGTCCAAAGAAAATCAAAAGAGACATCGGAGTAGGTATTAGGAGAAGTGAAAAGCCAGCCTCGCTAGCAACCGAAAAAGATGATTACAAGATACTGACTACTTTGATAGGTTAACTCAAGAACAAGCAAATGAGTTTAGTATAATTATGTTCTTTTCGAAAAACCTACAGGTATTTGCTACTCCACTGACTCCTATTTACCTAATTAATTCGGAAACTCCTCTTGCAATTGGGCAATTACTCGCGTAGTCACATCCCGAACCCTAGCTACTTGCGTCTCGACGGCTGTCAGATCAGTAGGAGCTAGCTTACAAGCTTCTATCTGGCGAATAGTATCGTGTAGCGGTTTAATCTGTAAGCCGTCGAGCGAGCTTTTTAAGTGGTGGGCCGCAGCGCTTAGCGCTTCCCATTGTTGGTCGGCTAAGTGCTTTTCTAAGTCCTGCACACAAGGCGGGGTAGTCTGAATGAAAAGATTTACCAAACGACGTACAAAGGCTTCGTTGTCATGCGTCAAGCGCCGGATACTACTGAGGTCATATAGCGGTTCCGCAGGTTCCTGCACCGGGGCAACAGTTGGTAGTTGCGTCACTTGCGGCCGCTCTTGCAGGGCCGTTGCCATAACCCGGAATAGATCTTCTTCGCGGAATGGCTTCGATAGGTAGCCATCTAGGCCCGCCGCGCGGTACCGCTCGTTTTCGCCGGGCATAGCGTGGGCCGTAAGTGCTATGACTGGGGTAGCGGCCCGCTCAGGATCGGCATGCTGGCGGAGCAAGTTCGTCGTTGCTACTCCATCCAGGCCAGGCATCTGAATGTCCATCAATACAACGTCATAGCGATGCTGCTGGAACAACGCTATAGCCTCCTGGCCGGTACTAGCCGTATCCACATGCATGCCCCAGTTTCGGAGTATCACCTCTACCAGCATCTGGTTGATGCGATTGTCTTCAGTGAGGAGTACGCGTCTATCTCCTAGGCTTTGGTAGTGCGACTCTGGCAGGGCAGAGGGCACAGGTATGGCGTCGGCCGAAGCCGGCGCGAAAGGCAGGCTAAAGCGGAAGGTACTGCCTTCGTTAGGCTGACTCTCTGCTGTAATCTCGCCACGTAACAACTCCACTAAGCCACGTGAGATGCTTAAGCCTAGCCCTGATCCCCCGTATTCGCGGGCTGTACTATCAGAGGCTTGAGTAAAGGCTTCAAATACATTCTTGAGTTGATGCGCTGGAATTCCAATACCCGTATCACGCACGCTAAATTCAAAGCGTACCTCATCCTCCGATTCGGTTAGCAAACGGCAACTAAGCCACACAGTCCCGTCGTTGGTAAACTTAACGGCATTGCTGAGCAAATTGAGTAAAACTTGGCGTAACCGGTAAGGATCTCCGATTACAAACGTCGCCACTTGCGCCGAGGGCTCTTCGAGCTGAAGAACGATTCCTTTCTCGTTTGCCCGGGGTTGCAGAGAATGTAGGCTAGCTTGCAACACCTCACGCAAATCAAAGTGCGTTGCTTCCGGCCGAATCTTGCCGGCTCCGAGTTGTGCCATGGCTAAGATGTCGTTAATAACTACTAATAAGTTCTCGGCAGAATGGCGGATATGATCCAGATATTGGCTTTGCTGCTCATCCAGGGGCGTTTTGGCCAGCAGCGAAGCCAAGCCTAACACCCCGTTCATGGGTGTGCGAATTTCGTGGCTCATGTTGGCCAGAAAAGCCTGCTTGGTATTGGCATTTTCCTCCGCAGCCTCCTTCGCCTCCCGTAGCGCATTCTGTACCTGCTTCAGCTCAGTGATGTTGCTGGAAACACCAAGCACTTGCACTGTGCCATCGGCTAGTTCAAATGGCCTTCTTATACTATAGAACCACATCACATCCCCATTGGCCTGAGTAAACTTGTCTTCGCCTACTACTTCGCGCCCCGTGGTGATTACTTGCCGATCAAACTGTAGGTATTCGGCGGCTTCCTCTGCATTAACAGGAAGTTGCGACGGATTTGTGCGGATGATTTCGGCGGTGCTTAGGCCAAATAAGTCTGCTGTGGCGCGGTTGGCGAGCAAATAGTTGCCTTGCTCATCCTTCAGATAAATCAGGTGAGGCGTTGTATCAATAACTTGGCGAAACAAGTGGTTCTGCTCCGCGAGGCGTCGGTTGGCAGCACGGCGCTGCTCGTCAGCTGTTTTCCATTTCGTTATGTCCTCCGCCACTCCAATTATCTGCTGCATAGCACCGTGGGCGTCGCGCTCAAACGGTGAATGTGTCATGCGTATCCACCGGACGAAGCCACTCCGGTGAATGATGTATACCTCAATGGTAAGGACCTCGCCATCAGCTAGCTTTTGCAGTTCTCGTATGTGCCGCTCGATTCTTCGCACCTCTGATGCTGGGAATAGCTGCGCCAACATGCCCGATCCCATTTGCTGGAGCTCATCTTCGGTGTACCCAAACAGGCTGTACGCCTGTCGATTGCTATACACATTGCTAAGCGTGCGCAAGTCGAAGAGATAAATCATGTTGGGAGCGGTATTGGCAATTCGCTCCACAAACAACTGGCTCTGATGCAGGGCTAGCTCAGTAGTACGCTGCTGCGTTATATCCTGGGCACTAGCTACCACGGTTTTCACTCGACCATCGGGGTGGCGAGTGAAAACCGTGCTCATAAAGCGGAACCACTTATGCGTACCATCACGGTGGCGCAGTCGGTACTCTGCCGTTACAGTCTGGCCATCTACAAGATGTTTTAAATCAATTGATTGCTGCGGTAACAGATGTCGGTCCTCCACTACCACGAGCTGAATTAATGCGACACGATCCATCGCCATTATCTCGGACTCTGAGTAGCCTAGTAGGTGGTAACACTGTCGGTTAGCGTATGTAATCTGTTGTTCTTCTAGGTCATACAAGAGCAACAGAATAGGTACCGTATCGTTGATACGAGCCACAAACAGCTGGCTGCGTAGCAAGTCTGCTTCTGCGTTGCGTCGAGCGGTGATATCCGTCAGGTAAACGTTGGCACTCTCCTCCTGTGGTAAGGGCACAACCGTCCAGAGATAAAAGTGATTGGCAAGCTGTCGTTCTGACGTACGGGGCTGGCACTCAGCTAACGCTTGGGCTATTTCTCGGAGCAGATGTTCCTGGCATGCTTGCTCCGTGGGAGAAGCTAGGTCCGTCAGGACACTTTCGGCGGCTGGGTTGGCGTATAATGCTTGGCCAATACGATTAAAATTAATGATGGGGTAAGGGCTCTGCTCGGCCAAACGCGAAAGCTCTTGAATACGCTGCTGCGTTTGTTGTTGCTGCGTTACATTCTCAAAGCTCCACAAGTGCAACGTAGTTTGCCCTTCTTGTACAACTGGTAGGTAGTCACACTGCAGTACTTTGCCATCCGTGAGCTTAGCAATCAGCCCCGTCACTCTGGTTTGACTGTAAACGGCAGAGCGTAGCTGCGCCCGGACTCTATGAGCATCGCAGAACTTGATAGTGGCTTGGTCGAAAAGCGCAGTATAGACTTCACCGACATAAAGTTCTGGCCGCTCAGTCAAGCCAAATAAGCCACACAAACGCTCGTTCACCAGCGCCACAGTGTAGTGCTGCGTGAGTGCAACTACGGCCGTGCTCATCGTCTGAAACAAGGCTGATGCCTGACGAGCTGCCGCTACATTCTGCTCTTGTATTTGCTCACGTAACACGTGAAGCTCACCTTCCGCAGCCGCTTGTGCTCGGCGTGTCCATTGCAGCTGCCTGCGCAGATGTCGTAAAGCGATAGAACTCATCGTGGTACAGAAAGCGTGATGATCAGCGTATGCGGACCTCGTTGTTTTGTACCATACGATAAATAGTAGACTTACCGATCTGCAACTTGGCCGCTACTTGCAAGATATTCCCTTTATGTGCATCGAGATACCGCTGAACAATATTCGCCGTTTGCGCCCGAAGCGACTCATCCTGCGGTATGTCCTCGGCCCCATTGCTGCTAGTAGCCGTCTGTTGCCGCCGTAAGGAGAGGCTTTGGGGATAGATAACATCTCCTTCCGTTAGTACGGCCGCTAGCTCGACTACCGCTTTCAATTCGCGGATATTACCTGGGAACGGGTACTGAAGCAGTAGCTTTTTCGAATCATCGGACAGCTTACACGCCAGAAGATTGTTTTGTGCACAGAAGTCTTGTAGAAAAGACTCAGCTAATAGTAGCACATCTTGGCCGCGTTCACGCAACGGTGGAAGTATGATAGGTAAACCTAGCAACCGATAATATAAATCTTCGCGGAAACGCCCTTCTTGCACTTCTTGTGCTAAGTCGCGGTGCGTTGCTACCATCAGGCGTGCGTCGAACGGGATGGGGGCCGTGCCTCCGACGCGGCTAACTTCACGCTCTTGCAACACGCGCAGCAGCTTGGCTTGGAGACTCAAATCAAGTTCGGCAATCTCATCTAAGAACAGTGTGCCTTTGTGAGCTTCTTCAAAACGACCAATTCGCCGGTTGACAGCACCCGTAAAAGCGCCTTTTTCATGGCCAAAAAGCTCGCTCTCTATTAGCTCGCGTGGAATAGCGGCAACGTTGACAGCGACAAAGGCATAGTCACGCCTTTCTGACTGGAAGTGAATGGCTTTGGCTACTAGTTCTTTCCCTGTGCCAGTTTCTCCGCTTATGGAAACTGTGATATTAGTGCGTGCCGCTTTTTCAATTAGGGAAGCCAGGTGCCGCATTTGCGGGCTATTGCCTAAAATGGCGTGTTTGGGGTCGTATTTACGGCCAATCTGCTCACGCAAGCGGGCGTTTTCCTGCCGTAATGCTAACTGCTTACGAACATTTCCGACAGCGTTCCAGAGCCGGTCAGCTGTCTCTTCGTCCTTTACTAGATAGTCATAAGCTCCTTGCCGCAGCAAGCCGATAGCAGTAGTAATATCTTCCTGGCCCGAAATAATTATAACGGCAACTTCTGGCAGACGCTCCTTAATCTGTCGAAAGACTTGGTCACCCTTGCCGTCGGGAAGAGAGTAGTCGAGCGTAATCAAGTCAGGCTGATCACCCAAGTTGGCCAAACAGTCTTTCGCCGTAGTGAAACGCCGTATGGTGTAATCTGGATTTTGAGCGAGTTTGTACTCCAGTAATTCACCGTACCAGGGGTTATCCTCAACGATGAAAATAGTTATAGGTAAATAATTAGTCATACAATAACGACAAATCAGCAGAAGGCATTCTATTAACCGGATACGAACCTGTTAAAACATTGTATCTCGAAATAGTTATAATTCTGCTAGGGTCAGCAATAGGGTGTGGAAGGGAGTAAAGACGAGGGCTTTTGTGCGAGTATAAGTGGGAAAAATTGGCTTACCAAACTTTCCCAAAATAGCACCAATAATCCAAAAATGGGACAGTTTTCATGAGGTTGCATGAGTATAACATCTTGATATTAAAAGATATAAGTTATTTTTTTAAGTCTGGTAAGTCAATTGTACTTATGCCAGAAAATAATTCTCCGATGTAAAAGTATACTGTATTCTAATGACTCGCCCTGACCGCTTCTACCTAGTGACTCTGCGTCACCTCATCTGTTTGTCCGTCTTCCTGTTTTGTACTTACAAAACTGTTGCGCAAAACCCTGACGTTATCTACGCTACAAAGGTAGTAAGTGTAGACGAAAGAAAATGCGGTGTTATCCTGTGCAGTGATGGGTTTGAAAATTCTGCGGCGTTAGCTACGCTCGATAAGAGTGACTACACCACTTTATATCCATCTGCTGTAGGATCTGCTACTAAGGTAAGAGTACAGCTTGCGAGCATTGTACCAGCTGGTTCGCGAGCTGGGTTTGTGGTAAGCAACAACAAAGGGCTCATTGACCTCTCCGTGCTGAATGGCTTTATTGTCAGGACGTATGACCTCGGGGGCAGTGGTAGTTCGGCAGTCAAGCAATATATCAATAATAGCGGACTAGTTCGTGCGCAGGCATTTAGCAGCGATCCAAGCCGTATGGAATTTATTGCCAGTCAACCGTTCCAGGAAATGGAGATTGAGTTTGCTGGTTTGCTCACGGTTGCTACGCAGTTTCGTCTTTATTACGCTTTTGGATTTCGTGACAACAACTCGACCCTACAGTACAAGGGCGTACTGACCAAGATAGCTGCACCGCTTTCTACTGATTACAGTACTCAAAGCCGCAACTCTAGTCTCGTAGAAGCTTGTGTAAACTCAGGCGTGCTAAATCCGGAAAGAGCCGTTGATAACACGCTGGATAACTATGCTACCTTCGGAAGTTTAGCGGGTGTTACTTGTCCGGCTACTCTGAACACCCGTTTGGCGAGCCCCGCAGGTGCTAATTATCAGGCCGGATTTGTAGTTGGAAATGGCGGCTTACTAGATCTTAATGTGCTCAAGTCGCTGAAGGTGACAACATACCTCGGCAACGTAGCTCTCGAAAGTTCATTGAGTGGCAACTTGCTAGAAGTCAATGTGCTGCCAGATGGTAAATACCAGATCAGCTTTCCTGCGACCAAACCATTCGACCGAGTGGAACTGCAACAAACAGATTTGGTAAAGGCTCTATCAAACTTGAATGTTTATTATGGTTTCGGAATTGAGCAACGGGCTTTCCGCGACGATACGCCGGTTCTGTCGAATTTTACAGACCCCACTGGGAAGTATGTAGCCCAGAGTAGCAGCGTTCTGTGTGTCAACTGTGACCCAAAAGACGTGACCAATCCTAGCCTAGCTGCTGATAACTCGAGCGATAGTTACGCGCAGATCAATTCCTTTCTGAATGTAGGGGGGACGACGAGCTTAAAGCTAAAGTTGAACGATCAGTATGCTTCAGGAAAAGCTGGCAACCGTGCAGGTATGGTATTGAACTACGGTGGCGGCTTACTTAATGATGATTTACTAAAGAATATTACCCTAAAGACATACGCTGGCGCTGACGGTAGCAAGCTGGTTGAAACGGCCAGCGGAGCCTCTTTGCTGGACTTAGGGTTGCTGAATAATGGTAAAAGCGAAGTCTCCTTTCTGACGACCCAAGATTTTGACTGGGTGGAAATCCAGGTGAGCAACGTTGTCTCGTTAACTGAAAGGACCCGAATCTACCAAGCTTTTGCGGAAGACGCTCGTATCGGGTTTCCTACAAACTTGGTAGCACCAGTGGCGCCGCTGCCAGTCGAACTGCTGTCATTCAAAGGCAAAATGGTTGGTTCGGCAGTACAACTAACTTGGAAAACAGCTTCGGAGCGCGGCAATGACTATTTTGTAGTAGAACGAGCTACTACAGCTAACGCGACTTTTGGCTCTATCGGGCGAGTGGATGGAGTTGGTAGCAGTAACAATGAGCAAGCCTATAGCTTTCGCGATACAGAAGTTGCTTCCACAAATACAACGAGCTACTACCGTTTGCGGCAAGTAGATGTAGATGGCAGAGAAACCCTCTCGCCTGTGGTTGCTATAGTATGGGGAAAAGTACCGGCATCAACCAAAATTGATCTGTATCCTAATCCCGCCACAACGTCTCAACTCGTGCAGCTACAGTTGCCAGTAGCTCATGAGCAGGGGCAGGTGCTCGTGGTATACAATGCAAACGGGCAATCCATTAAGCAATACCCCGTAGTGGCGAATGCCTTTACTGTGTCTACTAACAACCTTTCAGCTGGTCTGTACCACATTGTATTGCTGGATGCTGCCGGACAGCACCTAGCTTCTCAGCGACTAATGGTAACTGGTAACTAAGCCTTTATTTATAGTTTATCCTACGTGTTTATCCTCTGTGAATGTAAAAGCCCCGTTGTGCAGGTCAACGGGGCTTTTCGCATTATTTAGTCTGTCAGAAGTCAGTCCTACGAGGTATAAATCTGGGAAGGCTGTTACAATAAATAAGATCAGTGTTCTGCTGCTGGAAGACCTACAGTGCCTTCTTCTGTCAGAGGAGCGTTGTTCATGTAAGAGCGAAAGCTAAGAGATACCTCACTCGCTAGAGAATTGGCCTGTGCTGTTACCCGGCGGGCATTGTGCGTTTTCGCATCGTTATGATCTGTGGCAAGTTGAGCAATGTACTCCTCTAAAGGTTTGGTCTCTACGACTTTGCCAGTTGTGGTCACTATCTTAAAATTACCTACTTGATAAGCATAGCCTTGTGTCGTAATACGAAAGACGAAATCGAAGTAAACTACCATCGGTTGCTCCTTCCCGCTGGCCGTTACCGGTGTGACCTTGCTCGTCCCGGTTACACGTACTTCACGTGTGCTTGCATTCGATTTAAAGTCTGTCTTAGGCAGCTTTGTAAACTTATTCTCAGTCCAATCTAGAGCCCGCAGGTATAAGGCGGCAGCTGTATTATCACTACTTACCTGTTCGGTAGATTCGATGGTTGTTCCTGAATCGCCTTGGGCATGAACCGGAGCAGCTACTGCTAGCAAACTGCCAAACAAAAATCCTAGTATTACTTTCTTCATGCGCCTGTTGATATGATGCTCGGCTCTGAGCTAAACGAAACAAAACTACTAGCTTGTACTATATTGAATATTGTCAAGTGCGTTATGCTTTTACTAATATGTAGGGGCACTCTCGCCGTAGTGTATGATGAGTGTAGATATGAATTTGAATAGGTTCATAGGAGAGTTTAACTGTTGCTTATAGAGTATATACAGAAGTTATTTTGTATTATTCCTGTATCTTCTAATTTTGAATACATAACATAAATACGATGCATAGTAGCTAGGCCACTAAGAAGTATATGAGCTAAACTACTTGGCTACAGAATGTATCCAGCATAGTTGGTTAGTAATCAATAGAATATATTCTGTAAGAGTCGCTTTTGTCAAGGAGTAGCAACAAATAGGCTGCCAAACCGGATTGATAATTCGGCAATATAAAATTAACGCATCGTGTTACGAAATTGTAAATTAGTTAGTACCTTTGTGACGTGCTTCAGCTAAACAACAATCATGCGATGAAGCGCGGGACGTTGCGAAAAGCTGTCCTGCGAGAAGACCGGAAGGTCTTTTCCTCCGTTGGCTCTTCTGTTTTTTCGGCGTTTGTTCCGTTTGCCGCTCCGGTTTCCGTAGCGGTTTTTTTATGTTCAACCGAATCATCTGCGCGAGTTCTTAGTGCTTTCAATTTTCAGTCATAACCAGTCTAACCCAACCGGTATCATGCAAGAAAACACCACCCTCGCCCAACAAACTTCGGCTGCTGCCCCTGTTGCTGTCCCGTTCTTGATCAACCGCGAGAACGTTATCTAAGCTACTGACTAGTAAAGCGCCCGGTGCAAGCCGGGCGCTTTTGCTTTTTAGAAGATTGTCATTCTATTTCTACTCACCTGGCCTTTATAAAAGAGGAAAAGGCTAGGATCAGAAACCCAAACTACTCACGCTATGCAACTGGGAACACGCATTCTACAGAACCCCATCTGCTTGGCAGCCGCGTCGTGGCAGCTCGATGGGACGGGGTATGAGCAACTCGGCGCCATCTTCACGCGCACCGTTACCATGGAGCCTAAGCCAGGGCTCTATGAAGAAGGTATTTGGCAAGTAGCCGACCAGACGCTGCTGAACGCCACCAACATGCGCACTGAAAGCGCAGAGATATTGGTAAACGAGTACTTGCCGAATCTGTGCCGGTACGGTGTACCGGTGTTGGTGAGCATCACGGCGCCCGGCATTCCTGGTTTTCGCAAGATTGCGCGTTTTCTGAAGCGCGAAGCCGGTGACCAGATTGCTGGGGTAGAAGTGTATATCACCACCCACGATACAAGCAAAGGCTTCGACCTGAACGCTAAGTTTGTGCGAGAAGCCACGCAGGCCGTGCGTAACGAGCTAGGCCGCGACGCTGCGGTAGTCGTGAAGCTACCCCCATGGCCAGAGCATATCCGCAGCCTGGCAATCGGTGCGCAGGAGGGCGGCGCTTCGGCACTAGCCGCTACCAATACGCTGAAAGCCCTACACCTACCTGATGATGCTACGGATGATCTGCTGGTAGGAGGCTTGTCGGGCGAGGCGCTGCGACCCGTGGCACTGCGTTGTGTGTACGAGCTAGCCCACGATGAACGCGTGACGCTTCCCATTTTTGGGACGGGCGGTATCTTTACGGCGGGTCATGTGACCGATTACCTGCGTGTCGGTGCTAATGCGGTACAAATTGCCAGCGGCGAGTGGTTAGACCCCGGTTTATCGGCTCGCCTGGCCTCGGAGTGCGCCCACTTGACGCCTAACGCAATGAAGTTATAAGTCAAGAAATAAGGCGTTCGCGCCGCCTGAGTAACTCTATTAACTTTCGTTTGACGACACGCAAAACCTAGGTTTTGCTTACCACCCAAGTTCTATGGAAAAACTCATTCAACGCGTTCAACAAGCCGACTCTTTGCTATGTGTGGGCTTGGACCCCATCGGCGCGGATGACCAGGTGCTTGCTCGCCTGCACGAAGTAATCGACCAGACCGCTCCTTACGCGGCGGCTTTCAAGCCTAACCTAGCTTTTTTTCTGTCGCGACCCGATGGCGTGAACCTACTGCGCATCGTGGTAGATCGGGTGCCGAACGGCATTCCCGTGATTCTGGACGGTAAGTTCGGCGACATCTCTAACACCGCCGAGCACTATGCCCGCTTCGCCTACGAAGTAGTGGGGGCTGATGCCGTAACCGTGAATCCTTACATGGGCGATGACGCCATTGTACCGTTTGCCCAGCCGGGTAAGATGGTGTTTGTCTTGGCAAAGACTTCTAACAAGCCTACACACTCCTTGCAAGATGTGGCCCTGACGCGCGGTGGCTACCTCAGCGACCTAGCTGCCGGTGTAGTGAAGGAATTGGACGAGCAGCATCACAATATTGGTCTAGTAGTAGGCGCTACCAACCCCGAGGCGTTGGCCCGTGTGCGCCAAGCTTGCCCTGATCAGTGGTTCCTGGTGCCTGGTATTGGCGCCCAAGGTGGCGACCTAGCCTCGACGCTCAAAGCCGGGCTGCGCCCGGATGGGTCAGGTCTTCTTATTAATTCATCACGGGCCATTTGGCAGGCGGTTGATGCCGGTGCCGCCGCTCGTGAACTACAGCAACAAATCAACTCGTATCGTCCCTCCGTTGTCAATGCCTAATTCTCAAATCGAAGCAAATTCTTTGGAAAGCCAGCTGGTGCAGGAAGATGCCCTGTTGCGCGGGCATTTTCGCCTTTCCTCCGGTCTGCACTCCGATACCTATGTGCAATGCGCCCGCTTCCTGCGTCGTCCCGACCTAGCTGCTCCAGCGGCGGCCACATTGGCTGAGCAGATTCGCGAAGCTGGTTTGCAGCCGGATACCGTTGTCGGCCCCGCCATGGGTGGCGTCGTGATTGGCTACGAGCTAGCTCGGCAGCTCGGCGTGCCCGGCATTTTCACCGAACGCGACGATACGGGGCAGATGACTCTGCGTCGGGGCTTCACGGTGCAGCCGGGCGAGCGAATTATTATTGCCGAAGACGTGGTGACTACGGGCAAGAGTACCAACGAGGTAGCTCGACTGTTGACCAGCCTCGGGGCAGAAATTTTGGCCGTCGCAAGTTTAATTGACCGCACGGGTGGGAAAGCTGAGTTAAGTTTTCCGAACTTTGCACTGCTGCCGGTAACGGCGGCCACCTACGCACCCGATGATTGCCCGCTGTGTCGGGCAGGTATTCCGGTGGTGAAACCCGGCAGTCGGCCGGAGAAAGCGTTTTCTTAAACCTACCTAGCTTGCCGGCTGGGCAAGGCATTCCTGGTCTGTTCCCTGCACCGTATATACAAGGAGTGGGAAAACGAATTGGGAAATAGCAAACCTTACATCTTTTCCTTTTGGAAAACATACTTCGTTCTATTCAGCTGCTGCTCAAGCCCGGCGTTCACGACGGCGAAGGCCAGCGAGTAGCTGAGGCGGCCCGCCGCCATTTGGGTCTGCGCACCGGCCGGGTGCAAAGCACGGCCGTGTACTCAGTGCGCTACCCCGTTACGGACCAGCAACTGCGTGATTTCGCGACGCATTGCCTCCAAGATCCAGTGCTCCACGACGTAGCGCTGGATGAACTACGACACGAACCCACGTTCAAGAGTTACATCCTGGTAGCCAAGCTGCCCGGTGTAACCGACGACGAAGGCATATCGGCGCAGAACGCCCTAGGCGACTTCCTCAACCAGCCGCTCGACACGCATACGCAGCATATCTTTAGTAAGCGACTGTACTTTCTGGAGCAGGACCTGCCGGAGAGTAGTCTGCGCCGCTTGGCTGAGGAGCTGCTAGGTAACAAGCTCATTAACCGATTCGAAGTCGGCCCCATTTCCCAGATCCGCGACTACACGCCGCGCCCGGGTGGTGGGGCCGAGTCTATTACGAACCTGGTATCCTTGACCGGCCTCTCCGATGAGCAGCTTGTGCAGCTCTCGAAAGACAACCTGTACGCGCTGAACCTAGAGGAAATGCAGGCGGTGCGCGCCTACTATGCTAGCCCCGAAACGCAGCAGGAGCGCCAAGCCGCTAGCCTGCCCACCGACCCAACCGATTGCGAGTTGGAAATCGTGGCGCAGACGTGGTCAGAGCACTGCAAGCACAAGGAGTTCAGCGCCGTTATCAAGTATAAGGACCTAGGTACGGGCGAGGAGAAGGAAATCGACTCCTTATTCAAAACCTACATCAAGAATGCCACCGCCGAAGTCGACCGCCAACTGCGGGCCAACGGCAACGATTGGTTGATCAAGGTGTTCAGCGACAACGCGGGTGCCGTGCGCATCAACCCCGAGTCGTTATTCGTGTGGAAGGTCGAGACGCACAACTCGCCGTCGGCTATCGACCCGTACGGCGGAGCTATTACCGGCATCCTAGGAAACAATCGCGACCCGCTGGCTACCGGCATTGGCGGCGCGCAACTCCTCTTTAATACGAACGTGCTGTGCTTCGGCAACCCGGAGTTCAACGGCACGCTGCTCACGAACCAGTTGCACCCGCGCCGCATCTTCGAAGGTGTGCGCAAGGGCATTGAAGACGGCGGCAACAAATCAGGTGTGCCGACGGTAAACGGCGCCATCATTTTCGATGACCGCTACGCCGGCAAGCCGCTAGTATACTGCGGCACCGGCGCCGTGATGCCGATGCAACTGGCCGGACTAGACTCTTGGGAGAAAAAGATTGATGCTGAGGACCGTATCATCATGGCTGGTGGCCGGGTGGGTAAAGACGGTATCCACGGCGCTACCTTTTCGAGTATTGAGCTAGACGAAACGTCACCGGCTACGGCTGTGCAGATCGGCTCGCCGATTACGCAGAAGCTAGCTATGGATTTCCTGATGATCGCCACACGCCGTGGCCTCATCAAGTGCAGCACCGACAATGGCGCAGGCGGCTTGTCGTCCAGTATTGGCGAGCTAGCTACCATCAGCGGCGGCGCCGTGGTGGAGCTGGAGAAAGTACCGTTGAAATATCCAGGGCTGCGGCCGTGGGAAATCTTCGTTTCGGAATCGCAAGAACGTTTCTCGCTGGCTGTAGAGCCTAGCAAGCTCGATGAGCTGATGGCCCTAGGTCGCGAGATGGAAGTGGAGTTGACCGACATCGGTTACTTCACTGCCGATGGCTTCCTCGATGTGCGCTTCGACGGTGCACCCGTGGCACACCTGAATATGGAGTTCCTGCATGACGGCGTGCCGCGCAAAATCCTTGAAGCCGAGTGGCAAGCGCCACAAGCCCAAGAGCCTCAACTTGCTGCTGACCTCGACTACACCGACGTGCTAACGCGCCTGCTCGGCAGCCTAAATATCTGCTCGCGTGAGTCAGTGATTCGGCAGTACGACCACGAGGTGAAAGGCCGTACTATCATCAAGCCTTTGATGGGTGCGACTGGCCAAGCGCCGCAAGATGCCGCCGTGGTGCGCTTCAACTTCGAAAGCTGGGAAGGCGTGGCCGTGAGCAACGGCATCCTGCCCCGCTTCGGCGACCTAGATGCGTATCATATGTCGGCCGGCACTTTTGATGAAGCCGTGCGGCAGATCATTTCGGTGGGAGGGAAGCTGCCCAACCTAGCTCCCGGCGACAACATCTTCTGGTCGGTGAACGACAACTTCTGTGTTCCCGATTCAGTCTATGACCCCACCAGCAACCCCGATGGTAAGCAGAAGCTAGCTAAGCTGGTACGTATGTGCGAGGCCCTGCGCGACGCCACCGCGGCGTACTGCATCCCGCTCACCAGCGGCAAGGACAGCATGAAGAACGACTTCAAAGCGGACGGCGTGAAAATATCGGTGCCCCCGACGGTGCTATATTCCATGACCGCCAAGATTGAAGACGTGCGCCACACCATCACCTCCGACTTCAAGCAAGCCGACGACGTGGTGTACCTGCTGGGCGAGACCTATGACGAGCTAGGTGGCTCGGAGTTCTACCAGCTGTTCGGCGAGCTAGGTGCCAACGTGCCCCAGGTTCGTTTCGAGCAAGCCAAAGAACTCTACACGCTCATGGGCCAGGCTAATGATCAAGGCCTCATCCAATCGTGCCACGACCTAAGCGACGGCGGTCTAGCTGTGGCGCTAGCTGAAGCGACGTTTGGCTACGGCTTCGGCGCTGAGGTGGAGCTGAAAGGCGAGCTGAGCCTAGCGGCGCAACTGTTCTCGGAGTCGCACTCGCGCTTCGTGGCTACGGTGGCGCCGGAAGATGTAGTGGCCTTCGAGCAACATTTTGGCGCTCGGGTTACTCGCCTCGGTGTGGTAACGGCGGACGGCCAGTTGACGGTGCGGCACGCGGGGCAGACGGTTATCTCAGCCACTACTGCTGACCTGCGGGACAAGTGGTCGAATGGCCCGGTGAATCAAGTGATTGGCTTAGGGCATGATGCTCTGCGCAACGTGAACGAAAGCTCAACCGGAGGTCTGGGTTAAAACGCATAAACGGCGCTCAAGCTTAGCGCTTCGAAAAATATGGTTCAAGCACTCATTTTAACAGGTTTCGGCATCAACTGCGAAGAGGAATTCGCGGCGGCCTACCGCTTGGCGGGTGCTGAGGCGACGATCGTGCACCTGAACCAGGTGCTGCTCGGGCATGTCAGCATCCACGATTACGACATCCTGAACTTCCCCGGCGGCTTTAGCTTCGGCGACGACCTAGGTTCAGGCGTGGTGCTTGCCAACAAGCTGCGCTACCGCCAAACGCCTAGCGGCCGCACGCTGCTTGATGATATCAAGGAGTTCATCGCCAATGGCAAATTCGTGATGGGCATTTGCAACGGCTTCCAAGTGCTGGTGAAGCTAGGTCTGCTCCCAAATCTGAGCGGTAACGTGACGCCCGAAGTGACGCTCACGCACAACGCCTCGGGTCGCTACGAAGACCGTTGGGTGCGCCTGAAGGTAAACCCGAACTCGCGTACACCTTTCCTGAAAGGCATCGAGACGATGGAAGTGCCGGTGCGCCACGGCGAAGGTCGCTTGGTTATCTCCGGCGCCGACACCCTAGCCCAGATTCAGGACAAAGCCCTGAACTGCCTCACTTACATCGGTTTTGATGATTCGCCGACCGATGTGTACCCGCATAATCCCAACGGTGCCGACCTGAACTGCGCTGGCCTGACCGACCCAACCGGCCAGGTATTCGGGCTAATGCCGCACCCGGAGGCGTTCCTTTCCCTGTACAACCACCCCGATTGGGCTCGGCGCAAGCGTCTGAACCGCAGCATCAGCGAGGAAGGCGACGGTCTGAAGCTGTTCCGCAACATTGTGGAGCACGTGCAAGGCCAGCGCACCGAAGTTGTATCCCAAGAAATAGGTCAGTTATCCTCTTAATACCCCTGTAACCCGCTGGCCCAACCCCGACTGACTACCGCCCACATGAACACCCTCAACCAGTTCGACACCCCTCAGCTTCAACTCCTGCACCGCGGCAAAGTTCGCGATTCGTTCCGCGCCCCCAACGGCGAGCGTATCATCGTCGTAACCGACCGTCTGTCGGCTTTCGATTCGGTGCTGGAAACGCCGATAGCGCACAAAGGTGCCGTGCTCAATGGTTTAGCTAACTTCTGGTTTGAGAAAACCAAGGACATCATCCCCAACCACGTAATTGAGCTAGTGGATGCCAACGCCATGCTGGTGAAAGAGGCCGAGCCGATTCGGGTGGAAATGGTGGTGCGGGCGTACCTCACCGGCTCGATGTGGCGCGGCTACCAAGCCGGTCAGCGCACCTTCTCCGGCGTGACGGTGCCCGACGGCATGACCAAGCACCAGCCCTTCCCCGAGTTCATCCTGACGCCTACTACCAAAGAGGAATCGGACCGCGAAATCACGCCTGAAAACCTGGTAAGCGAAGGCTGGGTAAGCCAGGAGCTGTACGACCAAATGGCTGTGAAGGCCCTAGCCCTCTTCAAAGTTGGCTCGAACCTGCTGAAGGAGAAAGGCATCATCCTGGTCGATACCAAGTATGAGTTTGGCTTGCTCAATGGCGAGCTGATCCTGATTGACGAAATTCATACTCCCGATTCGTCGCGCTTCTGGTCGGCCGAAGACTACGCCAAGAACCCCGAGACCGCCGAGCAGATGGACAAGGAGTACGTGCGGCAGTGGCTGATTGCCAACAAGCAAGACGGCAAATACCCCCGCGCCCTCACGCCGGAAGTTTCGGCCGAAGCTAGCCGCCGCTACCTCGACATCTACGAGCGCATCGTGGGCAGCCCGCTCCCGACCGGCTCCGAGCAGACAACTGACGTAACTGCTCGCCTCGTGGGCAATCTGGTGCGTGCTGGCTTGATGACGCCGAACTAGCCATGAACCTGAACTCGTCAGTAATCACGCCGGTTGGTATGCCGAGCCTAATGGTAGTTCGCCCGAACAACTATCGACAGAGATTGCTGGCATCAAAGCGAAGTTATGTGCTGCGAATGCTGAGTTTAAGGTGTTGTAAATAGCCTAGGTACGCCAATGGAGACATCTAATCCACAACAACTTGTTGAAACTTATATCGAGGCCTACAACCGCTTCGATGTAGATGGGATGGTGCGCCATCTACACGACGATGTGGTGTTCAAGAATGTTTCTAACGGTGAAGTAACCCTAGCTACGAAGGGGAAAGAAGCCTTCCAGCAACAGGCTGAGCAAGCCAAACAATATTTCTCTCATCGGGAGCAGCACGTTACTAACTGGCAGAAAGCTGACAGCCAAATAGAAGTGCTGATTGACTACATCGGAGTAGCAGCCACTGAGTTTCCTAACGGTTTAAAACCTGGTGATACTCTACGCCTGCAAGGCAAATCTATTTTCCAGTTCGCCGACGGTAAGATCGTTTCCATCGAAGACATTAGTTAAGACACGTCGCACGCTCAAGCATTATTCTCTTGACCACCCCCAAAAATATCGTTCTCCTCGGCTCTGGTGCCCGCGAACACGCCTTAGCTTGCAAGCTGACGCGCGACGGCGGTACCGTGCACGTGATACCCGGCAACGCCGGCATTCCCGGCAGCAACCCTAGCATCAGCGCCACCGACTTCCCGGCCATCCAGCAATTCTGTGAAGCCAATGACGTAAAGCTGATTGTAGTAGGGCCGGAAGCTCCTTTAGCAGCTGGCGTTGTGGATTTCTTTGCCGGGACGGACATTAAAGTGTTTGGTCCTGACAAGCGCGGCGCGGTGCTGGAAAGCTCCAAAATCTGGTCGAAAGAATTTATGCGCCGCCACGGCGTAGCTACAGCACAAGCTTGGCAGTACCGCAGCGACCAAATAGAGGAGGCACGAACTAAAGCTGCCGAGCTAGGTGGACACGTGGTTGTGAAATACGATGGCCTAGCTGCCGGCAAAGGCGTGTACGTGTGCTCGTCGGTAGAGGAAGCAGAAGAGGCCTTGCGCGATTTACAAGCCCAGCACACCGGCTGGTTTTCATTTTTGCTCGAAGAAAAGCTAAGTGGCCCCGAAATCAGCATTATCGGCATCACCGATGGTGTTGCGATTCGGTTGTTGGCGACTTCACAAGATCACAAGCAGCTGTTAGCTGGCGACCAAGGTCCGAATACAGGTGGCATGGGCGCTTACTGTCCTGTGCCGTTTGCCAATGATAACGTGCTAGCTGCCATTCGCACCAATATTGTTGATCCTACGCTTCGTGGTCTTCAGAATGAGCCTTTTGATTTTAAGGGTTTCATTTATTTCGGCATCATGCTCACCCCGAATGGGCCGAAGCTGCTAGAATACAATGTGCGCCTCGGTGACCCTGAGGCAGAAGTATTGTTGCCTGCCATGGCCAGCAGTCTGTTAGAGCTAATTGAAGCGACTTTGGAAGGTACCTTGAATCAAACGGTGGTGCGCCAAAAACCTGGCTACTTCGTGGGAGTCGTGCTGGCTTCTGGTGGTTATCCGGCTTCTGGCTTCCCCACTGGCTTTCCCATCAAAGGGCTCAACGAGCTGCACCCTAGCACACTAGTCTACCATGGTGCCACGCGGCAACAAGATGGCCAGTTGGTGACCAATGGGGGACGCGTGCTGGTGCTGGCGTCTCACGGAAATGATTTGGAGGCCGCCATCCAGCGCGTGTACGATGAGTGCGCCTTGGTTTCCTTCCAGGACATGTACTACCGTACCGATATCGGTCGACGGCCCACATCTAGCTTAACCAATGCCTACTAACGCCCCTACAGATCGTAAGCAGCGGCTCGCCATTCTGCTGTCAGGAAGGGGCTCCAATATGGTGGCCTTAGTGAAAGCTGTACAAAATGGTGTGCTACGCGAACTTGCGGAGGTAGCCGTGGTGTTCAGCAACCATCCGGAGGCGCCGGGTCTGGCTACAGCAGCAGACCTAGGTTGCCCAACGGCTAGCTTGTCGTCGCAAGGAAGAAAGCGAGTGGCATTTGATGCGGATGTGGTCGAATTGTTGCGGGGATATCAGCCTGATTATCTGATACTCGCTGGTTATATGCGTATCTTGTCACCTGTCTTTATCCGCGCGTTTGCCGGGCGTATCCTCAACATCCACCCGGCCGATACGCACCAGCACCAAGGTTTGCACGCCTACGAATGGGCTTTTGAGAACCAATTGCCCGAAACCAAAATTACCGTTCATCTCGTGGACGAAGGCCTCGACACCGGTCCAGTGCTGGCTCAGCGTTCCGTCGATTTGCGCGGCGCAAATACATTGGCAGAGGTAGAACGCCGCGGTCTAGCCGTGGAACACGAACTGTATGCCGAAACTCTGGCCCGTCTGATTACCGGGCAGCTTCCTTCTCAAACAACTCCCGGCCCCCAGGTATCTGTAGCGGAAAACTGGCAACCGGCAACTGATAACTGATATGTGCGGAATTGTTGGTTTCTACGGTCCTGATGACGTCGTTCATGATATCGTGTTCGGCCTCACGGCCTTGCAGCACCGCGGGCAGGATGCCGCCGGCATCGCCACGTTCAACGGCAACTTTCACCTGCACAAGGGCAATGGACTCGTCAACGACGTGTTCAAGCCCAAGCACGTGAAGAAACTAAAGGGCAACATCGGCATCGGGCACGTGCGCTATACCACGCAGGGCTCCAACGACGCCGACCTAGCTCAGCCGTTCACCACCAGCTACCCGTTTGGGCTGGCAATGGTGCACAACGGCAACGTCATCAACTTCCGAGATGCGGCTAAGCGCCTGCACGAGAAGTACCACGTGTTGCCTAAAACGAGCAATGACTTGGAGCTCATCATGTACACCTTCGCCTCGGAGCTGCGCATCAAAGACCTCGACCACCTCTCTGTTGTCGACATCTTCGATGCCGTTGAGACGACGCAAGAACTGGTGAAAGGTGCTTACGCGACCATCACCATGATTGCAGGCCACGGTTTGCTTGCCTTCAATGACCCCAATGGTATTCGTCCGCTGGTGCTCGGGCGTCGTGATACCCCTGATGGGCCGATCTACGCCTTTGCTTCTGAGTCCACTTGCTTCGACTACCTAGGGTTTGAGTTCATCAAAAACGTGGGACCGGGACAGGCAGTGTTCATCGACAAGAACTTCCAGGTTCACTACAAGAACCCGTACAATTTGCCAAAGGCGTTTTGCGTATTTGAGCATATCTACTTTGCCCGCGAAGACTCTACCATTCACGGGCGCTTAGTGGCTCGTGAGCGGGTACGGCTGGGTAAGATGCTAGGCCGTAAAGTATTGGAAGCGGGGCTAGAGCCAGATATGGTGATTGACGTGCCATCTTCCGGCTACTTTGCTGCCTCTGGGCTTGCTGAAGCTATTGGCGTTCCGTATCGCCGCGCGATGGTGAAGAACAACCATATGGGTCGTTCGTTTATCGTGAGCAGCCAAGCTGGGCGCGAAGACATCGTGAAGAAAAAGCTCAACCCCATTCGGGCGTTTGTGGAAGGTAAGAAGATAGCTGTGGTCGACGACAGCATCGTGCGCGGCACTACTTCCCGGCGCATTGTGCGAATTCTGCGTGAAGCTGGTGCGAAGGAAGTTTACTTTATTTCTTCCGCTCCGCCCATTGTGAGTCCCTGCATCTACGGCATCGATATGGCCATGAGCACGGATCTGATTGCCGCTAACCACACAGATGAGGAGATCTGCCAGTTCATTGGCGCTGACCGAGTTATCTACCAAACTTTGGAAGACTTGCAAGAGTTGTTCAGTGAGGAGCGCGGCCATGGCGGCAGTTGCTTCGCCTGCTTCTCCGGTAAGTATCCGACCGGTGATGTGAGCCGCTACCTGCGTCACATTCAAGAAGAGCGCGAAAGCCACCGCAGCAAGAAAGACCGCGAAGAGGCGAAGACGTCTGTTAGCGCCAAAGCACCTGCTGCAACGGAACACTAATTTTAAACCAACCTAGCTGTCATGCTGAGCTAGCTGAAGCATCTCTACCGCCAAAATAGCTTCTGACGTTAGTCCGACGAAGCGGTAGAGATGCTTCGGCTAGTTCAGCATGACATTCTTTTATTAACCTAGCACTGCATGTCCTCTTCTGAAAAACCCGCCGGCTACGACATCGACCTCGGCAACGAATGCTCCCGCAATGCTTACGCCTGGTCGAAGAAAACCTTCGCCAATCGTGCTGGTAAGCCTGGCGAGCCAGCCCAGGATCTTGACGGCGGCTTCTCGAACGAAATTCGCTTTGGCAACGCCCGCCTCGGCATCAGTTCCGATGGCATTGGCACCAAGATCGAAGTGGCCGAGCGCGTGGGTAAGTACGACACCCTAGGGTACGACTTAGTGGCCATGACCGCCGACGACCTCATCGTGGGAGGCTTCGTGCCAACTAATATCTCTAACATCATCGACGTGAACACGCTCGATTACAGCGTAATCGACGAGCTGATGCGCGGCCTGCACGATGCCTGCAACTTCTCTGAAATTGCCATTACGGGCGGCGAAATTGCGGAGCTAGGTAATCGGATCGGCGGCTGGGCAGGTGCACGCATGAACTTCAACTGGTGCTCGACGGCTATCGGTAGTCTGCATCCTAGCTTGGAAAAGCCGCTCAGTGGTGCGGCCGTGCAAGCCGGCCAAGTGGTCGTAGCCCTCCGCTCACCCTCGTTCCGCTCTAATGGCTTTTCGCTGGCGCGTCGCACTTTGCAAAACTTGTTTGGTGATGCTTGGCACCAAGCTAGCTACGATGGCTCCGACGCCGCCGAAATGGGCCACACCTGGGGCGAAGCGTTGCTGGCGCCGTCGCTCATCTATTCGCCCGGCGTAACGAGCGTACTCAACGCTGGTTTGCCGCTGTATGCCGCTGCGCACATTACCGGCGGAGGCATCGCTGACAACTTCAAGCGCGTGTTGAAAAATGGCGTTGGAGCTGAGCTAAATAACTTGTTCGAACCACTTCCTGCCATGCAGCGCCTGACGGAGCTAGCCGGCATCACACCCGCCGACGCTTACCTCTACTGGAACATGGGCAACGGCATGCTGCTCGTGACCGACGAAGCAGCAGCTGAAGGTGTCGTTGCGCAGCTCCGCGGTAAAGGCTACCAAGCACAAGTAGCTGGTCGCATCACAGCCGAGTCAGGCATTCGGCTGAAGGTAGAAGCAGGTGATTTGAGCTACGAGTAAGCACCAAGAGCTCTAGAACAAAAGCGTCTGTCATCCTTCGGGGCGACAGACGCTTTTGTTTTAGAGCTAGGTTAAGCCTGTACCGGCTCGATGTCGAAGCCGGCTTGCGACACGGCTTTCATCACTAATTCCGGAATGACGTTTTCGCCTTCGACGGTCAGGATTTTGGTGGGGTTGTTTGTGTCAACGTTCCATTTTTCGACGCTGGCTTCGGCATCGAGGAAAGGCGTTACAGCGCGCAAGCAATTAGCGCAGTTGATGCTAGTTTTGAATTTTAGGGTAGACATGACAAGTAAGTAGTTAAAGCGCTGAATAACCTAGGAACCTAGGTGCAGCGGGAAGTTGCGGGTATAACAGCAGATTCAATACAAATGTATTAGCAACAGCCAAGAGAAGCGGTACAGACTTTGGCTGGTGGAGTGCAGAGTTTTGGGTTACTTCGTGTAGAACCTACCAAACCTATGTCACACGAGGAACCCACTCTACGGCCGGAAGACAGAATTAAGAGCGATGTAGATAAGTATGGCTGGCACATTGCGTTGTTTGAAGCGGATACCGCTACGCCTGCTTTCGCTTATACCATTGGCCTGTGGAAGAACTTTCAGCATCCGGAGGTTATCACGTTTGGGCTTCCACTACCTGCTATGCATGCGCTTCTGAGTGGGGCCGCAGAACTAGTTAAGGGCAACCAGCCCCTGGCACTTGCTACGGATAATTTCGATTTCTTAGATGGCTTGCCGGTGCAGTTTCGTCGTGTGGAAGAGGAGAATCTTGGCGATTACCTTGGGTATGCACGTTGGTACTACAACTTCGAGCAATTCCCAGCTATTCAGCTGCTTTGGCCCGACGAGCAGAGCAAGTATCCTTGGGATGCTGAGCATGATGAGCGCTACAAGTTCTCGCAGCCATTATTAGAGCATAAGCTTGACTTTAAGTTCTTTGAGGAGCGGAATACTGCCGTTTTTGTTGCGCAGCAAGTCTTCAAAGAGAATAAACCTATTCTCCGGGTACGCCATGATGAGGAAGACGGTGCTTGGCAATTTCTAACCGATGCGCCGGCCACCACCGATACCATTATGCTTGTAGCCTTGGAGCAAGTCGTAAAGCACGATCCCACAATCAACGCCTTATTCGACTTGCCCACGGGGCAGTCCGCCTTCCGAGAGTTTGTTGGCGGCGATTGGAAAAGGGTGGAGGTTACAAAAAGGGAAGGATAGACGCTACGCCGGCCGCTGCGGGCGCTTCTCCAGAATCAAATTCGTGCGGAACGTGTTTAGTCCTTCTTCCAAGCCCACGGGGTACGTGTGCGGGTTCAGGAAGCGGCGGATACTTGGATCAAGTGAGTTCACCTCTCGTTGCACCCGTTCGCGGCTTTCCTGCAAGCTAGGTAGCGTCATCACGAGTTGGCCTTCACGAAACACTGGCTCCAGCAATTCCCGGAACGTGGTGGAGCGCACCGGGCGGCGGCGCGTAGGATCTAATGGGTCTATGATGGTAAGTTGCTCGGGCAGCGGCTCGGCGATGTTGTAGAGCATGTCGGCACGAGCCTGGCCCTTTTCCGTTTCAAAACGACGCACTTGCAAAATGCCGGGAATGCTGGTTTTGGCGAGCTGCTCCGAGATTTTCACGGTGAAGTCCCAGTCGCTGTCGTCGGCTTTGCGCAGGGCTGCTAGCTTGTATACACCGCCCAGCGCTGGCTGGTCGTAGGCCGTCACGAGCTTCGTGCCCACGCCCCACGTATCGATGCGGGCGCCCTGGAGCTTAAGGCTGGTGATAAGGTTCTCGTCGAGGTCATTGCTGGCCACGATGCGCGTCTTGTGGAATCCCGCCTCATCGAGTAAGGCGCGCGCTTCGCGGCTGAGGTAAGCTAGGTCACCCGAGTCGAGACGAATACCGGCTAGCTCGTGGCCTTGGGCCCGCATCTGGCGTGCCACCGCAATAGCGTGGCGCACGCCTTCCAGGGTGTCGTAGGTATCCACCAAAAAGACCGAATCATCTGGGAAAGCCTCGGCGTAGGCCGTAAAGGCGGCTTCCTCGTCCTCAAATGACATCACCCAGCTGTGCGCATGCGTACCCCGCACCGGAATGCCGAAGCGTTGGCCCGCTAGTACGTTGGAAGTAGCATCGGCGCCGCCTAGGTAAGCAGCACGGCTCGCCGAAAGGCCACCATCGAACCCCTGCGCTCGGCGCAAGCCAAACTCCAGCACTAGGTCGGAGCCGGCGGCTTCGCGGATGCGGGCCGTTTTGGTGGCAATTAGCGTTTGGAAGTTGATGAGCGTAAGCAGCGCCGTTTCGAGTAGTTGCGCCTGAAGCAACGGGCCTTTCACTCGTACCAGTGGCTCGTTAGCGAAAACGACCGTGCCCTCCGCAATTGCATCCACGTCACACGTGAACTTCAGGTCGCGCAGGTAATCCAGGAAGCCTTGCTCAAACATCGGAACACCTTTCGAGCCTTGTAGGCTAGCTAGGTAGGTAAGGTCGTCCTCCGAAAAGCGAATGTTTTCGAGCCAATCGACGGCATACGCTAGGCCGGCGCACACGGCGTAACCACCATTGAACGGCGGCTTGCGGAAGTAGAGGTGGAAAACGGCTTCCCGATCTTGCATGCCTTTTTTCCAGTAGCCGTAGGCCATGGTGAGCTGATACAAATCGGTAACGAGGCTAAGTGAGGGGGCGTACAGGCCGGAGAGCGGAGCAGGGTTCATGCGAAAACAGTTGGCAACAGACCGGCAACATACGCAATTAGCCGCGCTTAGGTGCCAGACTGCAAAAGTCCCGGTTTATTCCGCAATTTGAACTACTGTTTGCTTTTACTTTTATGCCCCGTGTCGCCTCATCTTTTCGTCCGTTTCATCACCTAGGTTCTGTCTCCTCCCAATTGCGGCTAGGGCTAGGACTAAGTGTTGGGTTGGCGGCGTTCTTCTTCACGCCACCATATCTACACCCTATTACGCGGTGGGTGACAGCCTGGGACGGATTTGCTTTTGCTACGCTAGTTGTCATTTGGAGCAGCATTACTACCAGTGATGTCAGTCGTATTCGCAGTGTGGCTACCGCCGAAGATCCTGGCCGGATTCTCTCTTTTAGCTTTGTGCTGGTAGGGGCCGTGGCTAGCTTGCTGGCGGTGGCGGTACTGTTGCGCATCATGCATGCTTCGCCTGGGCACGTGATGCGAATGCAGATAGCTTCGTCGGTGACGGCAGTTGTTTGTGCGTGGTTGCTGCTGCACACCATCTTCACGCTGCGCTACGCGCACCTGTACTACGACCCCGATGTGGACGGGAGCGAAGGAGGCCTAGAGTTTCCTGGTGCTGAGAAAGAGCCCGACTATCTAGATTTTGCCTATTTCTCCTTCGTGATTGGCATGACGGCCCAAACCGCCGACATCAGCATAAGTGGCCGCACGCTGCGCCGCATGGCCCTGTTGCACGGCATCTTAGCGTACGGCTTCAATACGGCTATCATTGCCCTCAGCATCAGTAGCCTAGCTAGCGTGCTCTAAACGTAGTAGAAAGGAACTGTAGCTTTCTCTCGGGGACTTACTCATGCGTAAGCCAACTCATCGGTAAAGTGCGCGCGTGGGCGTACCTCGATACGCGTTGGGCATGACAGTACGTGTCGGCGTCGAGCAAGGTGGGCACGATGGTGGGTGGTTGCGCCGGACTGGCATCTACCAACTCTTGTTCTATAGCAGGCTCTAAGTGGCAAAGTATCAACTGGATGCCCCGTTTCGTGAACTGCTGATGATAATGTAGCAGCACTTGACACGTATGCGTGCTAAGCTGGTGAAGCTCGCTACAGTCAATCCAAACACTGGGTTTGCCACTATGAGCCGCACCAAATAGTGCCTGCGCTAGGGGTACGCTCCCAAGGGTGTGGCGCTCGGGGGCTAAGATCAGCAAGTAACTCTCCGGCAGGATTTCGCGGTACACCTCCCTCATAATCGGCTAAGAACAAAGAAGTAAGTAGTGAGTGTGACGGTCCGGCTATAAGCCTTTCTGATCAGGACCGTTGTAAGCCTCGGCGGGAAGAAGGGTAAGCAGCGAAGCTAGCCCGGAAGCATCGAGGCGCTCTTGCACAGCAGGTTGTAAGCCGCATAGCAACAGCGTGGTACCCATGGCCTCAAATCGAGGCAAGAACTGGAGGAGCACACGCAGACCGCGGTAATCCATGTGCGTAAGCTGGCGGCAGTCAAGCCACACGCGGTGAGCGCCGCACTGAGCCGCTTCCACCAGTAGCGTTGTCAGCCTGCTGACATTTTCGTCACCTAAGCACGCCCCTCGGAGCCGGAGCAGGAACTGATCAGACTTCATTAGCTTGTCGAAATCCATAGTGCGCTGGTTTAGCGGTGGAAGTCTGATTTCCGGCGTGACTCTTATCTACTTTTCTCATGACAAAGATAGATAGGTCCCCCAGGCAAGCATAGGCGTAAAATACTGGTTTATTGCTCTATTTATCTGAAAATGAGTACGTATAAACAACCACTTGATCGAACTCAGCTGTAGGGGACTATTGGCAAGACCCTGGCCCACGCTCATTGCACCAGATGAGAAGGGCAGGGCCTTGCTTTATTTCAATAGACCTAGCTTTCATCCACAGCCGCTAGGTCTTGGTTGCTGGGGCCATTGAGCAAATGCCCGTAGGCGTCGAAGCGGGAGCCGTGACAGGGGCAGTCCCAGCTACTCTCTACACCGTTCCAGTGAACCACGCAACCTAGGTGAGGGCAGATGGCCGAGCACGTGTGCGTTTGACCTTGCGGGTCGCGGTACACAGCTACTTTCGTAAGGCCCCGTCGCAACACAGCGCCGCTACCCGGCTTGATTTCTTCTTCCTGCGAAACGTCGCCGCCCGTCAGCAGATCGGTGTACTCGGCCGCCACGTTTACGTTTTCGACGATAAACTCCTTAAGCGCCGTGGGACGGAACGTTACGCGACCTGGGTCATAAAGCTCCTCCCAAGGTGTTTGGCGACCCTGAATCAAGTCGGCAACAATCATAGCACCTAGGGTGCCGTGGGTCATGCCATGACCCGAGTCGCCGGTGATGATGTACACGTTTTCGTCGTCCAATGGATTCCGGCCTGCATACCCTAGGCTGTCACTCGGTTCCATCACCTGGCCCGACCAGCGGTAGTCGATGCTTTCAATCATCGGAAAGTGCTCACGTGCCCATTCTTCCAAGCAGCGGAAGCTTTCTTCTGGCACGCCCTGGCCAGTTTTGTGGTCTTCGCCACCTACCAAAAGCAGATCGTACGAAACGCCATCAGGTTCGCCGGGTACCTCCTCCAAGCGGATGTAATGGTACGGGTCGGGCGTATCCCAATACAGGGCCTTGGTTACGGAGCCGTGCGGAATGCGAGCGGCTATGGCATACGTTCGGTAGGGGTGCTGCTTAGTGTGCATCACCACTCGGTCGTTCACAGGCGTGTTGGTAGCCACCAGCACGGCTTTGGCCGTCACCTTAGCGCCACTAGCCGTCGTTACGCTAGCTGACTTACCGCCTTTTACCTCACTCACGTGTGAGTGCGTGAAAATACGGCCGCCGAGTCGCGTAATAGCGTCCACCAACCCGTGCAAATACTTGATGATATGGAATTGCCCTTGGTTGGGAAACTCCAAACATTCACCTGTTTGAAACCCTTTGGTGGGCGAGTTCGATAATCGCCGGACACCTGTAAGGCCCGCGTGGTGGGCAGCCTCTAGTTCCTCATCTAGCTCTTGCCGGTCGCCATCTTTCGGTAGAAAAAGGTAACCATTGACGCGGGCAAAATCGCAGGCAATATGTTCTTCCCGCACAATGTCATTGATCAGATCAATAGCGCCGCCGTGGCTCTGGGCAGCAATGCGGGCACCGGATTCGCCGAACAACTCCTCCAGCGTCGTGTAGCGGTCGTCGAGGGCGTTGGAAAGATGAGCGGTGGTGCGGCCGGTTTCGCCACTACCTAGCTTGCCGCTTTCCAGCACAACTACGTTGCGCCCTTCGCGCGCGAGCAGGTAAGCGGTGGTAAGGCCCGCAATACCTGCGCCTACCACCACCACATCGGCGGTAATATTCTCGGTAAGTGCCGGAAACTCGGCCAGGGAAGGCGCGGTATGCAGCCACGAGGGCTGCGTAGAAGCGGAAGTTTCTTTCATAGCGTAGTAAGTTGAAAACCGGTCAGCTAGGGTATGTACGCCCTAGCTGCTGACTGGTTTTGCTTGAAGCCTAGGCACAAATAGGCCACAGTTGAGCTTGCGTCCGTTTAGCGGTGCAGCTCTGGCATGACTGATAGGGTATACCGCTCGCCTGGGGAGAGGAAGTGGAGCTGTAGGCAGCGGATATAAAAAGGCGTTTCGGGCGCAACGTCGTAGATGTTAGTGGACGTGTCCTCGCGGGTTTCCAAAATAGTTACCAAGCCGCTGCCAATAACTTCCAGCTCCCGGCCATCGTGCACAACCACGGCGGTGTCTTCTTCGAGGCCGATACCAACGCAGGAAAGATTGGTAGCCAGAATCTGGGCCATGCGCACAATGCGGCCCCGCGCAATAAAGTGGGTGTCGATGGCTACGTCGCGCATAAATTGCAAGCCGGTCGTAATAGCAATTTCCCCTTTTCGAAACCCCGCGTTGTTGGTGCCCTCATAAATCATGGGGGTTGATAGGGCTGTGGCGCCTGCGCTAGTACCACCCAGTACAATGCGCTCATGGGTGTAGCGCTCCTTCAGGCGTCGCAGAATAGTGGTGCCACCCAGAATGCCAGTGAGGCGGAGTTGGTCGCCACCCGTAAACCAGATGCCGGCAGCCTGTTCCACTAGTTCTAGATACTCTGGCCGGAGCGTATCAGCGCGGTTGCGTATATCGAGCACTTCTGTGCGCTGACGACCTAACTCGGCGAAGACCTTCTGGTAGTCGGCTGCCGATTCTTCGGGTACTCCCGAGGCAGTGGGCACTATCACAATCAGCGGATCATCGCCTTGCAACTCGTCGCAGAAACGCTTGAGGATGGTCTCGGGCGCAAAGCTGTTGTTCCGGTCTTGGTTCGAGCCCCGTTCGGCAGCTTCGCCTTTGTTCTCGTGGCCCCCTACAGCAATAAGCAGCCCTTTCGGCGGGGGACAAGTTTGGTCGTGGGTGTTGTGTTTGCGAGTAGACATAAGTGCTAGAAAATACTGCCTTAGCCAGCGGTTGGTTGTAGCCAGCAGCCTAGCTTTTCTACGGTACTACTTACGAAGCTACTGGCTGATGAGCTTGCTGTAAACTGTTGATAGCATGATGAATATTAGCAGCAACCTTATCTTGTGCAAGGCTAGATAGCCCCATAGGTTTCTCTCCTTTTTCAAGAAAAAATACGTACTGAACCACGATTAATTAAGTATCTGCCACCTAGTATATAATTGATTAGTCAGTAAAATTGGCCTCTATAATTCGTTACAAAATTGCTAGTAAAACTTTCTTATTCTGTACTCGTGTAGCCCGGGTACCGAATGCCTTTTCTTGCTATGAAAACAGCCAACCTATCAGCGTCTGGTCCGTTAATGTGCGGACTGAAATAGGTTGCTTACGCTTGCGTGTCTTGCACAGGATTGGCACCCCCGGCGCCTTACCTGTGTGAAGCTTACTCGTCATGCTCTCCGAGAGGTTCCTGCTCTCCGCTTAGCTCAGTTCGTGCATTTACCGCTCTGCCTACTTCCTTCCTTCGTTAACGCGAACATACCATGCGTCCGGTCTACTCTCAGCCTCGCTCCCTCAATCCGTCAGCCGACTTGCCCGTCGTTGACTACTACCCCGCCAGCCCTTCCTGCAGCTTCGTCCTGAGCCGCTGCCTAGGGTCTTCGTCTTACTATGGCTTATGGCTTCTGGAAGGCACTTCCGTGCTCGAGCACTGGGTGGTGCTAGCTGACGGAACGCGAGGCCTGCGCCAGCCCAATATCTTTTTGCTTCAGTCCGCTAGCCGGCTTTTGCCCGCGGCACATTTTGACGAAGGTCCTTGTCAGATTGTACCGCTGAACCTAGCACCCCGCACGACTAGCCCTGACCGAACGATGCGCCAAGCTCTCACCGAAGGGAGCCTAACGTTGCGCTTAGATGGGCAGCACATGCACGGAGACTATTTGCTCCAGCGGGTTGGGGCGGGCCGGGGGCACACGTGGCAGCTAACCCATATTGGTCAGGCTGCTCTGCGTAAGCTAGGCTAGGCACCTCTGCCTTATTTTGTAGCGTGATTACTGGTCGCTCTTTATGCGGTGAGGTTGGTGCGCAGGCATACTAGTCAGAAACGAGCTAGCTTTCTGAGTGTCAAGCTGCTCTTTGTTGTGCGCCTGTGTAGCCAACGAAGCTATTTGGGCATCTAGGCTGGCGGAGATGCTGGTGCCGCAGAGCAGGCTATCTACCAAGCTCAACCCAATTTCGGTGCACAGAAAAGGCGCACTGCGGTTCACGGTACGGATAGCGTGCAAAAGCTCCCGCAAAGGCGAATTTTTGAGGGCATAACCCAGCGCGCCAGCCTCGAATGCCTGGGCCGCGTAATACGCATGATCAAGCATCGAAAGTACCAACACCTTCACATCCGGAAACCGTTGCCGGATGAGCTTGGTGGCGGTGAGGCCATCCATGGCCGGCATATGCAGGTCGAGTACTACCACATCGGTGGGCGTTTGGGCTAGCACCTCCAGCAGGAGCAATCCGTTGCTGGCCTGGCCTACTACTTCCATATCCGATTCCTGTGCAAGCAGACTCCTGATTTTATCCCGCAAAATGGTGTGGTCATCAGCCAGAACTACCCGGATCATAAGCGCAGTGTAAGTAAGATAACTAGGAGCCCTACAAGGGACTAGAGTGTTTACTCAATAAAGAAGCCAAACCTAATAGTGTTCAGGTTGTTACGGTTGAGTTGTAGTTGATTGATCGTTTGCTTGGTGAGTATAGCCAGCAGAAATACTGATCCTTAAAATCAGTGTTTACTCGGTGTTAAAGCGAAAGAGCGCGGGCTAGCTTTGTTCTCGCTTCCGAGAAGGATGCCGTCCACCCAATCAGTCATAATAATGTTGCTCTCTCTAACGTATCCGCTCTCTCGGCCCGCTTGTAGGTCGCCCAAACCGGATACTGTTGTTGCAAGTCCTTCTGACATAGCCGAGGCACGGAGGACAGTGACAGTGGCCTGCATTCAATACCCATTCATGATCTACGAGAACCTAGCTCGTGCGTAATCCCGTGGCGCGTCTGAGGTGGGTGTAGCAGAGATGGTAGCAGGTTTATAGGCAATACGTTGCTATGCGTAGCCTATGCTGTGCTGGTTTGCTATCTACAGTAATTTTGCTGTCCTTGCTCAGCCGCTATTCTCCAGCTTTCGGCTTGTTGTTGACAGACTAGAAGCTACAGTATTAGATGCTCAATAGGGCTTTAGAACTACTGAATAAGTAGGCTAGCTTTGGAAATGCTTATCACCGAGCTATGCTATCGGGGTGTTTCCGCGGAACTGGCAATCTGTTGATAAACTAAGATAGCCATAAGCCGATTTACATCGTACAATTACGTGCTAGTGGAGGGACACAAGAAGCTGCGTGATATACACGTAATCCACTCAGTAGTAATACTGGTTTTTCTTTTCTTAGCAGCGGAGCTTGCACCTACTGCTGCTTAGCCACAAATGGAAGGCAGAGACTACAAAGCCACTGCTTTGTTTGTCGTTCGTGCTTTTCGTTCTGTTGTTTTTTCTTCTTTCTTATACGATATGATTCGTGTTGTTCTGACTGATGACCACGCTATTATCCGCGACGGGATCAACTCGTTGTTGCGTGATGAGCCTGGTCTGGAGGTAGTGGGGGAGGCTGCAAACGGGCAGCAGTTGCTGGATTTTCTTGAAACGACGCCCGCTGATGTGATCCTGCTGGATTTGAATATGCCCATCATGGATGGGTTTACCACCATTGGGCACCTGCGCCGGCTGTATCCACAGATAAAAGTGCTGGTGCTTTCCATGCTCGACCATGAGCGCTACGTTGCCCAAGCACTGGAAACAGGTGCCCTCGGGTATGCCCTCAAAAACACTGGCCGCGCTGAACTCATCTATGCCATTACAACCGTTGCGACTGGCCAGGCCTTCTTGTGCACCGCTATTGGAATGGCGCTGCTACGGCGGCTTCAAAGTCCGGAGACGAGTGTAAATGAAACGCCGAAAACCAGCAGCCTGTCTAAGCGTGAACTAGAGGTGCTGAAGCTAATAGCGGAAGGCATGACCAACGCCGAAATTGCCGACAAGCTTTTCACCAGCAAGCGCACCATCGAAACACATAGGCAGAATATCATCGAGAAAACGCAAGCCAAGAATACCGCCGCGCTGATCAAATTTGCCGTCAGCAACGGCATGCTCAGCGAGTAGCCCATAAACCACAGGGCCTGCTCCACAAGCGCTTAGTTGTCGCTTGTGGAGCAGGCCCTGTGGTTTATAGTGCTTTTTACTGCCTCTGGCCCTCGCCCAGGTAAAAGCTAGTATGGGGCGGCTGATTGTAGCCCACATTTTCGCGCGCTACCCCTAGCCGATAGGCGGGATCCTGCATCAGCGTGACGAAGCGGTGCTCGGTGGGAATGTTGGTAGTGAAGATAAACAGCTCCTGATTGTTGGTGTTGCGCCAGATAACCTCTTCGCGCCAGTCGCCGAACAGGTCTGCACTTACGCAAGGGGTGGCTTTGGTGCCGTTGTTGGAAGCAGCGCCGAGCGGCCCGCCGTCCAGCAAGTGGTCGAGCTTGCCATTCATATAATCCCACTTGTCAATGTAGGTGCGGTCGAGCAGCTCCCGTAGCAAGTCGCCATCCCACCAGATGCCAAAGTTGATAGAGCGCGGAGCCTCACCGATGCGCTGCCCCTTGATGGTGCGCAGCCCCGTCTCGGGGGAACTGGCCCACACCTCCGCCCCTAGGTAGCGCGGGTCGATATCAGCAGCCATGCCGCGGCCTGCATCTTGGCCCTGGTCTGTGGACCAAAGAATTTTGCCGCTCGTAGCATCGTAGAGCGCGGCACCTGGACCTAGCTCGTGGCCGGGAATGGGTTCTTCGTTTTCGTGCACTCCCCAGGCTTCCAAGCCAGGCGTCGTCGGGTCGAAGTTGCTGACGTGCAAGGCGTCGCCGTGGCGCAGGCCCGTGGAGAATAAACCTTTGCCATTATCATCAACCACCATCGAGCCGTACACGATTTCATCCTTCCCATCGAAGTCTACGTCGTTTACGCTCAAGCCATGGTTGCCCATGCCCGAAAACGGATTTTCGGGGTTCTGCGAGTCGAATACCCAGCGGGAAGTGAGCTTGCCCTGGCGCCAGTCCCAGGCGGCCAGCACTGTGCGGCCATAGTAGCCCCGGCACATCACCACGCTCGGGTGCACGCCGTCGAGGTAAGCTACGCACGCCAGCATCCGGTCGCTTCGGTTACCGGTGTTGTCATTGCCGCCATTACCCCCAATGCCGCCCCAGCCATTGAGCGGCTCGCGACCAGGCACGTAAGCTGTGGTAGCTAGGGTAGCGCCAATAAGGCCATTGAACACCGTAAAATACTCCGGCCCGGCCATGATTTTGCCGTAGCGACCGTCGCGGGTGCCCGGTACCTGCACGCCGTCAGTGGGCACAGTGAGTGAGCGGTAGTCCTTGCTTGCGTCGCCAACTACCTTGCCTTGACCATCGATGCTGCCGTCGGCCGTTTTGCAAGCTACTTCTGCTTTGCCGTCGCCGTCGAGGTCGTACACCATGAACTGGGTGTAGTGTGCTCCGGCCCGGATATTCTTACCTAGGTTGATGCGCCACAAGTGCGTCCCATCCAACTTGTAAGCATCTAGCAGCACCGGGCCACTGAGCCCCGCCGAACCATTGTCTTTGGAGTTGGTAGGGTCCCATTTCAACACAATTTCGTAGGTGCCGTCGCCATCTAGGTCTGCCACGGAGGCGTCGTTGGCCGTGTAGGTGTAGCTACTCACGTCGGTGCCGCTGCTGACCGTGCCACCTTCGGGTTGCTTAAGCGGCACGCGCATGAAGTTCTGAGCCCAGACGGCAACCGGCTGAGCTGGTGCATCCTGTGCGGTAAGATGAGTCCCTTTGGCGTTGACCAATTCTACTGAATAAAGGTAGCTCGACGTGGCGTCAGCGGTCTTGTCTACCCAGTTGGTGCTGGCTGTAATGGGCTGGTTCGTTAATCTTGTAGGCTTACCACCTTTGACCTGTCGAAACACGTGAAAGGCAGCTCCCGCCGGATCTGTATTCAGCAGCCGCCAACTAATAAACACGTCTTGCTTTTCCCGTCTTACTGCTACCACACCCCGTCCTAGCTTTTCCATTTGGCGCGATGTGGCGGGCGGCGCAGGCGTGGGTTTCGCTTCTGCCATACTGAGGGTAGCGCCCAGGAGCAGTAGACCTACAAGGTGGCGTGATACGGTTAAGCACTTGTTCACTGGAAGCAAGGTGTGATTCATAACAAACACCAGAAAATAAAAAGAGACGGGTAACAAGGCATTATAGAGCTATGCTTGATCGGGAGTACCGCATCACAGCGAGCTAGCATTCACACTTCCTCATAACTAAAAATGGCCCGTTTAAGCGGGGCCATTTTTAGTGTAGTTGAGTACAAACTTCCTCTCGATCGTATCCGACGAGCCGGGGTGCTAGCTAGGCTAACGTGCTGGTTGTGTTTCTACTGAAGCTTGCAATAGGGGTTGGGACTTGGCGGGTGCCGCGGTGGCTTCGCTTTGGTCCGAGCCTAGGTAGTTACCGTAGCCCACAATTATCGTGGATAGCACTACCGTCAGGATGCCAAGTGACACGGTGCGCATGGTAGCACGGTTGGCGCCACGCCACTCGTGTAAGTAGAGGCCCCACATCGAGCTAAATGCAATGATAAAGGCCATGTGCAGCGTCCAACCTGAGAAGCGATAAACACCTAGCTTGGTGTCGCCCATCCCGTAGAAGAAGAACTGGAAGTACCACAGCGTGCCAGCCGCTGCGCAAAACAGGATGTTGCGCAGGGCAGGATATGAAGGGTTAAGATAGTCGGTGTAGGTGCGGTTCTTAAGATTTAGGTAGAGGCACCACACGGCATTGGTAGTTAGGCCGCCAAGCAGAATCACTACTAGAATAGCGTTGTTCTTGTAGAGCGGGTCGGCGCCCTGCTGCACGGCTAGGTCCGCAATTTTTTGTCCGGCCTCTAGGCCAAAGGCAAAGCAGGCGCTCATAATGCCCGAAAACACTGCCACCATCAGGCCTTTTTTCAGGTTGTATTCGGCAATCGACTCGCTTTTCTGTTCAGCCGACAGTGACTTTTCCTTCATGATACCGGCTCGGCTGCAAATCAGAATGCCGACCAAGCACACAAGCAGCCCCAGCAGCGTCACTTGCCCAGAGGCGGTGCTCAACAGTTGAACGATGGTGCCGCCCCAAATGGGTGGTACCAGCGTACCGACCAAAGCGCAAAGCCCCATGATGACGGCCATGCCCAGCGACAAGCCTAGGTAGCGCATGCCTAGCCCAAAGGTGAGCCCCCCAAAGCCCCAGAGCACGCCCCAGAAATACACCCAAAACAACGTGGAGCCATCCGTCTGGCTCAGTACAGTCGTCAGGTTGGGAATAGTTGCCAAGCCTAGGATCCACGGAACCAGCAGCCACGATACGATGCCGCCTACTAGCCAATAGCTCTCCCAGGACCACCCTTTCACCTTTTTATAAGGTAGGTAGAAACTGCCGGACGCAAAGCCGCCTAAGGCGTGAAAAATAACTCCCCAAATTACAGCCATAGTGGTAGGATTTTCAACAAACTTGCTTTACTCGCTGCCTTGTACCGTCCTGTGCTCTCCTGACTTTAAAAAGTACAGCTTACACGTGAAGATAAGGAGGACAGATGAGCTCGATAACACTATCTTCACCCTAGAAGCAGGAGAGTGCAGGAGGTTTAGGCCGCAAGAGTGAGCGTCCTTTGTATTAAAGCATACCAAAAGCCTAGTTATTGTCTCCGCAACATCAAAGAAGCACACGCATATGAACCAAACGTCAACCTTTCAGCACGTCAGCTACTTGTGGGACGAGGCTAAGGCGGCTGAACTGGCCGGCGATGAGGTAGCCCTCTTTATCTACCGCTCCAACCTGCTCGGCGCTGATCTGCGCCTGACCAACTACGCCGGCGGCAACACCTCGTGCAAAGTAACCGAAACCGACCCCCTCACGGGCCAGCCCACCGAAGTGATGTGGGTAAAAGGCTCCGGTGGTGATATCGGGACCCTCACGAAAGCTGGTTGCGCCAGCCTCTACGTAGAGAAACTGCACGCGCTAAAGAACCGCTACCGCGGCTTGGAGTTCGAAGATGAAATGGTGGAGTTGTTCAACTACTGCCTGTTCGACCTCAAGTCGGCCGCTCCTTCCATCGACACTCCGCTGCACGGCCTGCTGCCTTTCAAGCACATCGACCACCTGCACCCCGACGCGCTGATTGCCATTGCGGCCAGCAAAGACGGCGAGCAGATCATGAAAGAAATCTGGGGTGACACGATGGGCTGGCTGCCTTGGCAGCGCCCTGGCTTCGACCTAGGTCTACAGCTAGAGAAGATCGTGCAGGACAATCCAAACCTGCGCGGCGTCATCTTGGGCGGCCACGGCTTGTTCACTTGGGGCGACACTAGCTACGAGTCGTACATGAATACGCTGGAAGTCATTGAGATGGCTGCCACGTACCTGGAGGCTAACTACGGCAAGAAGAGCCCCGTGTTTGGTGGCGTGAAGCTAACGAACGGCCCTGATGAAACGGAGCGCCGCAAGCTGGCTGCTGAGGTAATGCCAATCCTGCGTGGCCTTGCTTCGAGCAAGCGCCGCATGCTCGGCCACTACACCGATGATGCCCGCGTGCTGGAGTACGTAAACTCCAACGACCTGCCCCGCCTGGCACAAAAAGGCACCAGCTGCCCCGACCACTTCCTGCGCACCAAAATTCGTCCGCTCGTACTCGATGCTGAGACGATGAAAGGAGACGCGGAGAGCGTAAAGACGTACCTGGAAAGCCAGTTCGAAGCGTATCGCCAAGACTACGCTGCGTACTATGAGCGTAGCAAGCACGCCAACTCACCCGCCATCCGCGACGCCAACCCCGTCATCATTCTGTGGCCCGGCGTGGGTATGTTCTCCTTCGCCAAAGACAAGCAGACCGCTCGCGTAGCCGCCGAGTTCTACACCAACGCCATCAACGTGATGAAGGGTGCAGAAGCCGTGTCGGAATACCTAGGTCTGCCTGAGCAGGAAGCCTTTGACATTGAGTACTGGCTGCTCGAAGAAGCGAAGCTTCAGCGCATGCCCAAGCCGAAGTCGTTGTCGGGCCAGATTGCCTACGTAACGGGCGGCACGGGCGGCATCGGCAAAGCTATCTGCGAAGTGCTGCTGCAAAACGGCGCCTGCGTGGTAGCTGTTGACCGCGACCGGTTGGAAGAGACTCAGGAGGAACTGCGGAAGAAGTATGGCAAAGACAGCGCGCTGTCGGCCCGCATCGACGTAACGGACGCTGAGAGCATCGCCGAGTCGTTGCGCCAAGGCGTACTGCAATTCGGTGGCGTCGACATCGTGGTGAACTGCGCCGGCTTGTCGATCAGCAAGCCCCTACAAGACACGACCCAAGCCGACTGGGACATCCTCAACGATGTATTGGTAAAAGGTCAGTTCTTGGTGAGCCAGGAAGCCGTGATTATCCAGCGCAAGCAAAAGCTAGGTGGCGACATCGTAAACATTGCTAGCAAAAACGGCTTGGTAGCTGGCCCGAACAACGTGGCTTACGGTACCGCCAAAGCTGCTCAGCTGCATATGTCTCGTCTGCTGGCCGCTGAGCTAGGTCCTGACAAGATCCGCGTGAACACCGTGAACCCTGATGCCGTGTTGCGCGGTAGCAAAATCTGGGAAAGCGGCTGGGCCGAAGGTCGCGCCAAAGCCTATGGTGTTAAGGTAGAAGATCTGCCCCAGCACTACGCCAAGCGCACCCTGCTCGGCGAAGAAGTATTAGCTGAGGACATTGCCAAAGCAGTACTCGTGTTCGTGGATGGCTCACTAGCCAAGTCGACGGGCAACGTGCTCAATGTGGATGGCGGCGTAGCTATGGCTTTCGTACGCTAGACAAGCAACCTCCAATTGCAAAAGGGCGACTGTGCATTGCACGGTCGCCCTTTTTGTTTTCTTGGAAGAATTAAAATTGTTGTACCCGTGTCATAAGGGTGTGTGGCCGCATACAAGGGAGCCCATTTTCAAGAACAGAAACACAACAATGCGTTTTATATAGCTAGGTAGCGCCTATGTGGCAACGTTCCCGGAAACGATTACAGGAATTATTCACTTGTTCATTTTTAAATGTGCACCTGTTTAGGTAAGTTTTGTGACGGTTTACTAACTCGTCAGTTCTGCTAAACTAGGTTCTGACTTAGAAAAACTCTATAAGCACTATGGTTCGTAAGTTGATTTCTCCTGCTGGAGTGAGGGTCCATTTCCTAGTTTCGCCCAACTTATGCAATCGTTTCCACTAGTATGTACAAGCTGCAATTTAAGCCCTTCGATAAGACCCCCAAGTACAAGCAGATTGTGCAATCTGTCATTACGGACATCGAACGCGGCATCCTGAAAAAGGGAGATCAGCTACCTTCTATTAGTGAGCTAAGCTCAGAGTATTATTTAGCGCGCGACACGGTTGAAAAAGCTTACCGGGAACTACGGGAGCGGGGCTTTTCTACCTCGGTGCAGGGCAAAGGCTACTACGTGCAAGCCGACGACGCCGTAAAGCTGAAAGTGCTGCTGATTTTCAATAAGTTAAGTTCCTATAAAAAGATCATCTACTACGCTTTTATCAAAGCGTTGGGCGAGCGGGCGAGCGTTGACCTACAAATTCATCACTACAATGCCCGCTTGTTTGAGGAGATTATCGACAAGAACCTAGGCAAGTACAACTACTATGTTGTGATGCCGCACTTCACGCAGGATCTTGACAAAGCAGATTTTCGCAAGGTGCTGGAGCGTATTCCAAACGACGAGCTAGTCCTGCTCGACAAGGATATTCCGGAGATTAAGCACGAACACCTAAGCGTCTATCAGGACTTCGATAAGGATATTTTTGGGGCCTTGGAAGGCTTGCAAGACCTTCTCACCAAGTATCACCGCTTAGTACTGGTGCTGCCGAGCGACGGGAACTACCCAGTGGAAATTGCGTGGGGCTTCCGCACTTTTTGCATCAACTACAAGAAGGAGTTTGCGGTCAAGGAAAGCTCCATGAACGAGGTGCTGCAAGCCGGAACGGCCTACGTGCTCGTGGAAATCAGCGACTTGGCGGAGCTCATCAAAAAGGTGCGTCAAACTAGTTACCTTCTTGGGCGTGAGATAGGTATAATCTCGTTTAACGAAACAACGCTGAAAGAAGTGATGGGCATCACGGTTATCACGACTGACTTTGAAGCGATGGGACGTACAGCCGCGGAAAAGCTATTGGCCAAGGAGCACTGCAAGGTCAAGAATCCGTTCTATACAATCCGGCGCGGGTCACTTTAAAGAGTGACTGAGTATCGTGCAGCCGAGTAAGGTACGGGGACAACCACTCAGTCACTCAGCCGCTCAGTCACTCCGTGCAAAGTCACTCAGTTGCAGAGGCAGGAGAGTTCAGAACAGTTTGGGGTGGTGGCGGCCCTATTTTGCTTAACGAAATTCTGATTTTGTCTAAGCTTCGGCTGCCACTCCGGGGCTTTTACTACACCCTCATCCGCACCCCATGATACCCGATCAGCGAATCCACGACCTCAACCAATCGTTGCTGGCTAACCACCAGTTCCAGCTCAACTACGTTACCGACCTTCTAGGTCGCCGCCAGATCGATGTTCAGGATGTCATCCGGCAGATTGTTGATTTTCAAGTGGCTATTCCTAGCTGGGCCCTCGGAACGGGTGGCACGCGCTTCGGCCGCTACCCTTCGGGCGGGGAGCCGCGCAGCTTGGAGGAAAAAATCGAGGACGTGGGCTTGTTACACAAGCTTAATGGCTCGTCGAACTCTATTTCCTTGCACATTCCGTGGGATATTCCCCAGGATATTCCTGCTCTGGAACAGTTGCTTCACGAGCAAAAGCTGGTGATTGATTCGGTAAACTCCAACACGTTTCAAGATCAGAAAGACCAGCCCTATTCGTATAAGTTTGGCTCTTTGCTCAATACGGAAGAAGCCACGCGCCAACAGGCGATTCAGCATAACATTGACTGCATTGGCTACGGCAAGCAGCTAGGGGCTAAAGTGCTGACGGTGTGGCTCGCCGATGGCTCCAACTTCCCCGGCCAGCAGCACTTCCGCCAAGCTTACCAGCGCACCGCCGATTCGCTAGCGTCCATCTACGAAGCCATGCCTTCGGATTGGACCATGTTGATCGAGTACAAGCCCTACGAGCCGCACTTCTACTCGATGGTAATTCCTGACTGGGGAACATCGTATGCGCTGTGCCAAGCTACCGGCAAGAATGCGCAGGTGCTCGTTGACCTAGGTCACCATTTGCCGAACACCAACATCGAGCAGATCGTAGCGCGCCTGCTGCACTTCGGCCGCTTGGGTGGTTTCCACTTCAATGGCTCTAGCTATGGCGACGACGACCTAACCACTGGCAGCAGCAAGCCCTTCCAACTGTTCTTGATATTCAACGAGTTGGTAGACGGCAAGCTGGATAAAATGGTGAACAACCCTGCTGTGGCCTACATGATTGATGCGAGCCACAACACCAAAGATCCGCTCGAAGACTTGCTACAGTCGGTTGATAACATCCTGACTACTTACGCGAAAGCGCTGATTGTAGACCGCGCCACCTTGCGCGAGGCACAGCAGAACAACGACGTAGTAAAAGCCGAAGAAACGCTGCGCGATGCCTTCCTCACGGATGTGCGTCCGTTGGTGGCCGAGGCCTACCGCCAGAGCGGCGGTGCACTGCACCCCATTGCCGCCTACCGCGCCGAACGTATCCGCGAGCAGCTGATCCAGCGCCGGGGCAAACTCAGTGTTTCGACCGGCTTATGAGCAAGAAAAAGCCTATTTACGCCGTCTTCGACGTTGGCAAGACCAACAAGAAGGTTATCCTCTTCGACGAAGATCGGCAGATCATTGAGGAGAAGCAGCACATCTGTCAGGAAACCGTTGACGAGGATGGTTTTGCCTGCGAAAGCCTCACGCGCTTAACGCAGTGGGTGCAGACGCACTGGTACGAGCTACGGCACAATCCGCACTACTCGCTAAAGGGTGTCAACTTCACCTCGTACGGGGCTAGCTTCGTGCACCTTGGGAAGGATGGCAAACCAGTATTGCCGCTGTACAATTACCTGAAGCCCATGCCAGACGACTGCGCCGAGCAATTTTACGCATCGCTGGGGCAGTCGCCGGAGGAGTTTGCTGCTGATACCTGCTCACCTAGGCTCGGGATGCTGAACTCGGGTTTGCAGCTTTACTGGTTGAAGTACGCCAAGCCGGAGCTGTTTGCGCAGATCCAGACGTCTTTGCACCTGCCGCAGTACCTGTCGTACCTGATTACGGGCGAGAAGTACAGCGACTACACGTCAGTGGGTTGCCACACGGCCCTTTGGGACTTCCGCAACAACCGCTATCATGATTGGGTACAGCGCGAAGGAATCGAGGAAAAGCTAGCTCCACTGATTAAGGACTCAGTGGCGTCAGTGGTTGATGGGATCTTGGTTGGGGTGGGGTTGCACGACAGCTCCGCAGCGGTGCTGCCGTATTTACAGCAGCAGAGCGAACCGTTCTTGCTCGTCTCGACCGGCACGTGGTCGGTTACGCTAAATCCTTTTAACCGGGAGCCGCTCACGCCGGAGCTGCTGGAGCGTGACTGCCTGAGTTACTTGTCGCCGCAAGGCCAGATGACCAAGGCATCGCGGGTGTTCTTCGGGCGTGAGCACGACTACCAGGTGGCGCGTATCGCGGAGTATTTCCACGTGAAGCCAGATTTCTTTCACTCGTGGGTGTTGGCGCGGCCATACGACGCGGCTTCGCACAGCTTCAAGCCGGCTTGCATGGCTGGCACAGGACCCTTCCCGAAGCAACCGGCTGAAGAGTGGGACCTCTCGGGCTTCCACACGGCCGGCGATGCCTATCAGCATCTCATCCACGGTTTGCTCGACATTCTGACGACTTCGATCAACTTAATTCGGCAGGACGAGAAAACGATTTACGTCGATGGCGGTTTTGCTCGTAACCCCCTGTTTATGCAAGTGCTAGGGTGGAACTTCCCCGACGTGAAAATTCAGACGTTGGAGGTTCCTCAAGCAACGGCTATGGGGGCCCTGATCAACCTAGAGCAGGGCGAGGCTTGGAAGAAAACGCAATTGATGTTTTCATAGAAATACTGTTTGAAATAGAACACCATACTGAGCCCTGCGAAATATCTGGCGTGCAGTAGCGACTCTGGTTGGTAGAGTTGCCGTTGCACACGAGATGATTCGCAGGGCTTAGCATGACAAATGTTTTGACGGCTTCAGAAGCCAAAAGCGAATGAAAGTAGGGCTGTTTATTCCCTGTTACGTCGATCAGTTTTATCCACAGGTGGGCATTGCGACCCTTCAGTTGTTGGAAAAGCTAGGCGTGAAGGCCGATTTTCCCAAGCAGCAAACCTGCTGTGGCCAGCCAATGGCTAACAGCGGTTGCGAGCAGGACGCCATTCCGGTGTACCACAATTTCGTCGACACCTTTCAGGACTACGACTACGTGGTAGGGCCGGCGGGTAGCTGCGTGTACCACGTGCGTAAGCACTTCAACATCATCGATCAGACGCCCCAGGTAGAGCACGTGCGTACGAATACGCGGGAACTGTTCGATTTCATTATCAACGTGCTAGGCATCACCGAGATTCCCGGCTCGTTTCCGCACAAAGTGGGATTGCACCTGAGCTGCCACGGGCAGCGTGGTTTGCACCAGGCTAATGAGTCGGAGATGACACCCGTACGCGACGGCCAGCTGAAGCGCTTGCTGACTTCGATGAAAGGCTTGGAGTTTACCGAACTCGACCGTAATGATGAGTGTTGCGGGTTTGGCGGCACCTTCTGCGTATCGGAGGCTGGTATTTCGGCCCGTATGGGGCAAGACCGGGTGAAAGACCACGTGCGTAACGGTACGCAGGTGCTCACGGGCGGCGACATGTCGTGCCTGATGCACCTAGAAGGCATAATTCGTCGCGGGAAGTTGCCGATTAGAGTGATGCACGCGGCCGAAATCCTTAATGGAGCCATTTTATGAGCCATTCCCAACGTTCCGATATTTTTCTCCTCGATGCTGATCGTACCACGTGGCATGATGAGACGCTGTGGTTTGTGCGGCAGAAGCGGGACAAAGCCGTGTATGCCTTGCCCGAGTTTCAGGACTTGCGCGAGCTAGCTTCGCAGATTAAAAACCACACGCTTAGTAAGCTAGACTTCTACCTCACGCAGTTCGAGGAGGCCGCTAAACGTAACGGCGTGCAGGTCCACTGGGCCGCCGATGCTGCGGAACATAATAGCATTGTACTAGGGCTCATCAAGAAGCACAACGCTACGCGCGTGGTGAAGAGCAAGTCGATGCTGACGGAAGAGTGCCACTTGAATCCGCATTTGATCAAGAACGGGATTGAGGTAATCGACACTGACCTAGGTGAACGGATCATTCAGATGCGCGAGGAGGCACCTAGCCACGTCGTGCTGCCGGCCATTCACCTGAAGAAAGAAGATGTAGGCGATACGTTCCACATTCACCTCGGTACTGCTAAGGGCAACAACGACCCGCAGCAGCTCACCGAAGCGGCTCGCCAACACCTGCGCGAGAAGTTTCTGGCTGGCGAAGTCGCCATTTCGGGCGTCAATTTCGCTATTGCTGAAACGGGTAGTGTGGTGGTGTGCACCAATGAAGGCAACGCCGACCTAGGCGTGAACCTGGCGAAGGTGCACATTGCCTGCATGGGCATGGAGAAGCTTATTCCGCGCCTGTCGGACCTGAGCGTGTTTACGCGTGTACTCACGCGCAGCGCCACGGGGCAGCCCGTCACGACCTATACCTCGCACTTCACCAAGCCAGCGCCGGGCAAAGAAATGCACATTGTGATTGTGGATAACGGCCGCACCAAGCAGCTAGGTCGCCCCGACTTTCGGGCCTCGCTGAAGTGCATCCGGTGCGGGGCCTGCATGAACACCTGCCCCGTGTACCGCCGTAGTGGCGGCCATAGCTACGATTTCACCATTCCCGGTCCCATTGGCGCCATCCTGTCGCCGAATATCGACATGCGTAAGCACGCGTCGTTGCCATTTGCCTCCACGCTGTGTGGCTCTTGCACCGATGTCTGCCCAGTGAAGATTGACATTCATACGCAGCTGTATAAGTGGCGCCAAGTGCTGGCCGCGGAAGGCGAAATTCCGGCGAGCAAAAAGTGGAGCATGCGCCTGCTAAGCAGTGTCTTGTCGCGGCCGGGTGTATACGGGCTAGGTGGCAAAATAGCCCGGCAAGGATTGCGCTTCCTGCCGCATGGTCTCACGCACGCCAAGGGCTACAACCCCTGGGCTATTGCCCGGGAGTTGCCGGAGCCACCCAAGCAGAGCTTCCGCGACTGGTACGAACAACAGCAAAAGAAAAGCTAGGTATGAGCTCGCGCGAAAAAATTCTGGCTGCGGTGAAAGCCAATCAACCCGAAGAGTTACCGCTCCCCGACGTACCCGATTTCACCGGCGATGACTCGCTAGAGAAGTTCACGACGATTCTGGAAGGAATCGGGGGTAAGGTGGTCCCGATCCGGGGAATCACGCACCTGGATGTTGTTATCAAAGAGCTGTTCCCGACTGATGAGCGGGTGGCTTCTACGCTGATGGCCTCGACCGTATTGGTAGATGCGCTAACTCCTATCGAAGTACTAGCGGCAGTAGACGTCGCCGTTCTGCAAGGGGAGTTTGGTGTCGCCGAAAACGGCACCATTTGGTTGCCGGAAGCTAACATGCTGAACCGCGCCTTGCCCATGATTACCCAGCACCTCGTGCTGGTGCTGGATCATGAGCAGATTGTGCCCACCATGCATCAAGCTTACGCAAAGATAGGTTCCGTTGGAAACTACGGTATCTTCCTGGCAGGTCCTTCCAAAACCGCTGACATCGAACAGTCGCTAGTTATCGGGGCCCACGGTGCTCGTAGCTTGACGGTGCTATTGGTGTAGCGCTTATAAACTTCTTTCTGCTGTCATCCTGAGCTTGCGAAGGACCTTATCAGATTTGAACGAGACATTATTGCGACGCTCTAGCGTGATAAGGTCCTTCGCAAGCTCAGGATGACAGCAGAAAGGGATTGAATAGTTGCAAAAAGAAGCGGCTGCTCCTAATTGGAGCAGCCGCTTCTTTTTGCATGAGAAATGCTGGTGCTACTGCTTCATGTCTGTGCTGTTCTGAACAGCCAAAGTCGACTGGTCGGCGGCTTTGATGTTCACATTCTTCGTGGTCCAGTCTTTTGCGTAATTAATGCTCCCGGCCTTGGCGGCGGAAATAGCTAGGTCTTCCAAGGTGAAGTTCTCTAGGATAGAGTTCTGTAAGCCAGCGGCCCGAATACCAACTTTAGCATTCTGCACTTTCAATCGGGCTACGTGCACCTCACGGTAGTGGGGCAGGCCACGCTCAGGCTCCACTTTCATCAGCATGGCTTTCCAGTGGGCGGGCAAGGTCTCCTGCGTATAACCGGCCGGCAGCTCGGAGTAGCTATAGCTCGGGTTCCAGTTCATTTCCACTTCAACGGCCGAGCCAACCCCGTCCATCTCTACATCTTCAAACACGATATCTTCTACCGTGCCTCCGCGCGTAAGAGCCGACTTGATGCGCAGGCCCGCCGATGTGCCTTTGGCTTTGAGGTTATGAGCAAGGACGTGACGAATGCCACCCGAAGTCTCGCTGCCACAGGTTAGGAGCCCTGCGCCCGCGCCAGCCACACAGTCGCGAATGACGATGTATTCGGTGGGCCGGTTCACGCGCAAGCCGTCCCAGTCGCGGCCAGCCTTCAGACAGAAGTTGTCGTCGTTGCAGTCGATGTCGCAGTTCTGCACTAGCACGTAGGAGCTAGAGTCGATGTCGATGCCGTCGGTACTGGGGCCGTGTCCGCCGATGTTGTTGCGGATTACTAAACCGTCGGCCGTTACGTTTTTGGAGTAGAGGATGTGCACGGTCCAGAAGCCGGAGCGTTGCAGGGTGATGCCTTTTAGCGTCACGTTGCTAGCATTGGACACGAGTAGAGTGCGGGGCCGCTTGGCGTCATAGTCTACGATCCAGCGCAGGCCCTTTGGTTCGTACTCTTTGCGCATGGCCCAGTAGGCATCCCAGAACACTTTCCCTTGTCCATCTACGGTGCCCTGGCCCGTGATAGCCACGTTGTCTTGATCCAGGATATTGAGCAGGGCGGCAGGCCACTTCATTTCCACCCCAGCCACTCGGGTCTGGATTTCAGGGTAATCTTTGAGGTTCTCACTACCTAGGATGGTCACGCCTTTATCAAGTTGCAGCGTGACGCCCTTTTTCAAAAACAAAGAACCCGTGAGGTATTGGCCTGGGGCAAATGTGACAACGCCGCCCTTCTTAGCAGCGGCGTCAATAGCGGCCTGAATAGCTTTCGTGTTCAGGGTTTTGCCGTCGCCGACAGCCTTGTACTTCCCAACAACAAAGATAGTTTGGTACTTCGGAGCCGTTTTGGCGCCCACTTGTTTTACCCAACTTGGTGTATTAGAGGTAGGCTGCGTGAAGGTATTAAGCCAGACGAGAAAGGGTATCAAGAAGGCAAATAGTAAGGGCATACAAAGGAAAATCAGGTAAGAAAAGTGCTCAATCGAAGTACGGAGCGTACGATGGCGGCATCGCTGTAGGCTAGAGCGAAAGAGAGAAGGAGTAGGTATGCTAAGGAGTAAAAAAACGGGCAGCTCTATTGAACTGCCCGTTGATGCTAGGGTTAGTAACCTGGATTCTGCTGCCAGAAACCAGGATTTATTTGCAGTTCTTGCAATGGAATCGGGTAGAGCAGATCATGCTCATCAATCGGACGGGTAAGCTTAACGCCGTTGTCCTTAACGAACTGATTCATGACGGGAATTGCCCGGCCTGTCCGCACTAGGTCGTGCCAACGGAGACCTTCAGCGGCAAACTCCCAACGGCGCTCTTGCTCCAAGGCCAAGCGAAATTCATCTTTCGACATCGACGACAAGGCAGGTACTTTGGCGCGGGTACGAATGCGGTTAAGGATGGCTAGAGCTTGCGCGGGCACTGCCCCGCCGCTCTCTTCATTTAGCACTTCCGCATACATCAGTAGCACATCTTCCACTCGAATGATAGGGAAGTTATTGGGGTAGTCACGCTGACCAGTAGGAGCAGTAGTGCCTTTCTCCAGGAACTTGGTGAATTGCGTACGGCCCGATTTAGCATTGGTCTTGGTGTCAACGTAGCCCGAGTCGAGGCTGGCAAATTTGCGCACATCTGGCTTAGGCCAGCCGGCACCAAACAGGTTAGGATTGATAGTGGCGTCAGGACCGAAGGGCTGGTAGGCCGACCATTGCGAGGGGAACTGAAAGGCCTGATCCGACGGAATCTGGCTACCTAAGCCACCGGTGCCGGAGATGTACTGCACCTCAAAGATGTTGTACAGGTTATCATACGCAGTCTTGAAGATGTTCGTGTAGTCAGCGGCAATAGTCGGTACAGCTGTAGTCCTTCCTTCCGCGGCTACTACGTCGCCGAGCTGCTGCTTCGCCAGCACTAGCTTATCAGCTTGCTTTAGCGGGTAGCCGTACATGGTCAGGTACACCCTGCCAAGCAACGCTTTGGCCGCCCACTTCGTAGCCCGGCCTTTGTCGGCGGCGGCGTAAGTGTCGGGAAGGTTATCGGCAGCAAACTTCAGATCGTCAACAATGAAGGCATACACATCGGCAATAGGCGAGCGAGGTGTGCCTTTGGCTTCGCTAATCGTGACTGGCTTGCTCACGATTGGCACATCGCCCCAGTAGCGTACCAAATCAAAGTATGCCAACGCGCGCAGGAACCTAGCTTCACCCTGAAACTGAGGCACGCGGGTAAAGTTGAACGGTGTGATACGGTCGAGCACCGTATTGGCACGGTACACAAGCTGGTACAGGTTCGTCCACGTCGACTGAAACTGTCCAGTCTGCGAGGTAGCTAGGTAGCCGTTGATGTCGGCGTAGTCACGCTGTACGCTCAACGAGATGTTTACCACCACGTTGTCAGCGCGCATCTCCGACATGTTCCAGTGAGAATTAGTAGGCAGCGTTAGCAAGTTGCTATAGATAGCCATAACGCCCTGGTTGACATCTACCTCAGTTTTGTAGAAGTCATCGATGCTGTTATGCGCTTCCGGACTGATGTTCAGCGAGTCCTCGCAGGAGAACAAAGCTAAGCTACTCAGACTCAGTAGAGCGGTGTAGGTAAAGGCTTTAAACGATTTCATCGTAGTAAGTCAGTGTCTGATAGAAGTATAGATGATTATAGCGTCAGGTTGAAACCTAGTGTGTAGGTGCGTGCCTGAGGATACCCGCCATAATCATAAGCGCCCTGGCCTGTGCTGTTCACTGCTTCTGGCGTGAAGCCACCGGAATATTTGTGCCAGATATAGGCGTTTTCAACGGCTAGGTAGATGCGGGCGCGGTTGTAGAACCGAACGCTAGGCAAGTTGTACCCGAGGGTAATGTTCTTGATACGAATGTAATCGGAGCTGTACAGCCAGCGGGTATCGTAGTAAGCACCCGTGGTAGCGCCGATGCTCGGCGTCATGCCGTCGCCAGGATCATCCGGCGACTTCCAACGGTTGCTCCACTTTGCGAGCTTGTTGTACAGGTAGCCCATGCCGGGTCGGTCGATAGAACGACCAATCATGGAGTAGATTTGACCACCCTGCTGCGCGTTGACTAGCATGGATAGATCGAAGTTTTTGTAGGTAAACGTGTTTGTGATACCGAAGATGAACTTGGGCTGTGGATTGCCTACAATTGTGCGGTCATTGTTGTCAATCACCCCGTCGCCGTTCACGTCGCGATACTTCGAGTCACCAGGTATCGACTTGGTCATGTGAGGGCTATTGTCAACATCCTCCTGATTCTTGTACACGCCAATGGCATCATACAGTAGGAAGGCATTAACTGGCTGTCCCACTTGGATAATCGAAGTTAGGTTGTCGTAGCCCGTCTGAATAGGCGTGTTGTCGCCGGTGAGAGCCAGCACCTTGTTGCGGTTGTACGACACATTGAACGAGGTATTCCAAGCAAAAGCCCCGATTAAGTTGCGTGAGTTCAGACCTAGCTCAATGCCTTTGTTGTTGATGTTGCCTACGTTCTGGTAGCTAGCTGTGAAGCCCGTGAGTGCCGATTGCGGAGCGTTCAGCAGCAGGCGCGTGGTCTTGCGGGTGTAAGCATCGGCGGTTACCTGCAAGCGGTTGTTTAGTACCGCGAAGTCGAAGCCCACGTTGTAGCTGTTGCTTTGCTCCCAGCTCAGGTCCGGGTTAGCATAGTTGGCTGGGCCATAGCCCGTCATGGCTACACCGTTGAGCGAATAGTTGGCCGTGTTCAATAAGCCGTACTGCACGTTGTCCGGAATGCGGTTGTTGCCCGTTACACCGTAGCTAGCCCGAAACTTAAGATCGCTCATAAAGGTGATGCCATTCATGAACTCCTCGTCTGACACGCGCCAGCCAAGCGAAGCAGCCGGAAACAAGCCAAAGTGCGAGTTTGAGCCAAACTTCGAAGAACCGTCCCGACGTAAGCTAGCTGCTAACAGGTACTTCTCTTTGTAATTGTACTGCACGCGGCCGAAATAAGAAATCAGCTTGGTGGTGTAAGGAACGGTGGTGTTAGTGGTCGTGGTCGAGTTGGCGTTATTAAACAAGTACGTCCAGTCGTTGGGGAGCTTAGTAGCTACTTGCTGACTTTGATCCAGCTTGGTCCATTCGTTAGAGTAACCAACCAGGGCGCTGATGTTGTGGTCGCCAAACTGACGCGTGTAGTTCAATACGCCTTGGGCTAGGTAACGGGTGCCGTACTGCTGATTGCGCACCGAGCGGCTAGCAGCGCCTGCGCCACCAGCCGTAGCCCAGTCGCGGGTAGCGTTGGTGGGCGTAAACTGGTTGTCGAGGGTGTAGTTATTATCCATGGCGCCGAGCAGCTGAAGCTGTAAGCCTTTCGTCACGTCGACATTCAAGCCCATGTTCGCGTTCAGACGAGTGCGAGTCGTTTTGAAGTTAGTGCGCTCCATCACGGCTACGGGGCTGATGTAGCGACCCGACCAAGCATAAGCGGAGTAAGGATCGGCACCTACCAGAACACCTGCCTTCTTCGGACCGACGGGAGGCATCTGAACGGCGACCATAGCCTGAGCATCTTTACCATCTACGCGGCCTAGGCCCGACCACTCGGTGGTAGGTGCCAGCGTCATCGTGAGCTTCACACCTTTGCGGATGCGAGCGTCAAAGTTGGCGCGCAGGGTAGCCCGGCTTAAACTCGAGCCTACAGCAATACCATCCTGGTTCAGGTAAGAGCCATTGACGTTGTAGTTGAAATCGTCGGTGCCGCCTGATACACCAATTTGGTACTGCTGCATGATGGCTTTGCGGAAGAAAGCATCTTGCCAGTCAGTATAAGCCAAACTATCGGAGCCGTACTGCCACAGTGGGTCGTACATGTAGGTCGTGTTTGGGCTAGTCAGCGAGGTTCCTAGCTCTGAAGCCCGGTAACTCATGGGGTCGCTGGCTTTATAAGGCTTATTCACAGTGGTTTTGCCGCGGCTCACCCAGGCTTCGTCGATGCCATCTTTGCGCTGCTGGATCCATTGCTCCGGCGACATCATGTCGATGCGGCGTTCCAGAGATTGCACGCCTGTGAAGCCTGAGAATTGCAATTGAGGCTTACCTTTCTTGCCACGCTTGGTAGTCACGAGTACGACGCCATTGGAGCCACGCGAACCGTAAATAGCGGCCGACGAAGCATCTTTCAGCACCTCGATATTGGCTACGTCCGTTGGATTAATGCCGCGCAAGTTGTCCACGGGTACCCCATCCACTACGTAAAGGGGCTCGTTGGAAGCGTTAATGGAGCCCGTACCACGTACACGAATGGAGAGGTCTGCTCCGGGCTCACCCGTAGTAGTTTGCACCGTTACGCCTGGCATCTGCCCTGCTAAGGCATTCTCGATCCGGTTAATGGGTCGCTCTTCTATTTCTTTGGCTGTAACACCGGCTACGGCCCCAGTTACGTTACCCGCTTTCTGGGTGCCGTAGCCAACTACCACTACTTCATCCAAGGCTTTGGTGTCGGCACCTAGGACAACGTTTACCTCCGATTTACCATTGATCGGTACCTCCTTCGTGATATAGCCCACGAACGAGAATACAAGGGTGCCGGTACGATTTGGGATATCGAGGGTGAAGGTGCCGTCGGGGCCAGTGCCGGCTCCCACGGTAGTACCCTTCAGTACGACGGTCACGCCTGGCAAGCCGTCCTTCGAGTCAGCAGCTGTTACTTTGCCGGTAACTGCTTGCGCTAACACGGCCTGAGCGGACAGCAGGAAAGTTGCTGCCAGCATCGTCGGCCGAGTTAGATTAAGTACAGTTTGTTCCATATCTAAAAAGTAAGTTTTGAATTATTTATTTCGTGGTGGGACAATGCCAACGTTTTCGGGTACTGTTGCAGAATAATCGCAAACGTTTGCAAACTGAAGCTCAAAAAATACTCAAGGCAAAAGATCATATAAAGAAGAAGCAGTGAGGCAAATAGGCACCCCGTCAGGTAGATAAGAGGAGCAGGTGTGCATTGGCAGAAAGGAAGTTAAGCACTAAACAGATTAATAATTTATTAAATATAAGATAGGACACATCCCAGTGCCTTCCCGCACCCTCCTGCCTTTTTAATAATATTAGATTAGCTATATAGATGAGCGCTGGCTAGCTCGTACACGGGTTTATGCCTCATCATTATTCTGGGAGTATAGACGCACAAAAAAAGGCTGAGCCACTTTGCGTGACTCAGCCTTTTATAGCAAAATTTTGTTAGGGTAGTTCCCTAGTAGCCGGGGTTCTGCTCGGCTTGGCGTTCGTCAGAAGTTAGAGGTTTACCGTCCCGGAATACGCGTTCCAAATGTTGCTGCGGAATGGGTCGTAGCTTATGAAACGGCTGGATGTTCTTTGCATCGGGGTTGTGGTAAGGAGCCCGGAGCAGTACGGTTTCGGTACGCACTAAGTCCTCCCAGCGGTACAGCTCGCCGAGTAGCTCGCGGGTCCGCTCGTTCAGAATGAAGTGAATGAAGCGGTCCTTCTCGGAGCTCACCGATGCTGGGTACATCTCGGCGGGGTCGTTGGTGCTGAACTTGGCCGTCGTTATCTGCAAGGCCGGATACGTGCTGCCAGCGTCGTTCTTGCTGCCACCTTCCACTTTCCAGAATTGCGAGGGTTTCGCTTCACCGGCTTTATAAGCGGCGCGCTGGCGTAGGGTGTTGATGTAGGTCACAGCCTTGCCGTAGTCGCCTTTGCGACCGTAAGCTTCGGCCGCAATCAGGTAGGTTTCGCCCAGACGGGCTAGGATACCATCACGCGTGCCGCGGGTTTCGTTCACGTTCGCCCGGAACGGATCCAGGAACTTCACGAGCGAGGGGAAGCGGCTGCGCCCTCCCACATCACCGGTGGGCGAGTAGTAGGAAGCTAGGGCCCCCGAAGCAGTGCGGTAGTAGCGGGCCGCTATCAGGTAGCGCGACTTGGTAATCTGCGCGTTCGTGAGCGCCGTTTGGGGCGTGTTCACGATGATGTACATCGCCGTGTCGCCAGTGGCGAACTTAGGCTGACCAACCTGCGCAGGCGTGGGGGCATCGGCAGCCGTCCACTTTGGAATGCTAGACGCCGTGTTGGAGTAGTACGCCGTTTTGATGCTCTTATAGAAGCGCGAGTCGTTCTTACGGTCGAAGATGTCCATGGCGTAGTTTGTGGGCATCAGGCGACGATAAGGACGCCCGCCTGCTACGTCGCGGGTCATGCCAGGCACGTTCACGTCGTACTGGATCGAGTAGTACAGGTGCATGGTGTTGCCGAGCGTGCCAGCGAGGGTCAGTACGTTGTTGAACTGCGCGGCAAAGATGATTTCCTTGCTGGTCTGCGCGGCGCGGCTGTTGCTGTAGTTACTGATGTCCCAGAGCTTGCCAAAATCGGTTTCCAGCTGAAAAGTGCCGGAGTTAATCACTTGGTCAGCGTAATAAGCGGCGCTGTCCATATCGGTGGGCTGCTGGCCGCGTACGTCGGTTACGGCGCTGCCGCGGGTAAGGTACACCTTGGCGAGGAAGTGCTGCGCCGCGCCGCGCGTGGCCCGGCCAAACTCAGTGTTGGTTGGCGTTAGGTTGGCAGCCGCAAAGCGTAAGTCGGAGACGATGGTGCGGTAGATAGTCGGCACGGCGGTGCGTGGAAACTCCAGTTGCACGCCTTCGCTCGACTTCAGCACCAACGGAATGGCGCCGAACTGTTGCACCAGCTCGAAGTAATAAAGGCCGCGCAGGAAGCGTAGCTCCGCTAGGCGCTGCGTTTTCTGCACGTCCGTAGCTAGGGTAGTCGTGCCGGCTATTTTCGGAATTAGCTCAAGGCCCGTATTGCAGCGGTTGATGCCCTGGTAGCACCGCGACCAGAAGTCGTTCTCGAAGTTATCGATACCGTTGTTGGGGTTCAGGCGGGCATCGTACGTGTTGTAGTACACGTAGTTGATCTGGTCGCCGTGGGTAAACTCATCGGTGCCGAAGTTGAACAGCGTGTAGCCCTGCTCGCCCTCAAACTTGGCTCGGGTGGGCTCATAGGCCGATTTTACCAGGTCTTGCAGGCCTTGCTCGGTGTTGTAGTAGTCGTAGGTGAGCGTCGAAACGAGCTCCTCGTTTAGGTAGTCTTTACAAGCCGAAAGGCCTAGGCCTGCTAGGGTAAACAGCGCGGCCAGCCAGGTTTTTGTATGTCTTTTCATCATGATTGCGGGAAGAAAAAGCTAGCCTTATGATCAGAATCCAACGCGCAAGCCTACAACTAGGCTTTTTACACTGAGGCTGTTATCAGAAACGGTGCGCGTATTTGGGTCCGTGATTTCTGGGTCGAAATTCTTGACATTGGTGAAGAGGAAGGGGTTTACCACGTTCACGTAGGCGCTCAGGTTCTGACCTTTGAATTTCTCAACGATAGCCTTGGGGAAGGTATAGTTCAGGGAGATGCTGCGCACCTTCACGAAACTGGCCGAGATAAAGCGGCGGGCATCACCGTAGAGGGCAATGTCGGCGCTCTTATCGGGGCGGGGATAGTCGTTGCTGGGGTTGGAGAGCGTCCAGTAGTTCACGTCGTTGGCCTGGTAGCGGCCCCCGAGACCAGGGCGGAAGTTCAGGTTCGTCATCTGGCCCACCCGCGCATACACCAGGAACGACAGATCGAAGCCAGCGTAGGAGAAGGTGTTGTTTACACTGCCCGACCACTTCGGCACCGTCGAACCTAGGATGGTCTGGTCCTGGGCGTTAATCTTGCCGTCGCCGTTGATATCGGCCACCTTGATCTGGCCAGGTACTTGGCCGTAGCTCTTAGCCAAATCCGCCTCATTCGTTTGCCAGATTCCGGTAAACTTGTAGTTGTAGTACACGTTGATCGGCTGCCCGATAAACCAGCGGTTCCCAACGTCGTCCTGCGCGCCCGACGACAGCTTCACGAACTCTTCCTTGTTCTTGGTGAAGATGAAGTCGGTGCCCCAGCGAAACTTCGAGCTTTCGATGTTGCGGGTTGAAAGCGCCACCTCGATGCCCGTGTTGCGAGTATCGCCAATGTTTTGCAGGATGGTGCCGAAGCCAGAAGCAGTTGGGATGGCGCGGGGTAGGAGCAGGTCAAACGTGTGGGCACGGTACACATCCACCGAGCCGCTGATGCGGTTTTGGAAGAAGCCGAAGTCAACACCTAAGTTGATCGTCGATGTCTTTTCCCAGCTTAGGTCGGGATTTTTCAGGGCGGTGGGCGCATAGCCGTAGGCAGGCGTTTCGTCCCACACGTAGGCTGTCTGACCTAGGGTACCACCTGTCAGGTACGGATCAACCGACGACTGGCCTACCACGCCGTAACCGGCGCGCAGCTTTAGCTCGGTGAGCTGGTTGATGTCTTTCAGGAACGATTCTTCCTGAAGCTTCCAAGCTAGGGCAAACGAGGGGAAGAACGCCCACTTGTTGCCGGGCGCCAGCACCGATGAGCCGTCGTAGCGACCCGAAGCGGTCAGCACGTAGCGGTCCTTGAAGCTGTAGTTGATACGACCCATCCACGACTGCAACCGACGCTTAGAAAAGGAGCTGCCGAACGTCTCAGGGCTGCTATTGTAGCTCGAACCTAGGTTGTACCACTTCTGGCTGTCGTAGGGTAGGTTAGATGCGGTGATGAAGGATCGTTCGCTACGGTCCTGCTGGGCGCTTTCCAGCACCGTAACGCCTAGGCTGTGGTTGCCAAACTGCTTGTCGTAAAAGAGCAGGTTTTCCACCACGTAGGTGAAGTTCTGGTTCTGGTCGTTGCGACCCCACGAGGTGCCACCCTGCCGGTTCGACGACCGCGCCGCCTGGAACTCGCCACTCCGTCTGTTGCGGAAGTCAGGTCCTACGTTGATGCGGAAGCGCAGGCCGGGAGCTAGCTTCGCCTCGGCGTAGAAGCTGCCAAAAAAACGGGTCGTGCGTCGCTCATCAAATACCAGCTCAGGATCCAGAATGGGGTTCACAATGTTCACGTCGGCGCCGGGCAGGAAGATGGGGTTGCCGCTGGGGTCGTAGGGCACCGAGATGGGCAACTGATTGACCATCTTACCATAATAGTCGGTGCCGAAGTTCTGTAGGTTCAGGTTGGCGTTGGTCGAGCCGCCTACCGAGATGATGTTATTGACCTTGTAGTCGAGGGTCATGCGGGCCGTGTAGCGCGAGAAATCCTGGCTGATCTGCACCCCCCGCTGTTTGAGGTAGCCGATCGAGATGGATGCCCGCAGCTTGTCGGTGCCGCCGCTGGCGCTGATCTGGTGGCTTTGCGTGATGCCCGTGCGCAACGCTAGGGCGCCCCAGTTGGTCGTGCGCACTTTGCTGTTGTCGTAAACCGGAATTTCGGTAACGTTGGCGCCATAGAGAGCCTTTTCCTCATCCGTGGTCGGACGCGTAGCTACCACCCGGTTCGCGCGGTCGGTCCACGTATACGCGTCGGCAATGCCTTCCCAGGTATAAGGATCAGTGCCGAAGATGGCGTAGTCGGTTACTGGATTCGGGTAGAGCGTCGGATAGGAACCCGAGGTGCGATTCGCCTCGCGGCGGTACTCGGCAAACTGCGGTCCGGTAAGCACGTCGGCTTTCACCAACGGCTTGTCGAAGCTCATGTAGGTGTTATAGTTGATCGTGAACTTGCCTTCCTTGCCGCGGTTGGTCGTGATCAGCACCACGCCGTTGGCCCCACGTGAGCCGTAGATAGCCGTAGCCGAAGCATCTTTCAGCACCTCTATCGAGGCAATATCCTGGGGGTTGAAGTCATTCAAACCCGTGCCTTCTGCCAGCGGAATGCCATCTACCACGTACAGTGGGTCGTTGGACGCCTGCACCGAGCGGTTGCCGCGGATGCGAATAGCCGGCGATTCACCAGGTCGAAAGCTACCCCCGCTGATGTCGACTCCCGACGCCCGGCCTTGCAGGGCTTGGGTGATGTTGGTCGTCGGCACCTGCTGAAGCTGCTCCGCCGACACCGAAGCTAGGGAGCCCGTTACGTCGCTTTTCTTCTGGGTGCCGTAGCCCACCACTACCACTTCATCCAACGCCTTGGTATCCTGGCCGAGGGCTACATCCACCGTGCTCTTGCCATCGATGGCTACTTCCTTCGTGACATAGCCCACAAAGGAAAAAACCAGCGTGCCGGTACGGTTGGGTATCTCCAGCGAAAAGCTGCCGTCGGCATTCGTGCCCGTGCCGTTGCTGGTGCCTTTTACCACTACCGTCACGCCAGGCAGGGGCTCTTTGGTCTCGCTTGTGGTTACTCTGCCAGTAACTGTCTGCGCCCAGACCTGCTGCGTGAATAGCAGCACAGTGGTCAAGGCCAAGCACTGCCGCCATACATGGGTAATACTGTTCCTCATAGAAAAGTTGGTTAAGGTGAGAATAAGACAGTAAGTGCGCTTCGCAAACGATTGCGCCTCGTGCGGAAAGAAAGAGCGAAAAGAGCAGTCAGAAGTAGGATAGACATGACCACTACTTACTGGTTGGTCACGCAAAGCCCAAAACCGCATTAAATGCTCCTCAAATAGCAGCAAAGCCAGAGTGCTCTCCCTCCCGTACTCTCCTGTACCTAAAAATCTTGTTATTAATCACATACAAAAACAGCCCGACAATTGCCGGGCTGTTACGCAAAGGTTTGCAGAATGCTATGGTAGAGTTTACTGTCAGTCAGCGTGAAAAACGGGTTCCAGCGTAGTTGACACCGGCGAATTATCAGGGTTGGTCTCCATGATATCGGCCATGTAAGCCCACCATTTTTTCATAATTGGCAAGCTAGGCAGTTGGTCGATGGTATGGCCTTCTGCGCGCTTCTGCACAGCGAACAGGGTGCCGCTGGCGCGGTCCAGGTAAATGGAGTAGTCGCGAATGCCCGCTTCAGTTAGGGTTTGTGAGAGTTCGGGCCAGATTTCGTCGTGGCGGCGTTTGTACTCGGCTTCGAAGCCGGGCTTAAGCTTCATCGTAAAAGCTACTTCTTCCATAGGGCTGAGATGATGCGCGAAACTGCGCTGGTGCTGAAATAAGAAGTATTTCAGCGATGAGTAAATCGAGAAAAGTTATTATGTGCCTGACGGGCAAAGAGTAATGCGTTGATTGAGCCTAGGTCGTTTTTGAATGAATTCGAGTTGGTATGTTTTTGGAAAAACACAGAACTGTATCTTCAACTGCTCTCGATGAAGCTTGTGCTACTCCGCATTGCCTTACTGGTCTACCTGTTCACCCTCTCCTTCACGGTAGGTAGAATCAGCGCGCTTTTGCGGCTGCCATCCCCCTTAGCTACCCTGGCCGCCGAACGCCTAGCTGCTATCAGAAGTGTTGATACAAAGCACCTTGATATAAGACCTAGGTAATAGCGAGAGTGTTGCCTTTTGCTCAGCAGGAACACACTACAACTTGCCCTGAGTAGGCGTGCGCCACTTATCCGTGCGGAACGGAGTAGCGGGCAAGCCAGCCGCGTTGTAGAAGTTGGGCTTTGGTACTTCGCGCCACGCAAAGCGCACGGCTACGGGTTGCTTCACCTGGTCGCTCCACACCACCACCGACTTACCTTCGATCTTGGCTTGGGCGGGCACAAATACGCTATCAGCCCCAGAAATAGTGAATTGCTTCAAAGGGCCTCCACCTTGCGCGACTAAGCCGCCGTCTACGTAGTCGAAGTTGAGACGAGCCTTGCCGTTTTCCACCTTCATGTCGTGGTATATGGGGCCAGAGTAGGCTAGGTTTTTCTGGCCATAATCCTTGGCTAATGCCCACAGTGCCAAGCGGTGGCCTACTACTTCCTTGTTGCGCGGGTGAATGTCGAGCGAGTCGCCATAATCGGTAATGACGGCCATGCCGGTGTGGGGCACGGTTTGCATCGTAAGCAATTGTGCTTCGCGCAGCTCGGGGTTGCCGGTGCGGTGCGGAGCAATCTGCACGAAGTAGAAGGGGAGGCTAGGTTGCTGCCACTCAGCGCGCCAGCTGGCAATCATGGCCAGGAACAGCTTGCGATATTGGTAGGCCCGCTCGACGTTGCTTTCGCCCTGGTACCAGATAGCGCCCTTCAGTGTGTAAGGTATCAGCGGGTGAATCATGGCGTTGTAGAGCTTATAGGGCGACTTGTTGCTGGTGGCACCTATTAGCTCGCGCGGGGCGGTAAGCGAAGTTTTAGGGTCGGCGGCCTTGGCCTGCTTATAGGCATCCGACTGTGCTTTGTAATCGGCTAGCTTCTGGTCGTAGTTCTGAAGACCTAGATCGTAGCGCGCCAAAATGGGCTGAAGCTCCGGGTCTTTTTCGAGCACGTCCTTCCGCGTCCACGACTCGGCCGGCGTGCCGCCCCAGGTGGAATTGATGAGACCAATAGGGTAGTGCGTTTTCTCAAATACTTCTTTCCCAAAGAAGTAAGCTACCGCCGAAAACTCACCTACGGTTTGCGGACTGCACACGGCCCAACTGCCTTGCACGTCCTTTTGCGGAGTGTCCCCCACCTTCGTCTGCACCGTGAACATGCGGATGTTGGGGTAGTTGGCTTTCGGAATGACCTCGTCGGCGTTGATGATGCCGGTGTAGGAGCCGCTGTTGGGGCGTTTGGTCACGGGAAAAGCCATGTTCGATTGCCCCGAGCAGAGCCACACCTCCCCAAGCAGCACATTGTTGATGGTCAGCTTGTTCTTACCCTCGATGGTGAGCGTGTAGGGGCCACCCGCTTTGGTCGTTGGCACGCGCACCAGCCAGTTGCCTTGGGCGTCGGCGGTGACTTTCACGGGTGCCTTCGTCCAGCTCGCTGTCACGGTTACGGCTTCGCTCGGGTCGGCCCAGCCCCACAAGGCTACGTTCGACTTTTGCTGAAGCACCATATTGTCGGTGATCAGCGCGGGTAGAGTAACGTTGGCGAGGGTGGGTTGGGCACCTCCTAACAAGCCTAAGAAAAGCAGCTTGTGAAAAGAACCTAGGTATTTCATAGAGGGAGAAAGGCAAAGAACAATTTTGTTTTCAACAGAATAGACCGTCATGCTGAGCTTGCCGAAGCATCTCTTCCGCCAAAGTAGATGATTACCATTGCGGGAGAGATGCTTCGGCAGGCTCAGCATGACGGTCTAGTTGAAGTAAGCTACTGCACCTGCGCGCTGCTGGTGGCGGGCGTCAGGGTCACGGGACCTAGCAGGCCCGACTCGCGCGGTGCCCACTTCTCGGCGGTGAAATTGCCGTCGGCGCCGCGGTTTTGGGGCAGGCGAGCCGACATGTTGATGTTGTAGAATTTCTTCCACTCCACATGATTCTTGTCCATGTCGGCGATGCGGTTGGCCATGGCATTCGACACGCTAATGGTGAGCGTGTTGGTTGCTTTGAGCTGATTTTTAGGGATGAACACCTGATACACCGGGCCGATGAGCGTACCGACCTCTTGGCCATTTACCTGCACGCGGGCGCTTTCGGCTACTTTGCCTAGGTCCAGAAGCCAGCCTTCATCGGAGCCGGTGGGCATGGGGAAGGAGGTGGTGTAGGTGGCCGTTCCGGAGAATTTCTTCACGGCGTCGCCGCTAAGGTTAGTCCACGAACCTAGCTCTTTGGTCTGCACTTTCGCGGGCAACTCAGGGCCGCCTTTCACGAAGCTAATGTCCCAGGTACCGTTGATCGGCTGAGCTGCGCCGGCCGGCTTCAGGTAGGCGTACACCGGGCCAGTCACGGCGGCCGTGTTGGTCTCTAGGATGCACGACTCGCCGGGGGCTAGCTGCACGTACACCTCCGGCGTGTTGCCGCCGTTGCGCAGGGCCGCCATACCTAGCTTTTCGGTCATGGGGTTGTAGAGGGCCACCGATTTGGCGGGCGTTTGCAGCTTCACCCAGCCTTCCACAGCCTTCTCACTGCGGTTGACCACGAAGTAGTAATGGCCTTTTTCGTGGGTGCGACGCACGTATTGCAAGCCTTGATCAACCATCGTCTCCCGTTTCACGTTGGCCGCGGCGAGTAACTGATCTACGTCTTTGCCAACCAAAACCTTGCCTTTGCCGAGGCTAGCTTGCTGCACGCCTTTACCGCCGTCGGTAAACTTCAGCGGGGCCAACAGCTTCTTCAGCGTAGCACGGCGGGCTTCGAGGTTGCCAAGACCGGGCACGTCCGTCGGGAGCTGGTTTTGCACCACGATGGTCGCGCCATTTTGGGCTAGAGTCAGTACGCGCTCTAGGGTGGGCAGGGGCACGAGGCGAGCGTCAGGCAACAGGATGGTCTGGTACGTCACGCCACCGGTGTGTAGGTCGCGGCCGGCGCCGGTCACGCGCTGAAGCTGTTTATCGGAAATGAAGTCGAAGCCGTAGCCTTTCTTCAGCATGTCTTCGGTAGTGTTCTCCACGGGCATGCCTTTGAAGCCGTGGTCGATGCCGTCGTAGTGTTGGAGCAAGACCTTGCCGCTCGGGTTCGAGAACGAATCGTACATGGGCAGGTACACCAGCACGTCGTTGTTGGGCTTGCCTTGCTGCAAGAATGACTGGCAGTGCGCCACGTAGGTGTTCAGCTTGCCGAAATCCGTCCAGAAGCTGTTATTTGGGTTGAAGTGCACCGCCGCATAGAACAGCCAGCCCGGCCACGCCGCCGACGCTGGCGAGTAGTTGGTACCGTGGTAAAACGTGTGGTTCACGCCGCCTAATAGGTACCGGTCCATCGACAGTTTTACGTCGCTGAGCTTGGACAGGAAGTGCTCGTTCTCCCAGGTTGCCGACTCCGACGAAGCTAGCTTCTTGCCCGTCACGTTAGCCGCCGAGGAGGCAAACTTGATGCGCAGCAAGTCGGTGCCTTCTGTCTCAGGAATATCGGTAACGGCGTATAAGTCAAGGATGTTAGCCGGCGAGCCGTGCGCTTGGTTGCGGATGATAGCGCCTTGTGTTTTGGCCCAATCACTCCACACCTTGGTGTAGTTTTCAAGCAGCAGCTCCGAGATGGTTTCACGGTAGTCGCAGAGCACACGGTGGTTTTTGTCGTCGGTGTCTTTGCCAAACAGCGCCGGCAGGTACTTGCGCAGGTCGTAGCCGCGGCGCTTCTGGAACTCCGTGAACATGGCTGGCGTCCAGTTGGCCTCGCCTTGAGCGTCGTCTACTTCGTAGGAATCGTTGAAAAACGCCCGCAGTGCCTTGATGTCGTAGCCTTTGAAAGCTTCATCAAAACGCTGCAAGTAATGTTGGGTGGCAGTTTTCGAAAGGTGGTCGACTACGTCGCCCTCGCCGCCGGGGCCCGCGCGCTCCACCTGCTTGCCGTGCCAGCCTTGGAACACTGCGTATAAGGTCCAGTTGCCGGCTGGGGCTGTCCAGTTGAGCTTGCCGTTGGCGTCTACCTTCAGGGTCAAATCCAGCGTTTCACCTTTATCGGAATAGGCCATGAGAGTTTGCAAGGGCAAAGGCTTCTCAAACCGCACTTGGTCCAAAGCTAGGGTCTGTAAGTCCTTGTTCTTGGCCACCGGGTCGACCAGCGTTTTGATATCAACTTGGTGATTGACAGCACGGATAATCGGCTTTTGCATGAACGTCACAGCATCTTTCAGCTGCTCGCCGCCTTTCACCGAGTAGGTTTCATAGGCCATGTATTTGCAGGCATCAGTGGGCGTCACCCACGGGCCGCCGAACGGCCAGCCCGAAGCTTGCGCCATGTCCACGCCCATGTCGAGGCGGCCGGCTTCCTTCAGCGTGTGCGTGAGCATGCCCATCCACTTCGGTGATAGAAAGTCAATGAACTGATTTTCGGCGCCGTGCACGCCGTATATTGCCGTGATTTCTACACCACCTAGGCCGGCCTTGTTGTATTGCTCTAGCAGGCTCGTGAGGTCTTTCTGGTTCACGGCGCTGCCTTCCCACCACCAGCGCGTCCAGGGTTTGGTTTGCTGAGTAATGGTTGGCCACTTCGGTGCTTGCGCCCAACTAGGAGTATGGGCAGTGGCCAGGCCTAGCAGGATGGGTAGGAATAAAGTTGATTTTTTCATGAGTGGGAAAGGAACTCTGGAAATTGCTAGGGCAGACTAAGAAACTAGAAGCTAGCAAGCTCCCCTCCTTTTTTAAGGAGGGGTTGGGGGTGGTCAGACTAGAATTAGAAAACCAGAACTAGCATCGTTCTAACACCAGAACCACCCCCAACCCCTCCTTAAAAAAGGAGGGGAGCTTGCTAGCTTCTAGCTCTAAGTAGTTAGACCTAGCTTAATCTTACTTCAACTTGTACAACTCGCTACCAGCCAACAAGAAACAACCTAGGCCGTAGTCTTGGAAGTCGGGCATGTGGTCGTAGCTCACGGGTTGGCCGTCTTTGGGCTCTTTGCCAGTGCCCTGCACGTAGCCGAGGGCGCCATCGGGGTGCACGCATTCTTTCTCCATGGCATTCCAGGCTTTCACAACGATTGGCTTATAAACACTCTTATCTAAGAGGCCGTTGTTCATGCCCCAGGTCATGCCGTACACGAATAGAGCCGTGCCGCTCAGTTCTTTGCCGCCGAAGTGGGTGGGGTCGACGAGGCTCACGTTCCAGTAGCCATCTTGGCGCTGCAAGGGCGGCAGCGCCTTCATCATGGCCATGTACATCTGCTCGTACTCCTCGCGGTGAGGGGCGCCTTTCGGCAAAATTTCCAGGGTGCGCACCATGGCGGCTACCACCCAGCCGTTGCCGCGGCTCCAGTAGCAGTCATCGCCGTTGGGCTCTTTGTAGGGCGGCACAAAGTCTTTGTCGCGCCACCAAAGCTGGTCTTGGGGGTTGTAGAGGCCACTGCCGCCGTGCACCGTTTTTGAGTAGTTGTAGATCTGGTACATCTTCTCGAAGTACTTGTCGTCCTTGTACATAACCCCTAGCTTAGCGTACACGGGCATGGCCATTTGCAGGGCGTCGATCCACCACCAATCGTCGATTTTGTCGCTAGCCACCATCAGGTCGATGCTGGCTTTGATGTCGTGGATGCGCTCGGGTTTAGGGTCGATCTGGTAGAGGTCGATGTAGGTCTGGCCGGCGCACTGGTCGTCGGCGTTACGTGTTTCGATGCCTTTGCGCAGGCCCCACTTGTGCTTCTCGCCCCACTCCACGGCGTAGTCATAGTAGCGCTTCTGTTTGTCGGTTTTGTAGAGCGCCATCAGACCTTCGTAGTACACGCCGCGGGTCCAGATGTTGCTGGGGCGGGCAATGTTGGTCACGATTTCCTTGCCTGGGTCCGGCCACAACTTCATGAAGTAGGCGTTGGTCTTGGTCATCGTTTTCAGGATGACCTTCGGCTTAGGCAGTTTTTGCGCCTGCGTAGTGGCGGCACCTAGGGTCAGGGCCAACGCCAGCAAGCCGGTGCGGGCCGCGTGGCGAACAAGGAAAGAGCTACTCTTCATTATGGGACTTTGGTGGTGAATGTGATAGTCGGTTAAGGGTTGGTTTGTCCGAGCGCACCTAGGCTCGGGCGTGGTTTCTCGTACACTTCGGCCTCCACAATACCTAGCGTGCCGGCCGGACCAGGTTGGTCAGTGGCGGCTGTGGGGTTCTTGGGGGCGGCTTTTTGCTCAGCGAGTTCCGTGATGTTGTAGGCGTCTTGGTTGCTGCCCGCGCCCACTAGTTCGATGCGAAGGCGCTGGCCGGTTTGCGGGGCAAAGATGGCGGTGTAGTAGCCAAGGTTGCGCTCCGTAGTGCCGCGGAACACTTCTTTGTCATCGACCAGAATGCGAATAGGGTACGTGCGCGAACGCCAGCCACTGAGCTTCAGCGCCACTTCGCTCACGGCGGCCGGCCGGGCTAGCTCATACTGAATCCAGGTGTTCGGCTGCTTCTCGCTGATCCACTCCGACAGCTCGTTGTCGTCGTAGCTCAGGACTGCGTTGGCTTGGTTTGAACTGGCCGTTACTTGCTTGATGGGCACCGTCGTGCGCGAAATCTGGAAGGAAGGGGTGGTTGGTGTGGGGCCACGCTTTAGGCTGGGGGCTAGGTCGGCGCCAGGCAGTTGCAGGGCTAGGCCATTAGTCACAGCTACCGGCTTGGAAGCTAGGCTCACCGAAGCCGACTTCAACCCGTCGGCAGCGGCTTGCAGATTAATCTTGCCGGCTTGGGTGGTCGTGCGGATAAGCACGCGGTTCACGCCGCCTTCTACCGGTAGGCTTTGGGCCAGGATGTAGTTATCAGGACCTTGGGCTAGGCCGCCGCGCCAAGTGGCAGCGCCTTTCAGGGTGAAGTTGATCATGTTCAAAGCCGTGGGGCAGCGCAGACCTTTGGCGTCTACTACTTCCACTTGTACCAAGGCTAGGTCAGCGCCGTTGGCTTGTAGGCCGTTGGGACTCATCATCGGGGTCAGGCGTAAGGCAACGGGCGCACCAGCGGTTTGGTGTGCGGCCTCGCTTACTTTCTTGCCGCCCGCATCATAGCTCACCGCCTTGAGGGTACCGGGCTGCCACGCTACGTTCTTGAAGGTGAACAAGAACCGGTGGCTTTGCTCGCCCTGGCCCAATGACTTGCCATTCAAAAACAGCTCTACCTTTTCGCCATTCGACACCACGGTTACGTCCTTCTTCACGCCTTCCTTGTAGTTCCAGTGGCCGATGATGTGCGTGCGCGGCTTCTCGGTATCGACCCAGCCATCCCACATTACTTGGTGGGCAAAAAAGCCGTCTTTGGCTATGCGCAAGGCGTCTACTTCGCCACTGCGGCGGTAGTTTTCGCCACCGCGGTAGTGGGTGTTAGAGTCAGAAAAGACGATGTTCACACCGCCCGAATTCACGCGCTGACCAGTGCCAGGGCGCTCGTGCCAGTAGTCGTACCACCGCATCAAGTCCTCGCGGGCGTGGGTGTCCTGGTTGCGGTTGTACTCGGCGGCGCTGGCACCTTTGTACAGCGGGCCGTCGCCGTCCTTGTGGTAGGGCGGCGAGAGTTCATCCCAGTACTTGCGCAAGCCTTCGTCGCGGGAATACTCCATGGCCCACAGCGGCTTGGTGGCGCTTTTGTTGATGTAGAGCATCTCGCCGCCGTACTCCGCCTCGGCAATGTCGAGCATCTCGCGGGAGCCGATAGCCCGGCCGCCATTGGGGTCGTATTGGTCGCGGATGGTCTTCATCTCGCGCATGTGTTCGGCGCTGATGCTCTCATTGCCGCACTCATAGAACACGATGCTCGGGTTGTTGCGGTTGTAGATGATGGCGTCGCGCATGAGCTCGGTGCGCTGGCCCCAACGGCGGCCGGTTACGTCCTTCTCGGCGTCGCCGGCGGGCATGGCTTGCAGCAGGCCCACCCGGTCGCAACTTTCGATGTCTTGTTTCCAGGGCGTAATGTGCATCCAGCGCACCAAGTTGCCGTTGCTTTCCACCATCAAGCCGTTGCTGAAGTCCGAGAGCCACGCCGGCACCGAGAGGCCCACGGCAGGCCATTCGTTGCTGGTGCGCTGGGCGTACCCGTGCATTTGCAGCACCCGGTCGTTAAGCTTCACCATGCCGTTGCCAAACTCCGTTTTGCGAAAGCCCGTGCGCGTTTTCACCACGTCCACGGGCTTGCCGTCTACCTTCAGGGTGGTGTACACGGTGTACAAATAGCCATAGCCCCAACTCCAAAAGTTCAGCCCGTCAACTGGGCTGCTGGCGCTAACGATTTTGGTTTCGCTGGGCTGCAACGTGATGCTGCCGCCGCTCAGCTTCTTAATCTCCTTGCCAGCTAGGTCTTCCAACGTGGCTTCATACTCAAAGGTGCGCGCCGTAGGGTACTCGTTCTTCACCTGCGCTTCGGCCGTAATGGTGGCTTTGCGGCCAGTCACGTCGAAGTTTTTGGCGTAGATGTACACGCCCGTGGTACCTAGGTTGGAGTAGAGCGGGAGGGTTTGGTACAGTGGCTCCGCGACGTGCAGGAATACGTTTTTGGAAAGGCCGCCGTAGTTAGCGTTGAAGTTTCGGTCGCTCCACTGATACTTCTGGTCGGTGGCCTTCTCCTTATAATCCCAGTCGTTGTTGGTACGCACGGCCAGCACGTTTTCCTGGGGCGCGGGCTTCAGCAGCTTCGTTACGTCGAAGCCGAAGGCCATGGCGCCGTTTTCGTGGCGGCCAATAAACTCGCCGTTCAGGTAAAACTCGCCCACCTGCCGCACACCCTCAAACTCCAGGAACACCTTCTTGCCCGCATCGGCTTTCGGCAGACGGAAGTGCTTGCGGTACCAGGCAATGCCAGTCGACAGGTCTTTGATGTCTTTCTTAAAGGCCTCGTCCTCGTTCCAAGCCCACGGCAGCGTAACGGGTTTCCACTTGGCGTCGTCGAAGCTAGGTGCCTCGGCGCCAGCGGCATCGCCCACGTACACCCGCCAACCGGGATTGAAGTTGTACTTCACCCGCGGGTTAGAGGGCGCAGCAGCTACCGCTGTCAGCGCCGCGCTCCATAGGAACAGCGTGGTGAGCAATGGGATGAAAGTAGTGCGACGCATTAGGAAGCTAGCTTTGCTGAAAATATTCTTGCAGTCAACTACTGACCAACTTTGCCCACGCTGCCTTTCAGGCTCGCCGGAGCTAGCTCCACGGCGTACACTTCCTCCTCGCCCTCAAAGTTGGCGCGGAAAATTAGCCACTTGCCATCGGGCGAGAAGTGAATGTTGGGTTCCAGCTTGTAGCCGTGGGCCTTCATATTCACCAGCTTTTCGGAGCGAAACTTGTCGCCTTCGGGGTGGAAAAGGTAGATCCACTGACCGTTGGGGGCTTTGGCTACTTGGCCGGGGTCGCCACCGTCGCCGGCGAAGAGCTTCTGGTCGGCGGAGGTAGTGAAGTGAATGGACCACTCGTCGCGGGTCATCTGGTATTTTTTCTCCTGGCCGGTTTGCAGGTTGGTGCCCGTCAGGTAGAAGGTGGCGCCGCGGGGCAATTGGTTGTCGAACCAGATCGTCTTGCCATCGGGGCTGAAAAACTCGTGGCCGGCAATTTCCATGTCCATCGTGCGCTTGTGCACGAGCTTCACGGCCTTGGTTTTGGTGTTGATGGTCCAGATGCGGTCGACCTTGTGCCAGGGGCCTTCGTGGCAGAACATCAGCAGGTTTGGGTCGGTGGGCGAGTACTGCACGTGGTTGAGCCAGGCGCTGTCGGTGAACAGCTTGTTCAGCTGCGCCGTTTTCACGTTCACGCTGAAGAGCGTGCGCGGCAGCTTGGCCTCGTAGATGCGCGTGAAGTAATCGTGCTTCTCGGGGTACTTCTTCGAAATTTCCTTCTCCGCGTCCGTCGACCAGGCGCCTCCTAGCTCGGTTTCATCCGCGTTGAGCGTGGTGATGCTGGCTTTGAAATCCTTCGGGAATACGAAAACCCGGCGCGTTTTCTTGGTGTCGATGTTGGTGGCGTACACCGTGTCCTGGGTTTGGTAGAATACCTGCCGGCTCTTGGGTGCCACGATTTCGCCGCTCACCTGTGTGAAGGCGCGTGTCAGCGGCTGAGCCTGATACGTTTTTAGGTTGAGCGTGTAGATCTGCTTGCCGGCTGGGGTGGTGTGATAGAACACCATCAAGTCGCCCTCGCTGCCGCGCTGCTTGACGAAGGGATTATTGTGGAAGTAGAAGCTGGCGTTGCCACCTTCGAGGCGCGTGAGGCGCACCACTTTGTGGCCCGTATCCTGGTCGATCCACTCGGTGGGCATGGGCTTCTTGGAGCCGGTTTCGAGCTTGGCTTGGGCGTATGCGGCGGCTGGCAACAAGCCGGCGCCGAGCAAACCTAGGGTGATTCTGTAAGCAAGCGTAATCATAGCAGGTGGGTTTGGGAGTGGCGGGGAATCTAGTGGGCGGATAAGGGGAGCCGCTGGGCGGCTGGCACGTCGATGTACTTGGTCAGGTCGCGTAGGGCAATGACCTTGTAGTGGTTGTCGTGCAGGTACTTCAGGTATTCTGCGAAGAGTGCCGGGGGCGTCGTAACCCAATCATGCGCGTAATCGGGCACGCCGTGGATGGTGAGCACCAGGATCTTACCACCTTTCGCTTGCTGCAACGCATCCATGATTTGCTGCTTGTTGCCGGCCTTGGTGGTGTAGCTAGGTATCAGATAGGGGTGGTCGACTTTCGGGTCGTAGAGCCGGTCGCCGCCGGTGCGCGCAAACTGGTAGCCTTTCTCCTTCAGCACCTGAAAAGCGGTTGGACTGGTGTCGTAGGCGGGATAAGCAAAGTTGACGGGGCGCGGAATGCCATAAGTTTTGCAGCGCTGCTCCAGTGAATCTAGCTCCGCCGTGAGCTGTTCCTTGGTCAGCTTGTTCACATGCTTGTGCGTGAGCGTGTGGCTAGCCACCTCGAAGCCCATCTTATGGAGCTGTTGCATTTGCTGCCAGCTCATGTACTTGGTTTTGTCGGCGAAGTCAGGCGGAAACTCGCACACGAAGAACGTACCGCCGAAGCCGTACTTCTTGAGCAGCGGCGCCACATAGGTGGCGTGGGTCACGGGGCCGTCGTCGAAGGTGAGTACTACGAGCTTATCGGGTATGGGGCGGCGCACTACCTGGGCGGTAGCCCCAACAACACCTAGCCACGAAAAGACCAGAAATAGTACTCGTTTCATGCGGTGGGAAAGCCGAAAAGGCGTCGACATGGGGTGAGAAGTACTTCAAGAACGCAGCTAAAGGGCTGGTAACACTCCTGTACTGTTCGGGTCGTAATCGGCCACCAAACCTGCTGTTGCGTACAGGGAAGCTAGCTTTGGCGCTCAGCCACTCTCTTTACTATGCAACTTTTCGTGTACTCCGCCTTCAGTGAAGCCAGCCAGCGCCGCCTGCAACAGGAGTTGTCTGCCGACCTGATGGTGGTATTTCGCACTAACCTTCCCGAAGACCAACAGCGCTCCGCCTTTCAAAAGGCTGACCTGCTGTTCGGGAATCCACCGGCCGCGTGGCTAACGGAGGAGCCGCCGGCGCTACAGTTTTGGCAGATCGACTCGGCGGGCTTCGAGCGCTACACCGATGCACGCCTAACGGCCGCCATTGCCAACATGGGCGACTTTTTCGCCTGGCCATGCGCCGAAACAATGGTGGCGGGCATCTTAGCCTGGTACCGGCATATTCCGGAGCTAACCCTGCTGCAAGCTAAGAAGGAATGGGTAGGACCGCCGGTGCGCAAAAAGCTAGGTCTGTTGCGCAATCGGCGCGTTATCATCCTAGGTGCCGGGGCCATTGGGCAAGCCGTGCGTCAGCAACTTACTGGCTTCAACTGTCAGGTGCAGTTTTTGGCCCGTACTAACCCAGAGGCTCAGCTGCGTTCGGTAGAAGACTTGAAGGCCGCTTTACCCCAGACAGATATAGTAGTCAATTGCCTGCCCGGTAGCGCCGAAAAGTTCTTCTCCGCCGACCTGATTAATGCCATGACACCCGGCAGCCTCTACGCCAGCGTGGGGCGGGGCAACACCACCGATGAGCCGGCGCTCGTTGCCGCGCTGCAAGCTGGCAAGCTAGGTGGCGCCGTGCTCGATGTAACAGCCAAAGAACCGTTGCCGGCCGACAGCCCGCTCTGGAGCCTGCCCCAGGTGCTGTTGACTCAGCACACTGCCGGCGGCCAGCCTGGCGAGGAAGACGGCCGCATCGACTTGCTGCTGCGCAACTTGCACCACTTTCGCCAGGGTGAGCCGCTCGAAAACCCGGTTGAGCTATCGAAAGGCTATTAAGCTGATTCTGAGAAACAATAATTGCTAGGCTGTCATTCCGAGCCAAGTGAGGAATGACAAGTTGCCGTCTGCTACCGGCTTAGCAACAAAATAGGCTGCTCTTTATACGGAATACGCGCGAGCTCTTTGTAGCCAAACTTTTCAGCTATGCGTAGGGAAGCCACGTTTTCCGGGTCGATGATACAGACTGTTTGCTTGTTGGGGAAGTTCTGCTCGCCCCAAGCTAGGGCCGCCTGTACCGCTTCGGTGGCGTATCCTAGGCCGTGCACGCGCGGCGCCAGTACCCATCCGATTTCGGGGATGCCTTTAATAGAAGGCGTGAGGTCGCGGTTGAAATCTGAGAAGCCTACGTTGCCGATGAAGCGGCCGGTGCTTTTTTCCTCTACCGACCAGTAGCCGTACCCCATCAACGACCAGTGACCCTGCTGCGCTAGCATCCGCCGCCAAACCTCTTCCTCCGACTGCGGCTTACCACCCAAAAAGCGGTAAAAGTTAGGCTCCTGCCATATAGCAGTGAACTCAGGTAAGTCGTCAATTCGGCAGCCGCGTAGCAGCAGGCGCTCGGTTTCGAGCACGGGCACTTGGGTCAGAGAAGGCAGAAAAGGCATGGCGCCAAGATAAGAAGATGTAGCGCGAAGCACTCATTTTAAACTGCACGCAGAAACCTAGCGCTCGGGGAACGGCAATGGCTTTGGTAATGTTTTTGCAATAAGAAACGAAGAATAAAAAGGATTATTCCTTAGCTGGTGTCTCCGCTTCCTGCTGCCGAATTAGTAGCAGTTTCTGGTTTCTTTCCCTTCCTTTTTGATCATGAAAAAGCTTCCTTCCTTGCTGGTGTTGTTTGCTTTATTGCTCAGCAGCCAGCTCTTTACCGGGTGTGTAGCTTCCTACAACCCCTATTACCAACCGGGTGTCGTGGTGGCTCCACCGCCCGTTATCATCCGGCCCCGCCCCTACATGTATCAGCGGCCCTACTATGGCTACCGTAACTACGGACATGGTGGCGGTTATGGCTATGGCCGCGGAGGCGGGTACAGCCGGGGTGGTTATGGACACAGTGGCCATGGACGAGGCCGCTAGTTGCATATTCCCTTATAAAACAAAACAGCCTACCGGACTTGGTAGGCTGTTTTGTTTTATAAGGAGAGTGAAGTACTAGGTTTTTACTACACAGACCGAGACTTAGCTCTATAGAGCATCAAGCCCAGATAGTTTGTTTGCAACAAACTTAAAAAGCCATGCCTAAGGATATCACTGTAGAGCCTGTTTATATAATGCAATTTATACGGTAACTATCAGTTGTAGCTCTGCTTACATAGCAGTGGTTATAGTATTTTGTTATTATACTACTACTGTAGTAGCTGGTTTTGTTCTGTGAAAAGTAAACGCAAGTTCATTATGAGATTAGGTAGGATGAATTGTGTTTATTGCATTAAATATAAAGCGGCGTAATTATAAACAGTGTTTTATAGTGAATGTTGAAGTATTAGTTTGTTTTGAGGTTGCTTTAGTAAGAGTCGTTTTCTGAACCAAACGTTTAGTGGCTTTTCGAGATAATAGTATAATAAGCTGCTTAATGCAACCACAATAGATAGTAAAGAAAAGAATAAAATGTACTTATAGTGGGGTACATGTCGTTGCATTAAGAATTTTTCAATTCTTGGTGAAATACTCATTACGAATACAAAATGTAATAAGTACAAAGAGAAGGATATTTCCCCTAAAAAATAAATTGGTTTCGTTGAAAATAACTTGCTCAGTAGCGAATGGTCTCTGGTAAGCCCAATTAGCATGAACGGTATTAGTAGAATAAATACTGTGTTCGCTAATAAACTAGTTGAAAATAGTAAAGCTATTTGAATCAGAGTCAACAGATAAAAGAGCGAATTGGGTACGAGTTTAAGACGGCCGCTATCCAGTAAGCTAAAGGTGGCTATTCCTAGTAAGTATGAAGCAAGACCTCGTAGTACAGGGTAATACCCTGTCGTGATAATAGAAACATAGTTCTGATTCAGAAGAAATATATTGTCAAGTAAGAATTTGTGATTTCGGTAATAAGGGTTGGTCAGGCTCTTAGTAATAAAAAGTATGATAGATATAGAGAGGATATATAAAGTAAATACCCTTGCGTATTTGCTGTTTATTTTGTTGAATAAAACGAACATAATCGGTAATAGGAAGTAGACAGCCCATTCGATAGACAAAGACCAAGCTAATGGGTTGATGTTTTTAATATCAAACAGGCTTTGGAATAATGTAAGATTAACCGCTATGGTTAAAATATCAGTATTATGTTTTGTAAATAATAACTCTGCTATAAAATAGCAAAATGCGAGAGCAATGTAGATAGGATATACTCTGCAAAACCTTTTAATGATAAAGTTGAAATAATTTGTCTTGTCAATATTGTCATTGAATTCGTTATACGAAGTGATGCTTAGTAGGAAACCACTAAGGATAAAAAACAAATCAACGCTCCAATTGCCGTGGTTAAACAATATGGTTAAATAGTGTTTGCTTGAGGGACTTAGTATACTGTTGTTCAGTAAGAAGTAGTGCCAATGGTGGAAAACTACAAAGAGAGCTGCAAGTCCTCTAACTCCCGTTAATGATTTTATCTCTACTTTGTTCATTATCCTTTTACTAAAATTGTTTTGAACGATACAGCAGTGTATGCCTACATACAGATGAAGGAGTCCTGTCCAAGTAGTTCGCGGTAGGGCGATTGAGGTAAGGTCATAAATAGGCAGGCTGTTGACCATCCCTAGGCAAGCATCCTCCAAGGGGTAGTAGAACAAATGCCATAAGATCACGGCTGCAACTAGGCAAGTGACCTGACGCCTATAGTTTGCTGGGATAAAATTATATTAATTTTTAATAGGATATATTATATATGTAAATAATATTAAAAATTCTTTATATAAAGATGAAAGATGGGCCCGCGTCTACCATGTGGCCCTCCACTTTGATTACTTGCTATCCCACAGCCAGTACTATTGCGATAGGCTACTAAGTTGGCCGAGCGGGTTGGTACGATCTAGCTAGCATTCTTTCTTGTCTTGTGCTTATAGCCTCCCTAGGCTGTTTCTTCTATTTCGCGCTTATAATGTTTATAACCAGAAGAGAGCAAGCCCAACGCCTAGCAGCAGACCAGCGGAGCTTCCCAGCAGGGACTATAAGCAAGCACGCCCGTAGTTGCAGCCAAAAGTGCTGGGTTGTATGTCAGTTCCATGAAAAGTATAGGCCGACTTTGGGTTCTTGGCGTATACATTCGCCTAAGTAAAGCACCCAGGTGCCCTTGTTTTCGCTCCTCAACCACTCCCAACACTTCTATGCAGTACCGCAAACTCGGCAAAACCGGCTTCTCCATTTCCGAAATCAGCCTAGGCACCTGGCAAGTAGGCGGCAAATGGGGCGACCCGTTCAGCCACGAAAACGCCGATCAAATCCTGAACGCCGCCGTCGACTCCGGCATCAACTTCATTGATACAGCCGACGTGTACGGCGACGGTGAAAGCGAGAAAGCCGTGGGCCGATTGGTGCGCAACCGCTCCGAGCGCATCTACGTGGCCACGAAGTGCGGGCGCCAGCTCCAGCCCCACGTGAACGAGGCGTACACGCCCGAGGCCATGCGCAAGTTCGTGGAGGCTAGCCTGCGCAACATGCAGCTCGAAACTCTCGACTTGATTCAGCTGCACTGCCCGCCCACCGAAGTGTACTACCGCCCCGAGATCTTTGAGGTGTTCGATCGCCTCAAGGAAGAAGGCAAAATCCAGAACCTAGGCGTGAGCGTCGAGAAAGTGGAAGAAGGCCTGAAAGCGTTGGAGTTTCCAAACGTGACTACGATTCAGCTTATCTTCAATATGTTCCGGGAGCGTCCGTCGGAGCTGCTATTCAAGGAAGCTGCCCGCCGCGACGTGGGCCTGATCGTGCGGGTGCCGCTGGCTAGCGGCCTGCTAACGGGTAAGTTCTCGGCCAACACACAGTTTTCGGCCGACGACCACCGCAACTTCAACCGTAACGGCGAAGCCTTCGACAAAGGCGAAACCTTCTCGGGCGTCGATTACAACACGGGCCTAGAAGCCGTGGAAGAGCTCAAGCGCGTATTTCCCGACCAACCCAACCTAGCTCCCCTAGCCTTACGTTGGGTGCTAATGTTCAATGAAGTAAGCTGCGTAATTCCGGGGGCTTCTAAACCCGAGCAGCTGACCTCCAACTTACACGCCGCCGAACTGCCGCCGCTATCGGCCGAGCAGATGCAGCGCGTGAAAGAGATTTACGACCAGAAAATCCGGCCGCAGGTACACCAGATTTGGTAATACCTAGCTGCACAAAGCTGCTTTTAACACAAATCCGCCCGACTGCGCTTGCAAGCAGCCGGGCGGATTTGTGTTGTGTTACGCCTACTGTCAACTCACGCACAACTTCAGCAGCATGTGCCACAGTTGCGCAGATTTTCTGCGTGGAACGATAAAAGCCTTGAACGTACGGCGCCAACCAGCAACCCAGACAAGTTCCCACTCCCGTCGGGTTGCTGTTGGTATAACAAGACGCTCACCTGCGTGTGCCGTGGTGGCCTCTTCTCCCCTAAAGAAGGGTCCACAGCACACAGATTATCTCGGTTGGCGCCGCACGTTTTTAAGGATCAGATGGATATGAGATGGTGTCAATCTGATTTAAGGCGATAGAAAAAAGCTAGGTAGAAGAAATAGAAAGCTCATTGCAAAAAGCTAGTGTGTGAGGGGTTGCCCCATGTGCGTGTGCTGCGCCACCAGCCGCGGGGAATGCTGTGCATCTTGCAGGCGCTGCACCACCAACTGCCCCACCTTGCGGCCTTGGAACTGCCCTTGGCGCACAGCATCCGGAAAGTGAATGCCGCCGTAGAGGCGCGACACGGCGGCCTCGGCTGCGGCTTGTTGGAAGGAAGCGAAGTGCCTAGGTTTCAGCCCAAACGCTTTCTCCGTATCGTCGGTGTAGGCGAAACTGGGGCCGAAGTAGGAACCGAGCACCTCAGCCGCCGCCGTCGAAATGACCGAGTGCCCGCTCAGGTATTCCGGGAAAGGAGGCGTTTGCAGCATAGGCTTCCACTGCGGGTCGAGGTAGCGACGAATGGCCGTTTCGGGGCGAATTCGGTTGCTGCGGTATTTCTCTTTCCAGCAGCAGATAAAGGCATCCGTGAGGGTGAGGGCCAGCACGGCGTGTACTTGCATGGTGCGGCCAAAGGAAGCTCGGCTCTGCCGGCAGGCAATACCAGCAATCTTCATCCAGTGCGCCCCCGGCGACATCTTCTTGAGCCCAACCTGCAAGTGCCCTTGATCCTGCATCGCAAACGGGTTGCAGTCCCAGAAGCTAGCTATTTGCCGTTGCTCCACGGTGAGCGTGTTGCCCACTTGCCGCACGCTGTCCATCAGTTGGTAGAAACCAGAGCCTTTCGCCGAAGCAAAAGCTAGGGGTGGCGCTGGCGCAAACTGCCCCGCCGAATCCAGGAAAAAGGGCCGAATGGTGCTGAAGTAGGGCTCCACGGCCGTGAAGTAACCGGGCGGGGTCGGGTACCAGTACCCTTCACCCTCGGTGGGCGTGTAGCGCGGCCGGTCGCTGATGCGGTAGTAGCCATCTTGCTTGGCGTACACCAGTACCGCTTGCGCAGCTTGTTGGGCTACTTGCTGGGACGCCGCGAGCACCTCCGCCGGCATGCCCCGGTGGCGGCACTCGTCCAGTAACTTTTGCTCGCGAGCCTTCAACTCACTGCCGGAGGGTTGGAGCTTGCCAGCTGTTTGAAGCATGGCGAGCAGGGCGGCTAGCTGAGGCGAATATCCTGTGGGTGCCAGCCTAGGTACCGCGAGCGGCACGTGGAGTCGGCTCGCCAGGGCAGGACAAGTGGAGTCGCTTCGTGCCAGCACCTCATTGCCGGCCAGCAGGGCGTAGGCAAAAAACCGAGCGGCCAGGGGCGGGTTGGTTACGTCGTGCATCATCAGCTCGTTCATCTCATCCACGACCTGACTAATTTGGTCAGCCGTGGGCGTGTAATCCGCGGGCACCATGCGCTGGCAAGATTGCCCGCCTACGCTAGCCATTAGCAGAAACAAGACGAAGAGAAAACGGCTCATGAACAACCGGTTGGTGTAGCTTGTGGAACTCAGAAAAGACAAAACCTAGGTTACTGGACCTTGCGGGCCTTCGCCGCCTGAATATCCTGGGTGACTTGCTCTCGATACTTGTCGAAGGTGTCGTTGGCAAAGGTGATAGTCGGGATGGGGCGCTGGCTGGCCGACACCGGCCGGGGCTTGCTGAAGCCGTACTCGTGCACCCCAGTGCTGCCCGAACCGGGGGCCGGGGTGCTGAGGTGGTTGTAGCTATCCACGTAGGTGTAGAAGCCAGCCGGATACATCGAGTAGCGCGGCACTTGCGTCAGCGGGAACACACTCATCAGAGCGTCGTAGTGCATTTCGGCGATGGGCAGCACGCCAGGGTGGCGCCGAGCTAGGTCCGTTACCAACTGCTGGGTGCCCACGTACATATCGGCTTTGGGGTTGTTTTCCCAGAGCCCGGCAATGTCCATGAAGTACGAATCGACGTGGTAATCCTTGATAACCTTGTCGATCCGGTCGCGCAGGTAGTTGCGCCACGAGGCCACGCCCACGTTCATCACCGGCATCCAGCCGTCGCCGTGCCGGTCGTTGTCCCAATCTACCCAGTTCAGGTCCCAGTTGTCGCCGTCGGTGTGCTGGGTGATGGCATCAGCAAACTTCTTGAACACCGGCAGCTCGCGGTTGGCCGAGTTGGTGCCGAACATAGCCGAAAAGTGAAAACCTAGCTTATGGCCCTCGTCGATAAGCTGCCGAAAACCTTTATCGCCGCCCATGCGCGGGTCGGTTTGGTAGAGCGGGTAGTTCCAATAGTAGCGCCCATCCCAACCGGGCAGAAACACCAGCACGTTTTTCGGATCAATCTGGGTGGCTATCCAGCGCAGAATGGTGAGCTGCTTGGCGTAGTCGTTGAAGATGAAGCCCGTCCAGTGGGCGCCGTGCAGGGCGACTACCAGCTTGGTGTCGCGCAACCAGGCGGGCACGTCGGGGCGGGTCGTGTAGGCCGGAATGTGGTAGGCCTGGGCAACGTGGGCAAAGAACGGCTTGGCAATGGCCTCGTAAGTCGGGGCCGCCCCGATGCGCCATAAGCAGCTCTGTACCCGCTTGCGTTTGTCCCAGCCGGCTTGCTCATAAATCAGCTCGGCGCGGTAGCTGTCGGGGCCTGGTTGGAGGTAAAACCTAGCTGGGCGCACCTCCGTCTGCCGGGCCGAAAGCTCGAAAAACCCACCTTGGGGCTTCTTAATGACAATCAGCGGCGTAGAAAGCTGGCCAAATAGCTGCGGGTATTCAAACGTGTTTTCATCGTCGTGCGGGTCCATGAAGTTGCTGCCCGCTAACGACAGCTCGCCCCGCGGGATGCCCCGCACCACGGTGCTGATGGACTTGATCGGCTGGTTCATTTGGGCCGACACGCGCCACTCCACGCTACCATCGGGGTTGCGTTGCAGCTCTGCCGTGAGTTCGCCGGCGGCTTTTTCCTGCCCGCCGGCCCAGGTAAAGCCTTGGCACAAGTAGCGCAGCCGGTCGCCGGAGCGCTCCAGCCGCGTGCGGGCCGGGTCAATGGCGTAGGCATTCTCGAACGTCTGCACCCGGAAGCTGAACTGAAAGCCCGCAAACTCCGCTGAGGGCTCCGGCCATGCGAAGCTGAACTTCATTTCACCCTTGCCCTTGGATGGCGTATACACCCCATCAAGGGAAGTGAGGGGCAGCAGTTCGTTTTGAGCCCTAGCCGGCTCCACAAACAACCCCAACCACCCTAGGGTAGCCAACAAAAACAAGTGCGCCCGACGTTGCATACTATTTGGTAAAAGCCTGATTGTCTAAATGAAAGATCGATAACATCTGGCGGTCATCCCGAGCTGGTTGAAGCACCTCTCGCTTCGCCTGCCGAGTGTAGAGACACATACTTGTGTCTCCTCGCGTTGCTAGTGTTGTTTGCCTATGTTGCGCCAGGCCGGTCGTTCAACGAGGAGACGCAAGTATGCGTCTCTACACTCGACAGGCGAAGCGAGAGATGCTTCGACCAGCGCGACAGGACCTTCTTTCTTGCTGATGCTAGCTCAGGCAAGTCGGAACTAGCGGCCCGCGGAGCCACTGCTGTTCGTGTTGCCCCGCGACACGTCCTTACGCGGCTTGGCGTCGCTGCCTTTCACCCGAATGACCGTGAGCGAATAGGGCGCAGTGGTATAGGCGAAAGTGCCGCTAGCTTTGAACGGAGCTGTTTTAGGCACTACCGTTTGGGGGCTAGCGAAAGTGTTTTTGGCATCGCGTGGGCCGGAAAGCGTGATGAGTTCGGCCGTGGGGCGCAGGCGCTTGAAGCGCGACAAATCTACGCGCACGGGCTGGGCGGTAGCGCCGGAATTCACCAGCTTCAGAATCACATCGCCGCTGCTGGCATCGCGCACGCAGGAGCTGACTACGGCTGAGTCGCTGGCCGTGAGTATGCCGCCGAAGTACTCGCTGCCCTGGTTGCGCGAGAACAGCTGCTGCACGTAGTAGTTCACGGTGGGGCACACGGTAGAGTTATTGAAGTAAATCAGGTCGGGGTTCCACTGGGTGTGACCCTCCTTGGCCAGCAGCGGGGCGTAGGAAGCTAGGCGCACCACGTCACCGTTGCGCTCCAACGAGGTCATGTAGGCGGCTTCCGACAAGGCGTTGAACAGGGTGTTGCCCCGCGAGGCGTATTCGCCTAGGTACACGGTAGACTTTTTGCGGTCGTAGCTGTCGTAGCGGCGGTTGTTTTTCAGAAACCACTCCGGGCTCTCGTAATAATGCTCATCCACCATGGGTACAGCTAGCTGGTTGGCGAAGGTCCAACCCTGGTCGAAGTCCTCACCGCGAGGGGCTGGCCCGACGGTGCCAATCACCGTGATTTCGGGGTGTTTCTGCTTAACGGCATCATAGATAACCTTGAACCGCTCGCGGAACTCTGGGGTCTGCTTGTCTTCGTTGCCGACGCCTACATACTCTAAATGAAACGGCTCCGGGTGGCCCGCTGCGGCCCGCTTAGCACCCCAGGTAGAGGTGGCCGGGCCGTTGGCGTACTCAATCAAATCCAGTACTTCCTGCACGTACTCGGGCATCTCGGCCGTGGCGATACTCTGTTGACCCGTGCCGCCAATACGCCACGTGCCGCCCGAATTTTGGCACGAAACGGCCGCTGGTACCACCGGAAGTGGTTTAGCCCCAATGTCTTCGCAGAACTGGAAGTATTCGAAGTACCCTAGGCCGGCCGTCTGGTGGTAGTTCCAGATGTTGCGCTGCGCCACGCGCTGCTCTAGCGGGCCGATGGTGTTTTTCCAGCGGTACATGTTCTCCAGACCGTCGCCGTGGGCTAGGCAGCCGCCGGGAAAGCGCACAAACTTGGGCTGCAAGTCGGCTATCGCCTGGGCTAGGTCGGCACGCATCCCGTTAGAGCGGTTCTTAAAGGTCTTTTGAGGAAACAGAGAAATCAAATCGAGGTCGACGGTGCCTTTGCCGGTGGCCAGCACCACCAAGCTGCTGGCAGCATCCGTGCCCGTGGGGGTGAGGGTCACGCGGTAGGGCTGCCAAGTGGCAGCTTGCACCGGTAGCGATGCTGTCGCCAGCACGCCGCCTTCCTTGTCGCGCAACTGAACAAGCAGCGGAACGCTCTTGCCAGCCTTCACGCGAGCCTGCACCGAGAAGTTATACTGGTCGCCAGCCTTCACCGGAATGCCATCGAAGCCGCTGTTTTTCAAGCCAAGCCCTTTCTGCATCTCATTCTCCACGTGCAAGGTCACGTAGTGCGGGTTACTGGGGTTGACGGGCGCCGCCGTTTCCACTGACATGGTGCCGAAGGAGTAGCCTTCCCGCAGAAACTCCCAGGCCGTGAGGGAATGCCAGGCGGCGTTGTCGTTGGGGGTGTATTCAAAGGAGCGGTTTTGTACCAGCTCGGCATAAAGGCCACCGTCGGCGGCGTAGTTGATATCCTCGAAGAAGATGCCGAACAGATCCTGGCTGATAGGTTTGCCAGCGGCTAGGTCGGGCTGCGCTTTTTTTGGGGCTTTCTGCGCTTGGCCACGGCTAGGCAACAGGGAGGCTAGGCCTAAGCACGTCAGCAGCAGGGAAGAGTAGGGAATTTTCATGGGTGAGATGCTAGTGGGAAACGAATGGAGCTTTATAGCTAAGTGCTGGGGTTAGGCTCGCAGCGGAGTTATGGGGCATTTTAGCAGGAGCTAAGTACGAAAGGTCATGGGGTGTGCTGCGGGCTCTGCAAGGCGTAAGCCTGCAAGGCCTGGTTGTTGCGCCCCACGAGCAGCACGTTGCCGAGCTGGGCAAAGCTGCGTACGTCGCCTTGCACCCGCAGCCCTGATTGCCGTTGCGGTACCGTGGTGAAACCGCCCCGGCCGTCGCCGTGCAACAGCAGGCCGTAGCCCGCGTCGTTGTTGCCGAAGCGGATGCGACAGTGGGTAGCGTTGCCGCCAAGCAGTAAGTCGGGGTTGCCGTCGTGGTTGTAGTCGAGGGTAGTGAGGGCGAAGATGGGGGTGTATTGGGCTTCGGGTGGGAGAGAAGCTAGCCGATACCTAGCTTGGGGGGTGCTTAGCAGGCAGGTGGTTGGCAGGTGGTTGGCGCGCAGTACGTTGGCACCTTTCAGCTCATCTGGTTTAAAGATATCGGTGAGCTGGGCGTCGGCGTAGCTTTTGTAGTTGGGGAAGCGGCTGCGCGTCATGCTGAGCTGGTCTAGCAGCTCATCGCGCGACACGAAGGGGTAGCTTTGGCCTTGCAAATACATGCACAAAATCGGGTCAACGGCGCCGTTATCGTCGAAGTCTTTGTAGTGCAGCTCCGCTGGTTGCTTGGCGTTGGCCCGGCACTGGGTGTTCAGGCCCATGTTGCCGATTACCAGGTCCGGTTTGTTGTCCTTGTTCAGGTCGGTTACTAGCAGCTTGTTCCACCAGCCCGACAGTTTGCCGGGCAGGTAAGTAGCGGTTTGGTCAGCAAGCCGGCCGCTCTGATTTATCCATACTTGCACGGGCAGCCATTCGCCTACCGTCACTAGGTCGGGGCGTTGGTCTTGGTTCATGTCTACCCAAGCGGCGTCAGTTATCATACCTAGCTGCCGGAGTGTGGGGGCTAGGTTTGCGGTTTGGTCGCGGAAGCGGCCGTGGCCGTCGTTGAGCAGTAGGTAGCTGGTGGGCGGTTCGGGGTAGCGGCCGGGTGTCACGCGGCCTCCTACGAAAAGGTCGGGGGCGCCGTCGCCGTTCACGTCGGCTACTCGCACGCAGGCGGTGCTGGTGGGCATGACGGGCAGGCTGCCCGCGGAGCTTTTGCTGAAGTTGCCGCGCCCATCGTTGAGGTACAGCCGATCTTGCAGGAGCGCGTCGCCGGGCAGGAAGTTGTCGTAGCCGCCACTAGCCACGTAGAGGTCTAGGTCGCCGTCGCGGTCTGCATCTAGGAAAGCGGCGTCGGTATCTTCCTGTAGGTAATCAGCTTCCAAAGCAGGCTGCGGCAACTCCGCAAATCGCCCCGCGGCTTGCTGCACAAAAAGCCGGCTGGCGTGCCCTGAAGCGCCACCCATGAACATATCCTGCCGACCATCGCCGTTCACATCGGCCTGCACTAAGCACGGACCGTTGTATGACAAGCTGTTGATCAGCAGCGGTTGACGCTTGAAGTCGTTGACGTTATTCTCCTCCGCTACTGCTGTGATTGGAGCAGGCACTGCCGCAAACACTGGCAAGCTAGCTTTGGTCGGGGCTGGTGCCATTTGCTTCTGCGCCTCCGCTTCGCGCAACACCAGCAGCTTGCCGGCCGGTACAGCGCGCACCACCTGCTCCCGGCCACTCGGCCACACCACGCGCACCGAATCGGCTTGGCGCTGCTGACCTAGGCCAAAGTGCAGTACCGGCGACACGCTCGACTCGTAACCACGCCCAACTAGCTGTTCCTGGGTCTGGGTCAGGGCATTGCCATACAGCATCACCTTCGCCCCGATACCCAGACGGTTGGCACCTAGGCCTTCCAACCGCACGGAGAGGCCACGGTTTTTAAGTCGCTTCTCCGCGATGTTGCGATAGAGAAACGCCTCTCCGTTGAGGTTATTGACTACCACATCTAGGTCGCCGTCGTTGTCGAGGTCGGCGTAGGCGGCGCCGTTGCTGTTGGCGGGCTCCGTGATGCCCCAATCGGCGCTAACGTTGGTGAATGTTGCGTTGCCTGTGTTGCGAAATGCGTAGCCCACTACGTTGGAGGAAGGCATCTTGCGCACCAAGTCTAGCAGGTTTTTGCGCTGCACGTCGCCTTGGCGGTCATGCAGGAAATCGCCCATGTACTTCAAGAAGTCTAGGTTGGTATAGTCGTGCAGGAAACCGTTGGTGATGAACAGGTCCTTCCAACCATCGTTGTCGTAATCGGCCAGCAGCGGGGCCCAGCTCCAATCGGTATTCGAGATGCCGGCTAGCTGCCCGATTTCGCTGAAGGTGCCGTTGCCGTTGTTGAGGTGCAGCATGTTGCGCATGTACTGCTTGTGCAGGCCCGCCTCGTCGCGTATGCGAAACAGCTCATAATTGTCGCTGGCGAAGAGCAGCTTTTGCCGCCGGTTGTCTTCGGGCAGCATATCGAGGGTGCACACATCGGCGTAGCCGTCGTTGTTGAGGTCGGCCGCGTCGTTGCCCATCGAGGAGAGCGACGTGTGGCCCATCTGGTTACCCAGTTGATCGGTGAAAGTGCCGTCGTGGTTATTGATATAGAGGTAGTCAGGGGCTAAGTAGTCACTCGACAGGTAGATGTCGGGCCAGCCGTCGTTGTTGAGGTCAGCCACGGAGGCGCCGAGCGCAAAGGACAACCGCGTGTTCAGCAAGCCCGCCGCTGTGGCCACTTCCCGAAACTGCGGCAAGCCCTGCTGGCTGCCTTCGTTGCGGTACAGCTTCAGCCCCGTCAGCGCATCGGGCGTGCGCATGAGCTGCTTGATGTAAAACTCATCCAGGTTCTCAAATCGGCGCGGACTGTGGTTCAGCAGCAGCATGTCGAGGTCCTGATCTTTGTCGTAATCGAAGAAGACCGCCTGCGTGCTATAAGCGGAGTCGGCTAGCCCGCAGGCCGCGGCTTGCTCGCGGAAATGCGGCACCCCTTGCTTATCCGGACCTAGGTTGAGAAACAACTGATTTTGGCGGAGCTTACCCGGCAAGTCGCCCGAGCGGCACACGTAGAAATCGAGGAGGCCATCTGCATTGAGGTCGACCATCGTGACGCCGGTCTTCCAGCCTTTCGGCAGGGCGACGCCCGCGGCGTCGGTGGCATCCTCGAAGCGCAGATTGCCTTTGTTCAGGTACAGCTTGTTGCTGCCTTTGTTGGCGGTGAAATAGATGTCGTCTAGCCCATCGTTGTTCACGTCGCCGAGGGCTACGCCGCCGCCGTTGTAGGTGTATTCGTACACCAGCACGTTGGTCAGCTCGTCCTCCTGGAGGTCGTTGCGGAACGTGACGTGGCTTTGTTCGGCCGGCACCAGTTGGAACAGCGCGTTCTTATTCACCACTGCTCGCTGCTCCTGCTGACACCCAGCTAAGTGCCACAGTGCAAGCAGTAGGAGCGTAACAGCAGAAAGAGGGCGCCAAACACGCATAGCAGAGAAAACGGCAACTGTTGGTGATAAGTGTTTGGTTGTACTAAGTGGCTACTGTCCTCAGCGTTGCTCCTCGCTTGCCGGGCTCGTTCTTCAGCGAAATTCAGCGACTTATAGCTAGCTGGCTCACTAGACAAACGGTAGCGCAAGCAGCGATGCGCAGGAAGTGCCTATTGAACGGCGAAAAGCCCCCACATTCTTCATTGGTTGAATTGCCACCAGTCAAATCTGAATAGGTTGCTACCGGTGCCTTTGAAGACAAAGTAGACATCGTGTACTCCCTTCTGCCGGCTGACTTTGCAGGACTGAACCACCCAATTTCCAAGCCCTCCGGTTGGCTTACCGTTCAAAGACCCTAGCAAAGTACCCGTCGGGCTGTCCAGGTGCAGCTCGATGACAGGCTTGACGGACGTGCTAGCAACAGCGGCCATAAACTCCTTAGCTCCCTGTTCAAAATCAACGCCCTTCACCTTGATATAATCACCGCTGTCTATGTTCGTTACGTACATGCCCGTAGGGCCTTTGCTGGTTTTCAGGCCTTGGCTTCCGGCAATGGTTTCTGCCTCGTTGCGCTTATATGGGTTCAAGACTGCGATGCGGTCTACGCCGGCTTCTGACCAAAAAGGCAGTTGCTGGATGGTGCCATCACTGTTATAAGTGAGCTTCGCCAGACAAACCGAGCGCCGCTCCGTATGCGTCGCCGATTGCGCTTTGGAAATGGCATAGTTGAAGCCAAATAGGTACGAGTTGCCCTTGTAGTCGATAATACCCGGATGATTGCCGTTGGACCTAGGGTCTCTATCCATCAGCGTTCCAGTGTAATTCCAGGGCCCCGTAGGACTATCACTCATCGAATAGCCAATGCCCTCTGGACAGCAGGTCGAAGCATAGGCCATGTAATACTTGTCCTTTCGTTTGTAAAACCACGGCCCTTCCTGGTAATTGGCCGGTTTAGTCGAAGATTTAACGATAGGGCCTGAATACGAAATCATGTCCTTATTCAGCTTGACATAATACAGATTCGGATTGCCCCAGTAGAGGTAAGCTTGCCCGTCGTCGTCAATGTAGACGGTCGGGTCAATATCATCGTTGCTATTCTGAATCAAAGGCTTGCCTAATGGATCAGTGAAGGGGCCGTAAGGGCTATCCGAAACCAGTACCCCAATCCCTTTGACATGGATAGGGCAATACATATAGAACTTCCCATTGCGTTCGATGCACTGCGGGGCCCACGCTCCATTTTTTGGCGACCAACTAAAACTGTTTGTAGAAGCGACAGGCCCGTGGTCGGTCCAGTTCACCATATCCGTGGAGGTGTAGAGCAGCCAGTTAAACATCTTGAACCCGGTTGCATCGTCCTCATCATGACCCGTATAGAGAAACACGGTGTCTCTATAAACCATAGGTGCCGGGTCAGCCGTGAACTTGGTTTGGATAATCGGATTTTGTGCACGGCAGACCAAAACTGCCGATGTAAACAGAAATAGAATGAAAAGCGTAATGCTTGTTTTCATGCGTATGCCCTTGAATGATAAGGGGTTGTTGAAGGGACTCATCTACGATGACTTGACTTTGTGTAATCTCTAAACTAGATAAAGGCAAGGCGACTAGTGTGTTCAACTGCGTTAGCATCCGGGTGTCAGACACTTCCTAAGAGTCCGTGATTGTTGCAAAACCCTACTAGGTTGAAAACAATATACCTGTGCCGCTATTCGCTCAGAAGAGTGGCGCTAGACAGCCTCATGAGGTGCTGCCTAGCGCTCAATCTATTCTTCGGATTCACAACCGAGACTTCTGCAACAGCCACGTCTCTTTACAAGATGTTCAAGCCGTTAAAAGCTTGTGCAGCACACTTGGTAGCGTCCGTTGGGAGTTGAGAATAGCTTCAGAGGGGGCCAGGGATGAGGCACCTGCCTAGACCTAGGTTAGTAGCCGGGGTTCTGTTTTAGGTTCGCGTTGGTGTTCAACACGTTCTGCGGAATGGGCATGAGCGTGCGGTAGTCACCATTGGGCACGTGCGAGAGCCACGACTTCTTGGTGTACACTCCGAAGCGAATCATGTCCTGGCGGCGGTGACCTTCGGCGGTGAACTCCCAACCTAGCTCATCTAAGAACCGGCCGTACTGAATGTCGGCGCCGCCTTCTACCGGGCTTATTACATTGTTGCGCGCTGGGCCGTATTGGTAGGTGCTACCCTTCATAAGGTCGGCGCCCGTTACGGTAGCTTTCGAGGGGTTATTAACGAAGCTGCGCTGGCGTACTTGCGTTACCAAGGCCGCGGCTGGTCCTGATTGACCTAGGCGTAGCATTGATTCAGCTTTCATCATCAGGATATCGGCGTAGCGGAACAACGGGAAGTCGTTGCTGAGGTCAATGCGTACGCCTTGTTTAATTTCAAATTTGCCAACCCGGAAACCATCTGTTTCGGCTCCTAGCTCCACGCTCGGCAACGTATTGGTAAAAATGAGTGGCTTACTAGTAGTAGCGCCGAATACACCCACTAGTGGCGCACCTGATGAAGAGTACTGTTGCCCTTGTATCCAGTTTTGCTTCAAGCGGGTATCATCGGGATCATAAGTGTTGATGAATTGCGGAATCGCGCAGATACCACCGCCCCACATACTACCCTGGGCATTATAAGTCTGCTGATTCTGAGGCTGCAGCGTCTGCATATGAATTCGGAACCCTGGCGCATATGTCTCGTCAAACGGAATGGCGAAGATGATTTCCCTAGAGCCTTCGTTCTGCGTTTTGAAGACATTGGCCTGAATGATTTCCAACGAAAACTTACCTGAGTTGATAACAGCGTCACAGGCGGAAATGCATTTCACCCATTCAGCCTGTCCAGCATATACCTGAGCGTTGAGGTACATCTTAGCCAACAGCGCTTGGGCCGCCCATTTGTTGTTGAAGCGACCATAGGTACCGGCATCGGCCGCATCGCTTAGGAGTGGTAGCGCTTCTGTAATTTCTTTGACAATAAAATTATAAACCTGTGCACGGGTGTTTTGCTCCGGCAAAAAGCCCTCCGGCACATTGAAACGGTCTACAATAGGTACGTTACCGAACAAGTCACAGAGGATGTAATAATAAGAGGCGCGCAACACTCGTATTTCCGCCATAAGCTGCTCTTTGCCCGTCGGAACTGGCAATTGCCCGGACTCTATCTGGAATAGAAGTCTATTGCAGTTTGTGACACCCGCGAAAGCTTGGGTCCAGGCGTCACGTGGCGTAGCGTCCAAGGCCGTCCACTTATGCTCGTGTAAGCGGCGGTAAGAGCCATCATCGACCCACCCATTCGGGCGTCCTGGGGTTACTGTTTCGTCGGTAGAAGTTTCGTTGATACGATATACCCCGTTGAACTCTAGATACAAAGGGCGCCAATTGATGTAGGCTGCCCCCGCTAGTGCAGGCACATCAGCCACAGTAGGTACAAATTGGTCAGAGACAATCTCATTATAGCTTTCGTCATCAAGCTTAGTACAGGCATCGAAACCCATCATTGCTGCTGCCAGTACACCAACACGCAGAAAATTAGTAGTGCTTTTCATTGTTTTCTGAGTTACAGGGTTAGGTTGACGCCGAGTGTGAAGGTGCGCACTGTGGGAAATTTGTCGCGGTCATCATCTCCTGGTGCTAGACCAATACGGTTCACTTCTGGATCAATTCCTTTGTAGCCCGTAATGGTGAAGGTGTTCAGCGTAGAAGCATACACCCGCAGGTTTTTGATGTGCTTCACTAAATTTGGTTTGAAATTGTATCCTAAGGTGATGTTGTCGATCTTCCAGAAGTCGCCATCCTCGATGTAGTAGCTGTTATACTCGAGTGGCATCTTGGTGCTCAGCACTGCCTTGTCGAACACCTTGTCGTAGGTGGAGCGTAGCTGGTTGTACTGCGTTATACCGGTGTTCTCGTAGTACATGCGTTGAAAGTTCAGAATCTGGTAGCTGAAAGCTCCACGCATTGTCACACCTAGGTCGAGACGCTTGTATTGAAAGTTGTTATTCCAACCGGCATAATACTTAGGCAGCCCATTGCCCAAGATCTGTTTGTCATCTTCGCTGTGGGTAAACTGATCATACGGTAGCCGCTCGCCTGATTTGGTTTGATAGATCCATTGTCCATCATCCGTCACGTCCACTACTTTGTAGCCATAGAATTGACCTAGGGGTTTGCCTACTTCTACTCGGTGTGTGTAGGTCTGAATTGGTTCGCCTGTGTAGCCGGTGTTGAAGAAGTTATTAGTCAACTTGTACACCTCATTGGCGAGGGAAATAAGTTTGTTCTGGTTCGTAGAAAAGTTGAAGCTCGAGTTCCAGACAAAGCTTTTTGTCTGTACCGGTACTAAATTGAGTAGCACCTCGAGGCCTCTATTCTCCAAAGAACCAACGTTCGCAGTGGTCGTTCTGAACAGGTTAGGCGGCGAAGGAACTTCATAGTCGTACAGCAAACCATTAGTACGTCGGATGTAGTAGTCCACTGTACCATTAATCCGGCCTTTGAAAAAGGAGTAATCCAAACCCACGTTTGCTTCACGCTTTTCCTCCCAACGCAAATAGGGGTTGGGATTACTTGAAGGAGTTAGGGTTTGAATCCAACTGCCATTAGATAAAAATGGCTGTCCATAAGCTTGACGTGCCACTCCTAAGAACGACCGGCCGGGCGCTGTGCCCGTCACGCCGTAACCCGCCCGGAGTTTCAAATCATCCAGAAAGGCTAGGTCCTGCATGAAATTTTCGCCCTTGATACGCCAGCCGACTGAAACTGCCGGAAAAGAGCCCCAGGGCTGCTTAGCGCCTAAGAAGCGAGACGAGGCTTCGCGCCGGAGGCTAGCCAACAGCAAGTATTTTTCCTTGTAGTTGTAGGTCACACGGCCGAAGAAGCCTACTAGGTTCCACTGACCTTTGTCGCTGTACATCGATGCGCGTCCAAGACGTAGCGCGTTGCCGAGGCCCACATTGTTGTAGGTGAATAAGTCAGTAGGGAAGTCTGAGTTCGACAAGTAGTAATTCTCCGACGTATTCTGCTGGTAGCTGTAGCCGCCTAACACCGAAAAACGATGTTCGCCAAAGCTGCGGTTGTAAGTCGCCGTCAACTCGGCTAATCTTTCTACTACCTGAGTGGTGCCGCGAGATGCATAGCCGTTTAAGCCGTCGCGTAGCGTAGACGGATGCTGCTTGGTTTCAGAGTATCCCCGCACTTGGTTGTAGCGCGTATTGGAAGCTAGGGCTTTCAACTGCAAATTGTCGACTGGTTCCCAAACGATGCTTCCGTTCAAACGGGTGTTCTGGTACGTATTCAGGCCATCCGATTCGTAGAGGCGTGAAAGTGGATTTTCGTAGTTGAACAGTGAAAGTTGCTGGGCGTAGGTTCCGTCAGGATTGTAAACCGGAGCTGTAGGATTTCGAATAATGGCCTGCCGATACGTGTAGCCATTAAATGCACGGCCCTCGCCAAAGTTGCCACCATCCGGAATGCCATAAAATCCGCCATCAACTGTTGAAGTATAACGGTTGTTGCTATTCAGAATACCTAGGTTGATCTTCACCCGCCCATCAAACATGGCGTGATTAACATCGGCCCGACCTGTGAAGGTACGGTTGTCTGTTTTTTGAAAAACCCCCTCGAAGTAGCGGTAATTGCCGTTAAGCAAATAATTCGTCTGTCCGTTGCCTCCTTTGAAGGTAACGTTGTGCACGTGGATCAATGGGTTCTGGCTGATCTCCTTAATCCAATCGGTGCTGGCACCTTGGTCAGTGAAGGCTACGCCCTCAGCTAGTTTTTGCCGGTACTCACTAGCCGTCAGCATCTCGGGGCGGCGTGCAATGCGCTGGGTACTCACGTAGCCACTATATTCGATCGTAGGCGTGATGTTGCCTTTGGGTCGGCGCGTGGTGATGAGGATAACGCCATTCGTGCCACGCGTGCCGTAAATAGCAGCAGCCGAGCCATCTTTCAGCACATCAATGCTTTCGATGTCCTCGGGTGCTACGGTATTCAGAGTGCCTGGAATGCCATCAATCAAGATCAGCGGCTGCGTACTAGAGTTTAGCGTGGTCGTACCACGTAATACTATTTGGCTGTTAGCGGTAGGGTCGCCGCTGGGCGTGCTCACCGTGAGGCCTGCCACTTTGCCTTGCAGCAACTGGCCTGCATCCTTGGTAGCTCCTTTGATAAAACTTTCCTCCTTCACGCTTGCTACCGAACTGGTCAGGTCGGCGCGACGCTGGGTGCCGTAACCCACCACCACCACGTCGCCGAGGGCCTTGGCATCGGGTTGCAGCGTCACGTTGATAACGGACCGGCCGCCAATAATTACCTCTTGGGCCGCGGAGCCCACAAAGCTGAATACCAACACGGCGTTAGCAGGGGCCGAAAGCGAGTAGTTACCCTCCGCATCAGTCTGGGTGCCATTAGTCGTGCCTTTCACTACCACGTTCACGCCAGGTAACGCCGCACCTTGGTTGTCAATTACCCGACCCTTCACAGGGCCGTCCGCTTGGAAGATAGGCTTGATCAGGCGAGCCGCCGCCAAGCTTTCGTTAGGCATTGTCACCGACATCCCACAGAGAGAAGCAGCCAACACGAAGCTATTAGCGTGAGGTAAGGGAATTTTCATACGCGGAGTATTAGGTGAGGGAAAAGGATAAGAGGCAAGGCACTAAGAGCTTTCTGTTTTACACAATCGATTGTGCAGTTGAGAAGCTTCAGAAAGGAGGCGCAACAAGGCAGAGACTAGGTGCTAGGCACTGCTATAACAGCACAGTGCCTAGCTACTCAGAAAGGGTCCTTATTTGTTGACTACTGCTTCGGTGATGGGCTGACTGATGATGTCAACGTCGGTCACGCGCTGGGGAAACCACACCGTCATTTCACCCTTGCCGCGGTTAGCCCAGGCATAATAGGGGATGGCCGTCATGGTTTGCTGCACGGTGCTGATGGTGTTGGCAGCGGCATCCACTTTCACGGTGGGCACAGTAGCGGTTAGCTCCATCACGCCATTCAGCACGTCAGGCTTGTAGGCAGCGGCGAAAGAGGTAGTAGTGGGCACGATGAGGTTGCTGGTTTTACCGGCATTGTCCTTCCACTCAGCGCAATAGATAACGGGTCCGCGCTGCAAGGCTACCTTATCTAGGTCGTCTTTTACTTTCGCATTAGCCACTACTTGGCGCACTTCCATGGGGAGTGTTACTTCCACCACGTCGTTCTTACGCCACTTCTTTGCCAGCACCGCATAGCCCTTCTGCACCGTGTAAGTCACAGGTTTGCCGTTGATCTTGATGCTTACTTTCTCCTGCGAAGGTGCCGCAAACGCGTACAAATCCGACGGCATGGCCTCGTTGCGCGCCCAGCCTGGGATGCGCACCAGCAGGTTGAAGTCGGAAGTAGCAGCGGGATTTACCGTGAACTTCAGGCCTCCGTCCCAGGGGTAGTTGTTCTGCTGGGTGAGCTGTACCTTCTTCTTATTGACAAGCAAGTCGGTGCTACCGCTCACAAACAGGTTGACGTACACATCGTTACCTTTTTGGGCGTACACGTAGCCGGGCAAAGAAGGGAACAACCGGGCTAGGTTAGTCGGGCAGCACGAGCACTCAAACCAGCCCGCGCGCGCCGGCTCGGTCTGGGCAAAGCTGAAGCTGTTTTTGATCTGCATGGCGTTGGAGTAGAAGAAGGACTTGCCATCTAACCCCACGCCGGAAAGCAGCCCATTATAGAGCACCTTCTCCATAATGTCGGCGTACTTCGCGTCGCCGTGCAATTGGAACATGCGTTGGTTCCAGTAGATATCCGCCACCGAGGCGCACGTCTCGTTGTAGGCAGTATTGTTGGGGAGTTCGTAGTTTCCCCCAAACCGTTCGCCACCGGGCACGGCACCGGTGCCGCCCGTTACGTAGAACTTCTTAGTTACCATGTTGTTCCAGATGCTGTCTACCGAAGCTAGCATCCGTTTGTCGCCGGTGAGGGCAGCTACATCCGCCATGGCGGAGTAGAGGTATTCGGCGCGCACGGCGTGACCAATGGCCTCGCGCTGGTCGTACACCGACTTATCATCTTGCCAGTAGGAGCCGTTTTTCCATACGTCCTTGCTCTTAGGGTCGTAGCCTTTATACTGCCCTCTCGCTTCCAGGAAAAACTTGGCGGTGCTCAAGTACTCGGGTTTACCAGTCACGCGGTAGAGCTTCACGAGGCCCATTTCCACAATCTCGTGGCCGGGGGCTACGCTGCGCTTGCCGGGACCGAATACGGAGCAGACTAAATCCGCATTCTTGAGGGCAATGTTGAGTAGGTTTTTCTTGCCAGTAGCCTGATAATGAGCCATCGCTGCTTCGTAGAGGTGGCCCGAATTATACAACTCGTGGCTTAGCTCACGCTCTCTCTCCCAGCGCTCCTTGCCGGCCCACGGGTGCGGGTGCGCCGGATCGATGGTGCGGGCTGTATAGAGGTAACCATCAGGCTCTTGCGCAGCGGCTACTTTGGTAATTAGGGCATCTACGTATTCTCCTAGCTTCTCATCCGGGTACAAGCTCATAGAGTACGATGCGCCCTCAATGGTCTTGTAGATATCGGTGTCGTCGAAGGGGAAGGTGGTGGCGAACTTGCCCTGCTTGGCCGCTGCCATTTCGAAGTTCTTCACCCGATTAGTGGCCTCGCAGCGCTGAAACGACGCCGGGATGGTCACGTCGGTGTTGGTCTTGAGGCGCGGCAGCCAGAAGTTGTCCGTCAGCTTGACTTTCGTGAATGACACCGCCTGGATGGGATAATCCGTGTTCTGGGCCAGCGCGGCAGTCGTTAGGCCTAGGGCTAGGGTTGTAAGAACGAGCTTGCTCATGAATGCAAGAGAGAAATGGGGTTGAGGTGGGTGCCTGCTAGAAGGTGCAGGGTGCGCGTAAGGCAGGTGCGACGAGAGCAGAAGCCGATAGATTAAAACTCAATGGTCGGCTATCGAGGTCTTGTACAAACATATCAGATAATAACACATTGCGCAAACGATTGAGCAAAAAAATTAGCAAACGTTTGTGTTAGCACAAGACATGTTTATTCGGCATAGTAAACAGTTGGTAGCTTTGACGTTATGGAGATGGTTTAGTTTAGTCGCACTTAGGTCCTATTACTATGGTAGGTTCTGGTCACTGATACCAGCCTAGCTGATTATTCCTTAGGTTTACTTAGGGAGATGTTGCGGTGCCTTCTCCTATAACCAATACAACCAATCTGATCTTGAGCAAAGAGACGAAGCCGACTTCCATAACTGACTTGGCTAAGCAACTAGGGTTATCCGTGTCTGGCGTTTCGCGGGCGCTGAACAATGACCCGCGCATCAGCGCGGCCACGAAGCAACGGGTGCAGGAGCTAGCTCGGCAGATGAACTATCAGCCGAATCACCTAGCAGCCGGATTGCGCAAGGGCAAAAGCAAGCTGCTGGGCGTCATCGTGCCCTACATCGACGGGCGCTTTTTTGCCATCGTTATCAGGGGCATCGAACTGGCAGCCAGTCAGGCCGGTTTCAACGTTGTGATCTGCCAATCGAACGAGGACGTGGTGCACGAGCGGCAGAACATCGAAACGCTGCTCAGTGCGCAGGTTGAAGGCATTCTGGTGTCATTGTCGCGCACGACCCACGATTTCGCGCACTTCGAGAAGGTGCAGCAGCGCGGTATCCCGCTGGTGTTCTTCGACCGGATTCTGTTGGGCACGGAGGTTAATGCGGTACTGCTCAACGATTACGCTGGAGGCTTCCTCTCCACCGAACACCTCATTGGGCAAGGCTGCCGGCACATCGGGCACTTCGCCGGCCCGCAGCACCTAGGTATCTACAAGCACCGCCGGCAAGGATACCTCGATGCGCTGCAAAAACACGGCTTGCCCACGTCGGAAGAGCTGATTGTGTACTGCGACACTATGACGGTGGAAACCGGCCGGCAGGCCGCAAAGCAACTCTTGCACTTGCCGGAGCGCCCCGACGCTATTTTCTCCTCCAGCGACGCCGCCGTGGCCGGAGCACTGCAAGTGCTGGAAGAACACGGCTTGCGAGTGCCGCAGGATGTCGCCTTGGCTGGCTTCAGCAACGAAATGTTCACCTCCCTGACCAAGCCCATGCTGACGTCCGTCGATCAGCGGTGCGAACAGATGGGGGAAGCCGCCGTGCGCTTGTTTATGCAGTTGCGCCAGGAAAAAGGAAGCGCTGTACCCCAACACGTTGTTTTAGAGCCCGAACTATGCGTCCGGGCTTCTTCCCTGCGTACCTAGCTTCAGTCGATCAGCACGCCGATGTAATAGTTAAAGGTGTCGACCTCCAAATTGTCTTTCGTGAGCCCGGCAATTCCTAAGGGTTTGAAAGCGGTAGTCGGCGTAACGAAGCGGTACTCGCCACCCTTCTGGCGCACCCTCACCGGCATGGCAAACCCAGGCACGTCGGCCACCCACCGACCTAGGGCTTCCCCTTTCTCGAAGCGCACTTCGAGCGTCGGGATGGTGGTGTGGCGCAGGTACTGATCATAGATTTTGGTGAAATCCTGTCCGCTCTGCTGGCTGATATAGTCAACGACCTGCGTGCCGTTGACAGTTTGGTGGTAGAACGTTTTGTTGAGGCCGCGCAGGATCTGGCGCCATTTCTCGTCGTCGTTGATGATGGTGCGCGTCATGTTTAGCAGGTTGCCGCCCTTGGGGTACATATCCCCCGAGCCTTTGTTGTTCAGGTTGAACACGCCCACAATCGGCCCATCGTTGACGATGCCGAGGCGGGTGCCGTGCACGTACTCTTGGCCGGCTTGCTTACCAAACTGGTTTTCCACAAACAGGCTTTCCGAGTAGTTGGTGAAGCTTTCGTGCACCCACATATCAGCTAGGTCCTTAGAGGTGATGTTGTTGCCAAACCACTCGTGTCCGCTTTCGTGGATGATAATGAAGTCCCACTTATTGCCCCAGCCCGTACCCGACAAGTCACGGCCCCGGTAGCCGTTCCCGAAGCTATTGCCATAGGCCACAGCGCTCTGGTGCTCCATACCGAGGTGCGGCGCCTCCACTAGTTTATAGCCATCCTTGTAGAAGGGGTACGGCCCAAACCAATGCTCCATCGACTTGAGCATGGGCTTCACATTAGCGGTGAACTGCTGCTTGGCCTTGGCTAGGTTCTCGGGCAACACCCAGTAATCGAGCGTGAGCTTGCCGTTTTCGCCCTGGTAGGTGTCGCCGAAGTGCTGGTAGTCGCCCACGTTCAGAGCCACGCAGTAGTTGTTGATTGGATTAGCCACAAACCAATCGAAGCGGGTATCACCGCCTTTCAGCTTCGTAGTTTTGCGCAGCCGCCCGTTCGATACATCTTTCAGGCCCTGAGGCACCGTCACACTGATCAGCATGCTGTCAACTTCGTCGGCTTGGTGGTCTTTGGTGGGCCACCAAATGCTTGCCCCAATGCCCTGGCAGGCCGAAACGACCCACGGCTTGCCTTGCTTATCCTGGCTGAACACGAGGCCACCATCCCAAGGCGCCCGCTTGGCTTCGGTGGGGTTGCCAGAGTACTGCACCGTAAACTCATCCTGCGTGCCTTTCCGAATCGGCTGCGGAAAGGTGACGAACACCGCGTTGGCTTCGCGGGTAAACGGCACCGACTTGCCTTTATACAGCACCTTGTCAACAGCTAGGTTCGCGAACAAATCGAACTGAAGCCGGGTGAAATCTTCCGTGGCCGTAAAGCGAAACAGGTTGGAGCCGCTAATGAACTTGCGGGCCGGATCCAGCTTCACATCCAAGTGGTAGTAGTGGAGGTCGTAGCAGGTGCGCAAGGGCGTGAGGGCGCCGCGTAGCGTATCAGTCCGCGTAAAGGTGAGCGGGGCGGTCGTTTGGGCGGCAGCCTTGCCCAGTATTCCGGCGCAAGCCAGCAGCAGAAAAGCCTTTTTTAGGGACATAGAGAGATTTTAGTACTTAGAAGCTAGGTTGTTGGGGTAGAGACACATACTTGTGTCTCGTTGTTGCTGATATTATTTAGATCGGGTCGTACTTGGTAAGCCGTTCAACGACGAGACACAAGTATGTGTCTCTACACCCAGGGCACAATTACTGCCGCACGTTGCGAATGCCGTACACGGGGCCGGCGCTGTTGTTTTGTTTGGCTTGGAAAGTCACTTTTACCTGCTGTTTGCCTTTGGTGAGGGCGGGCGGAATAGCGTAGGAGACATCGTAGAAGCGGCTTTCCTTGTACTTGTTGAGGTCTTCGGTGGCAATCTTTTCGCCATCAACCAACACATCGAACACGCGGCCGCGGTTATCCATGCCCCAGTAGGTAAGCATCAACGTGTTAGGCGTGTTGGGGGAGACTTTCAGGGTGAAGGCCATGTTGCCACCTTCGTTGACCATGCGCCACTTGCGGCCGTGCTCCTCGCCGGTTTCGGCTTTCTCGGTGATGGTGAACAGGTGGTCCCGCTCGGGCTGCATCTCGCCCACGCGCAGCACATCCACGGTGCGGGCTTCTAGCTCTTGCTGCTGCTTGCGGGCGGCTTCATACACGCGCTGCTGGGTGGCCCACTTGTCGGGCGTAAACACGTCCCAGTACACCGTGTAGTACTCGTCGCCGGTTTGGTTGAACGGCATCAGCGGCACATCATGAGGTGTACCTAGGCCGGCGGTTTGGAAGCGGAGCTGCGCGGCATCGGTGGCTTTCACCCACTGATTGGGGTTGTTGTTGGCCGTTACGAGCACGGGCACGCCGGTTATGGGCTCGGGTTCAGTGTTGCCGAGCACTCCGGCTAGCAGCGTGGGGCCATAGAACATGGCGCGGCGGTCGGGGTTGTCGGGTAGGGCTTCGGTGTAGAAGTCGGCGGGCAAGGTCAGCTCCACGCGGTCCTGGTTTCTCCACTTGCGGTCGAGTACGAGGTAGCCTTCGGCATCGGGTGCTACGGCTACTACTTTGCCATTTACGCGCACCTGCGGGTTCTTAGTCCACTTGGGCTGACGTAGGCGCAGCTTAAAGGCGCGCGGCTTGGTGGCAGCGAGGGTAAACGTCACTTGGTCTTTGGCCGGCAGCTGACTTTCCTGGCGCAGCGTCAGGCCTTTCTCCTTCCAAGCTAGCTCCGACGGGATGAACAAGTTGACGTACACGCTGCCGTCGGCTCCCTGGAAGTAGATGTTCTCGGCATACTTCACGTGGTTTTCCATGCCCGAGCCCACGCAGCAGGTGAAGGTGTTGAACTCGTCGCTGTAGGTTTTGCGGCCACCCATGCGCAGGGGCACGAAGTAGGTCGTCATGCCGGTGGCGTGGTTCTGCGAGGCCAGGATATGGTTGTACAGGCCTTTCTCGTAGTAATCCATCAGCTTGGCCGAAGGCTGCTGAGCAAACAAATGCTGGGTGAGCTTCAGCATGTTGTAGGTGTTGCAGGTCTCGGTGGTGTTCTCGCTGAGCTTGTCATTGAGCTTGCGCGGCTCCCCTAGGTACTCGTAGTTGCTGTTGCCACCGGTGGCGTAGGAGTGGTTGTCGGTCACCGTTTTCCAGAAGAAGTCGGCAATGGCAGCGTCCTTCTGATCGCCGGTCAGTTCGTAGCGGCGGGCGCTGGCAATGGCCTTCGGAATCTGGGTGTTGGAGTGCTTGCCGGGCAAGATGTCGGTGCGGGCGGCCAGTGGGTCGAGGACTTTCTTGTCGTAGAAGCGGTACGAAAGGTCGAGGTATTTTTTGTCGCCGCTCAGCGCGTAGGTGTTGGCGAGCGTTTCAGCCATGCCGCCGTACTCGCACACCATCATTTCTTGCATCTTGGCTTCGTCGAGGCCTTTGATGGTGTTGCCAGTCCAGTCGGCTAGGCCTTGGTTGACGGTGAGGGCCGTTTTGTTATCGCAATACAGATAAGCGTCGAGCAAGCCAGCCATGATCTTGTGCACGGTGTACCACGGTGACCAGGCTCCATTTAGGTCGAAGCCGCGGGAGCGAATGGTACCGCTGGCTACCTCCGCCCACAGTTTGTCCTCGTTAGGAATAGCCCCTACGTACCCCGTTTTACGCGCCTTCTGGCACTCATCCAGCTGCGCCACGATGTAGTCGACTCGCTGCTTAAATTCTGGCTTACCGGTAGAAGCGTAGCCCAGCGCGCATGCCGACAAGTAGTGCCCCAGCGTGTGCCCCGCCAACTCCGACGACTCCCAGCCGCCGTAGCGCTTGCCCTTGGCCGTCAACCCACTATGCTCCCGAAAATCAGCCAGCAGCCGGTCGGGCTCGATCTTCAGCAGGTACGTCACGTCGGCCTGCTCCGCTTGCTTGAACGGCCCGTCGAGTAGTTTCACCTGCGCTAGGTCGAAGGCGTAGGCTTTCACGGGTACTTTCGGCTGCACCTTCATCCGTTTATCGCCGGGCGTGGGCAGGTATGTTTGGGCCAACGTGCTGGTGCTCAGTAAGCCGAGCAGTGCAGGTACAAGGTAGGAGCGTTTCAGGAACTGGTTCATGGTGTAGTAGCGGGGTGGGAGGCAGAATTGTAAGTTGAAGAGACGCTTGCTGAGTGGTTCGGGGGCAGGCCAGAACGTCGTAGCGCGAAGCTCCCGCTTCGCGTACCGTTGAACGTCAAACGTTGAACGACCTAGGTGCCAGTTGTTCAACGTAGCGCGAAGCGGGAGCTTCGCGCTACACCGTTCTGCTAAGCTAACGTTACGGCGTAGGCAACTCGCTCCACTCGGGCGGGGATTGGTGGAGCAGGTGGCGCACGAAAAAGTCACGGCGCTTCCGTTCGCCAAACTCGCCGCCGGTGGTGTGGCCTAGGTTGGGCAACATCACCAGCTCGAAGTCTTTGTTGGCTTTGATGAGAGCATCGGCAAACTGGTAGGTAGAGGAGGGGTCCACGTTGTCGTCCATTTCGCCCACCAGGAGCAGCAGGCGGCCGCGGAGCTGGTCGGCGTGGGTCACGTTGGAGCACTCGGCGTACTGCGGCCCGATGGGGTAGCCCATCCACTGCTCGTTCCACCACATCTTGTCCATGCGGTTGTCGTGGCAGCCGCACGAGGCCACGCCCACTTTGTAGAACTCCGGGTGAAACAGCAGCGCGCCCGCCGCGCTCTGTCCGCCCGCCGATGTGCCGTAGATGCCCACCCGCGTCAGGTCGAGGGCGGGGTAGCGCTGGGCGGCCGCCTCCAGCCACTTGATACGGTCGGGGAAGCCGGCGTCTTTCAGGTTTTTCCAGCATACATCGTGGAAGGCCTTGGAGCGGTTAGAGGTGCCCATGCCGTCGATTTGCACCACCACGAAACCTAGCTCCGCCAGTTCGTGCATGCCTAGGTTGTTGTTCATGAACGACTTCGGCACAAACGAGTCGTGCGGCCCGGCGTAGATGTTCTCAATCACTGGGTACTTGCGCGCCGGATCGAAGTTGGTGGGCCGCACGATGATGCCCCAGATGTCAGTTTTGCCGTCGCGGCCCTTGGCGCTGAACACTTCGGGCGTTTGCCAATGTGCTTGCTGCCAAGCACTCAGGTCGGCGCGCTCTAAGGTTTGCAACACCTTACCGTTAGCGGCATCGCGCAGCACCGTTACGGAAGGCAAATCCACACGCGAGTACACATCTACGAAACGCTGGTAATCAGGCGAAAACGTGGCGGCGTGGTTGGCGTTTTCGGGGGTAAGGTCCGTAAGGTGCTTGCCGTCGAAGTCTATGCTATAGTAGTGCAACAGGTACGGGTCCTGGCCGGCGTCACGGCCGCTGGCGGCAAACAGAATGGTGCGCTTGGCCTCATCCACGTGCACCACTTGGCGCACCACCCACGGCCCTTTGGTTATCTGGTTCTTGACCTTGCCCATGCGCCCGTCGTAGCGGTAGAGGTGGTTCCAACCGTCGCGCTCCGACATCCAGATGATTTCCTTGCCGTCGGCTACGTCGTGGCGGAACAGCTTGCCGCTGTAGGAGATGAACGTGGGGCTGCGTTCCTCAATCAGCGTCCGCACTTGGCCGGTGGTAGCGTCGGCTTCTAGTACGCGGTACAGTTGGTGCCCGCGTTCGTTGTACTCAAAAGTGAAGGCGTGGCTATCCTTGCGCCAGGTTGGGCGCGAGATGTTGTACTGCTGCGCAAACAGCGTGAGCGGCAACTGCATCTGCTTTTTCTCGGCCACCAGAAACAAGCTAGGTTGGTGCAGGGGCAACGCATCGCCGGGCTTGAGGTAGGGGCGGGTTTCAAGCTTGGGTTGCAGCTGATCAGTCGGCGAGGAGCGCACTAGGTACAAGGTGTGCGGCGTGTTGCGCCGAATGCGCACGCCCACCAGCTTCTTCGAATCGGGCGCCCACTGCAACTCGCTGGAGTAATAATCGCCCGCCGAGCCGTCGAAGCTGAGCGGCGTTTCCTCCTTCGTCTTCACCGAACGCAGGTACACGTTGTAGTCTTTTACAAACGCCACCCACACGCTATCAGGCGAGTACACCAGCTTGCCCGCTTCATCGTGGTCGTCGCGCTGGTTCCAATACCTAGCTTCCGGCAGCTTACGCGTTTGGCGCAGCATAGTGGTGGCCGGGGCGTATTCCCACTCGGCCGGACCGGCGGTGAAGTTCACCAACAAGCCGGCTGACGTGGTAGTGAAGCGCACGTTGCTGAGCGGTAATTGGTAAGGCGTCACGGGCTGCTTCAGGGCCGCACTGAGCTTTGAGGCCAAAGGGCTAGGTTCGAAGGCGGGCTGGGGCGCGGTGCTGCCCTGGGCCGCTTGCCAGAACTCTTGGCCTTTTGGCGTGTACATGGCGTAGTACACCGCCTTGCTATCGGGCTGCCAACTGACTTGCGTTGGAATGTGGTACGCTGTACGGTAAAGCTGCTTGTGCAACGCATTGCTCCGCTGATAGTCGGCTAGCTGCCCGCCTTGAGCCGAGCTAGGCTCGGTGTGTAGCACACTTAGAGTCAAGGTCAGCAGGTAGGCTGCACGGGCAAGCGTAGAGAAGGCCATAAGCAGAGAAATGTGATGTGTCTTTTAGAACCTAGCTTTTAATCAAAATTCACGGCCGACTACCTCTGTAAGCGTTGCCGCTCTTGGTCGTCATGCTGAGCCGGTCGAAGCATCTCTACCGCTTCGTTGAACCTCACCCCAACCCCTCTCCAAAAGAGAGGGGCTTAGAATACCACTGCGGGAGAGATGCTTCGATCAGCGCAGCATGACGGTCTAGTATTTGGGTCTTCGGTCGTCAACTAGCCTACTTCACCATCCATTCGTGAATGCCGGTGGCGTTGTCGGCGGGAAGTTGGACTTCCAGTTTGAGGGCGGTGGTGCGCACTGGCTCAAACTGCACGGTGTTGTATTTGTCCTTCGCAATGGCATAAGGCGTAGTGTTTTTCACCGGCACCCACTGCCCATCTTTCTGGTAATAAACCTTGTAGCTGGCCGGAATGCGGCAGCCGCCCCACGGACCGTCATCAAACCAATATACCTTCGACTCAGACACGGTGGCGGGCTCGGCAAAGTCGTATTGCACAAACTCAGTGGTGTTTTTCTTGGGCCACCAGTGCAGGTAGGGGTAGTTGGCGTCCTTGGAGTCGATGGGGTCGTACTGGTCGGCGAGGGCCTTTAAGGTTCTGGCGTTTTTCAGCGACGAGCTAGCTTTGCTGCGCGAGGCAATGGTAGGCGCCGGCATGGGCCGAGCGGCCGAGGCTTCGTAGGGCACCCACACCGTCATGTCGCTGGGGCCGCGGTTGGCCCAGGCGTAGTACGGAATGGCTTTTACCGTTTGTGGGCTGGTCAGGAGCTGGTCGGAGTTGAGCTGGCGGCGCGAGCTGCTGCCCGCGGCCGTCAGCAGGTTGATGCCGTTGAGCAGGTTGTCCTGGTAGGCGACTTCCACTGGCGCCTTCTGATCCACGATGATGTTCTGCACCAAGCCGTTGGTGTTGTCGGGGCCTTCGAGGCAGTACACCACTGGTCCGCGCTGTAGGGCAAACTTGCCTTGGTCGTCTTTCACCTGAGCGCTGGCCACCACCTTTTCGGTCGTCATTGGCAAAGCTAGGGTCACATGGTCGCCTTTCTGCCAGCGCCGCTTCAGCACCGCGTAGCCGTGGTCAAGGGTGTACTGCATCGGCTTGCCGTTGATGCTCAAAGTAATGGGCTGGGGCGCCGCGTCCACAAACTTGTACAGGTTGCCGGGCGTGGGTTGCTGTTGGGCCCAACCCGGAATGCGCACGCGCAAGGCGAAATCCTGGCGCTTCTGCGGATTCACGGCTAGGTCGATCTGGCCGTCCCAAGGGTAGTTGGTTTTCTGCTCGATGTTGACCTTGCCCGAGGGCAGCTGCACGTCGCTGGTGCTGGTCATGAACAGGTTCACGTACAGGTTATCCGCGTTTTGGGCGTACACGTAGCCCGGCACCGAGGCCATAAAGCGCGTCATGTTGGAAATGCAGCAGGCGCACGCAAACCACGACCCGCGCTGGTGCTGACCCATGGAAGCCAGCGGATTAGGGTAGAAGAAATGGTCGCCGCTCAATGACACGCCCGCAATCAAACCATTGTACAAAGTGCGCTCCAGCACATCGATGTACTTGGCGTCGCCGTGCAGCAAAAACATGCGGTTGTTCCAGTACACATTGGCAATGGACGCGCATGTTTCGGCGTAAGCCGACATATTGGGCAGCTCAAAAGGCTTCCCGAACGCCTCACCGTTGCCGGTCGCGCCGATGCCGCCCGTGATGTAGAGCTTATGGTTCACCACGTCCTCCCAAATGGCGTCGATGGCTTTCAGGTAGCTAGGGTCGCCGGTGAGGGCGGCCACGTCGGCCATGGCCGAGTACATGTAGGTGGCCCGCACGGCGTGGCCCACGGCGGCATCTTGGTCGACCACGCGCTTGGCGGCCTGGTTGTAATCGTTGCCCTTGGGGCCGCGTACGTCCAGGAAAAACTTCGCTAGGTCGAGGTACTGCTGCTTGCCGGTGACGCGGTAGAGCTTGGCCAGCCCAATTTCGACCACTTGGTGGCCAGGATACACTTCCACTTTGCCAGGGCCGAAGTCGTGTACCAGCAAATCGGCGTTTTTCAGGGCAATGTCGAGCAGGGTTCGTTTGCCAGTAGCCTGGTAATGCGCCACCGCGGCCTCGTACAGGTGCCCCGCATTGTACAGCTCGTGGCTAAGGTCTTCTTCTTTCTCCCAGCGCTTCGTCCCGATCCACTCGTGGGGTTTGGCAGCTTTCACTGTGCGGAAGGTATAGAGGTAGCCATCCGGTTCCTGCGCCTTGCCAATCAGCGTAATCAGCGAATCGACGTACGTCTCCATGCGCGGATTTTTCTTCACCTGCATGGCGTAGGAGGCTCCTTCAATCACCTTGTACACGTCGGTGTCGTCGAAGGGGAACTGCGTGAGCTTGTCGCCGGGTAGTTCACCCGCCGCCCGCCGGAAGTTGTCGAGGTGACCATCTTGCCGGCACTGCTGCATGGTGTGCGGAATGGTCACGTCGGCGTTGGTCTGCATCTTGGGCGCCCAAAATTGGTCGTGCACGTGCACCTGCGTAAAGGCGACCGGCTGAATCGGGTAGTCGCGCGGCGGCGCGACCTTCTGCGCACTGGCGGCACTCGCCAGACCTAGGAACAGCAAGCTAAAAGCGAAAGATGGGCGCATGGCAGGAGAGCTAGGAGGTTTGGGTGGGAGTGGTGTAGAGACACATACTTGTGTCTCCTCGCGTTGCGGATGTTGTTTACCTAGGTCGTTCTTGGAGGATTGTTCTTAAGTAAATTGTGTTGGCGTTATCGTTCAACAGTGAGACACAAGTATGTGTCTCTACATTGACCTAGCTGTACCGGTCGGGCGAGAAGGCATCCATCAGCAGGCTGGTTTTCTGGTCGCGCAGTTGCTCGGCGAGAAGCTTGCCGGTGCCGGGTGCTAGGCTGATGCCCATCATGCTGTGGCCGGTGCCGAACAGCACATTGCGCCACTTTGCCGTCGGGCCGATGTAGGGCAGGCCGTCGGGCGAGCAGGGGCGCAGGCCGCTCCACACCGTTTGTGGGTCGGGTGCCACGGGCGTAAAATCGCCGTAGTAGCGCTGAATCGACTCGAAGATGCCCTGCACCCGCTTGCGGTTGATGCTCACATCGGTGTCGGTGATTTCCATGGTGCCCCCAAACCGCACTTGCCCGCCGAAGGGCGTTACGGCTACTTTCTGCTCGGTGAGAATGGCCGGGATGCGGATGGCAGGCTGGTTGGTTTGCATGAAGCTGTAACCCTTCCCCGAGAGCATGGGCAGGCGCACGCCCAGCTGGCGCGCCACCTTGCCCGACCAAGCCCCGGCGCATACTACGAGGTCGTCGCAGGCGAAGTCGCCCTGCGTGGTGATGACGTGCGTGATGGTGTCGCCCGTGTGGTCGAAGCGCAGCACTTCGGCCTGCGAAATCAACCGCACACCACGGGCTTGCAGGTGGTTTTTGAGGAAGCTGTAAAGCTTGGCCGGATCGAGGTGAGCGTCGCCGGTGAAGTGCACAGCCCCGCGTACGTCGAGGTTGGTGTCGGGTTCCAGGGCCCGCACTTCGTCGCGCGACAACACGTTGGCTTCGATGCCGACCGTGTTGGAAAGCTGCGCCATTTCCACTTCCTCGTGCTCGATGGCGGCCGTTTTGTAGAGCATGAGCAAGCCTTTTTCTTCCAAACCTAGCTTCGCTTCGGGGTGCTGCTGAGCTAGATCGAAGTACAGGCTCTTGCTGAGCAAACTCAGGTTTTTGAGGTAGGGAATGCTGCGGTCGACGTGCTTGGGCGTGGCCGAGCGATAAAATAGCAGGCACCACTCCACCAATCGGCGGTCGAGGCGGGGGTGAATGTAGAAGGGGCTTTTAGAAGAAAACATCCACTTGATGCCCTTGCCGATCATGCCGGGCGAGGCTAGGGGCACGAAGTGGCTCGGTACGATCATGCCCGCGTTGCCGGTGGAGCAGCCCTGGGCTAGGTCGCCTTGGTCGAGCACGGTCACGCCGAAGCCGGCTTCCTCTAGGTAATAGGCTGTGAATAAGCCGATGATGCCGCCCCCGACAATTACTACGTTGCTCATACCCTAGAGAACTTGAAAACCGTGAACGTAAGGATCTTCGTCGTCGAAGAAGATGGTGTTGTGCCCCGTAATGATGGCCCACCCTTCGATGCCCGGACGAATGGCCGGCCGCCCCGCCACGGTGGTTTCCTCCTCGATGGTGCCTTTGAAAATGGACCCAATAATGCTTTCGTGGATAAACTCCTGCCCCGGCTTGAGCTTGCCCTTGGCGTACCACTGCGCCATGCGCGCCGAGGTGCCCGTGCCGCACGGCGACCGGTCGATGGCCTTGTCGCCGTAAAACACCGCGTTGCGGGCCGTGGAGCTAGGACTCAGTGTATCGCCCGCCCACAGAATGTGCGACAAACCTTGAATAGTCGGGTTTTCGGGGTGCACGAAGGTGTACTGCTCGTTGAGGCGCTGGCGCAGCACCCGGCTCCAGCTGATGAGCTTGTCGGCCGGGTAGGCTTGCAGGCCCTGGAAGTTCTCCTGCGGATCGACGATGGCGTAGAAGTTGCCGCCGTAGGCCACATCCACCCGCAGCGGACCTAGCTCGGGGCACTCCACGGCTAGGTTTTCGGAGTCGAGGTAGGCCGGGATATTCGTCAGCTTCACCGACTTAATCTTCTGACCTTCCTGGCGGTACGAAACCAGTACTAAGCCGGCCGGCGTTTCGAGGCGCAGTTGGCCGGGCACTTTGGGCGTAATCAGGCCTTCCTCCAAGGCAATAGTCACGGTGCCGATGGTGCCGTGGCCACACATAGGCAGGCAGCCGCTGGTTTCGATGTAGAGCACGGCCACATCGTTGGCAGGATCTTGGGGCGGGTACAGGATGCTGCCCGACATCATGTCGTGGCCGCGGGGCTCAAACATAAGCCCCTTCCGAATCCAGTCGTAATCACGCAGAAAGTGTTGGCGCTTCTCGCTCATGTTAGCGCCGTGCAGCTCGGGGCCGCCGCCCGCTACCAGGCGCACCGGGTTGCCGCAGGTGTGGGCGTCAATGCAAAAAAATGTTTTACGGGCCATAAAGTGGCTAATGGTGTAGCGCGGACTATAAAGTCCGCGCTACAGCTAGGTTAAAGACTGCGCTGCGTTACTTCCCCGTCGATCATCCGCCAGATACCCGTCGGATTTTCGTTGCGCAACTCCGGTGGCAGCAGCTCCGCTGGCGCCGACTGGAACGTGACCGGCCGTGCAAAGCGCTTGATGGCATAGGAGCCCACCGACGTGCTGCGTGGGTCAGTAGTGGCTGGGAAAGGCCCGCCGTGGGTCATGGCGTGGCTGACTTCTACACCCGTGGGCACGCCGGCAAACAGCAAGCGGCCGCACTTCTCGCGGAGCGCATCGGCTACAGGTTCGGCTTGGGCTAGCTCGGCGGCAGTACCCCACAAGGTGCAGGTGAGCTGCCCGTGCAAGGCGTTAGCAGCGGCCAGTAGCTCAGCTTCGTCTTGGTAAGTAACTACCAGGGTGAAAGGACCGAACACTTCTTCCTGCAATGCCGCATTCTGTATCCATTGCGCAGCTGAGGTGCGAGCTAGGCCAGCGCGGCCTTCCAGCGTGTGCGTCTCGGGCTGAACCAAGGCGTGCACATTGGCGTGCTGAAGAAGGGAGGAAAGGTTCTGGTAGTAATTGTCGGCGATGCCCGCGTGAAGCATGTGGGTTGCGGTGGCGCTGCTGAGCGTTTCTCCTAGGCTGTCTACGAAAGCTTCGGCAGCCTCGTCGGCTGGCACGAACACCAGCCCCGGACACGTACAGAACTGCCCCGCGCCAAGCAGCACCGATTGCGCCGCCTGCTGTGCCAACCCAGTTGGGTCGGAAGCTAGCTTTTCTGGTAAGATGAACAGCGGGTTGACGCTGCCCATTTCGGCGTACACCGGAATCGGTACGTCGCGGCGCGTAGCTAGGTCAAATAACGCTTTGCCAGCGCCGTAAGAGCCCGTAAAGGCCACGGCACGCACGGCAGGATGCTGCACCAGCTCCGTCCCGACTTGCGTGCCGCCCACTACGTGTTGGAACACCGCCGCCGGCAAGTTGCACTGCTGCGCCGCCTTGGCAATGGCTTCGGCTACTAACACGGAGGTGCGCGGGTGCGCAGGATGCGCTTTATACACCACCGGGCAGCCGGCCGCTAGCGCCGAGGCCGTGTCGCCGCCAGCCGTCGAAAAAGCTAGGGGGAAGTTGCTGGCTCCAAATACTGCTACCGGCCCCAGCGGCAGCAGCAGCCGACGCATATCGGGGCGGGGGAGGGGCTGACGGTCGGGCAGGGCCGTGTCAATAGTGGCCTCGGCCCAGTAGCCGTTCTCTACCAAATCGGCAAACAGGCGCAGCTGACCTTGCGTGCGGCCTCGCTCGCCAGTGAGGCGTGCCAACGGAAGGTTGCTTTCGGTGCTGGCGGTCTGCAGCAGCTGATCACCTAGCTCATCGATGGCCGTGGCGATGGCGCGCAAGAACGTAGCCCGCTCGGCACCCGTGGTTTTTTTATAAATAGCGTAAGCCGCCGTGGCTTCGGCCAGGAGCGCATCAAACGGCATGGACAGCGGCAGGCGTAGCGGTGAATGTGGGGAGCGCCGGGCGCGTATCGAGGCCGTGTTGAATGAGGGCCATTACCCGCTCCCGCTCCTCGCCAATCAGTGTCAGGCGCGGGGCCCGCACGTGCTCGGTGCCAAGGCCAGCCATTTGTTCGGCTAGCTTGATGTACTGCACCAGCTTTGCATGAATGTCGAGCTCTAGCAGGGGCAGGAACCACCGGTAAATCGTGCGGGCTTCTTCAATGCGGCCTTCCTGCACGAGGCGGTAAATGGCCACCGTTTCTGCTGGGAAAGCGCACACCAAGCCGGCTACCCAGCCGTGGGCGCCCATCAGCAGCGCTTCCAAAGCTAGGGTATCTACGCCGCCCATAATCCGCAGCCGGTCGCCGTAGCGCGTCACCATGCGCGTCACGTTCGATACGTCGCGCGTCGACTCTTTCACGGCCTCCACGTTAGGGCACGCGTCGAGCAGCTTGTCGAAGATTTCAAGCGTGACGTAGGTTTTGTAGTCGACGGGGTTGTTGTAGATCATGATGGGCAGCTCTGTGCTCTGCGCCACCGACGTGAAGTAGGCGAGCGTTTCGCGCGCATCGGTGGGGTAGCGCATGGCCGGCAGCAGCATCAGGCCCGAGGCACCTAGGTCTTCGGCTTCCTGCGCCCGCAGAACAGCTTCCTGGGTGGATCCCTCGGCGATGTTGAGCACCACGGGCACGCGGTCCGCTACGTAGTCGATGGTGCGCCTCGTCAGTTCGTATTTCTCTTCCGTGCGCAGCACGCTCGATTCGCCAAGCGTACCGCCCAGAATAATACCGTGCACGCCAGCGGCTAGCTGAGCATCGATGTTCTTGAAAAACGTGTCGAAGTCCAGACTGCCGTCTTGGTGAAACTTCGTCGTAACTGCTGGGAATACGCCTTGCCAGTTGATCATAAGTTTTATCGCTTTTTTACAAAGCTATCCGCTCTGGAAGGCGAAGTCCCGTACGGAATTAGTAAGAGATAATGCTATATTGACAATTATCCCGCGATTTGCGTGATAGCCGATTAATATAGTACCGTCATGAAAGTCATCTCGTTTAAGATTCCGAAGTCAACCAATGACTTCATCCGGTACCAAGTCGACCACCAGCCGTACTTCTACGACAAGCTGCACCAGCATCCCGAAATTCAACTCAGCTACGTGCTCGAAGGCGAGGGCAAACTGGTCGGCGGCGACTACATCGGCCTATTCCGCCCCGGCGACTTGTTCCTGCTCGGCCACGATGTGCCGCATGTTTTTCGCAGCAACAAGGAATATTACGACGAGCAAAATGGCCTCCGCAGCCACGCCGTTGCCGTGTTTTTCGACCACCGGGTGTTCACCAGCGGCTTCTACAGCATCGAAGAGCTGCAAGGCGTCCGAAAATTCTTCGAGCAGCTGACGGGGTGCTACCGCATCCAAGAGGCTGCCCACGACGCTATTGCGCACCATATGCTAGCCTTGCCGCACACAAGCAACTTAGAGCGAGTACTCGTCGTGCTCCAAATCGTGCAGCAGCTCATGCAGCCAGGTGCGCTTCAGTGCCTGAATGTAACTGACCAAATGCACAACCTCAACGAGCGCGAAGGCAAGCGTATGGAGCAGGTGCTGCACTTTTTGATGGAGCAAAGTCACCGCGCCATTTCGCTCGAAGAGGTAGCCTCGGTGGCAAATATGAGTAGAGAAGCGTTTTGTCGCTTCTTCAAAGAGCGCACCCGCAAAACCTACGTGCACTATCTCAACGAGCTGCGCGTCACCAACGTCTGTCAGCTGCTCCTGCACACCGAGCAGACGATTGCCGGGGCGGCTTACGCGTGCGGGTTTGCTAACCTCTCGCACTTCAACCGCGTGTTCTTCAACATCATGGGTAAAACCCCACGGGAGTACCGGGAAAACAACGCTATTGTTCAAAGATAAGTAGCAGGGTATAATCCTACAGGTTAGTTACATAAATAATTTATGATTTAATATAACTACTTATGGGATAGACCCAATTCATGGCTGGTGCGTAGAGCTGATTATCAACCCCTTAGTCCACCCTCATGAAAAAAGGTTTTCCTGTCAAACTAGCCGCTGTTCGCGCGCTTATTTCTTCTAAAGCTACCACCTCTTGGCGCCGCGCACTAAGCGGATTGCTGCTGTCGAGTGCCCTGATCGGGGCTAGCGCCTGCACAGAGGATGGTGGTCTCTTTCCGTTCCCTACGTCGGTTGTCATTCAGCCGAATGGCCCTAAGCCTGAATGGGGACCTAGCATCAAGCCAGAGATGCAAAGAGTAATCGAAGAGCTGGACAGCCTCACTAAAGGAGTACCGCTGTATACCCTCACGCCTCAGCAAGCGCGTAAGGCGCCGTCCTTCAAGGATGCGCTGCTCGCCGTGATGAGCCAGTACAACATCGCTATGCCTAACCAGTCGGTAGACACCACTGGGCGAGCGATACCAGTAGCCGGGGGCACTATCCGGGTGCGGATCTATACGCCACGTCTCGTGTCGCCCACTATGCCAGGTATTGTTTATTATCACGGTGGCGGCTGGGTCATTGCCACCAACGATACGTATGATTTCTCGGCACGCGCCCTAGCTGCCAAAACCGGCTCCGTAGTGGTAGCCGTGGAATACCGCAAAGGTCCTGAGTTCCGGTTCCCGACCGCACACAACGATGCTTTTGCCGCCTACCGCTGGGTGCGTGACAATGCCTCCTCGATTAAAATAGACGCCAACCGCATTGCTGTGGCCGGCGAAAGCGCCGGCGGCAACCTAGCAGCTAGCGTGTGCATCATGGCCCGTGATGCCGGTGTGCCGTTGCCCAAGCACCAGCTCTTGGTGTACCCCATTGCCCGCTATGACATGAATACGCCTTCGTATCAGCAGTTTGCTAATGCTAAGCCCTTGAATAAGCCCTCAATGCAATGGTTCTTTTCATACTACCTGAACAGCCCTGCCGATGGAGCTAGCCCGCTTATTTCCCTAGTAAACAACACGAACCTACAAGGCTTGCCGCCCGCTACGGTAATCAACGCTGAAATCGACCCCTTGCAAAGCGAAGGACAACAATATGCCGCGCAGTTGAAAGCAGCGGGCGTGCCGGTCACCTCGAAAGTGTATGTGGGCGTTACCCACGAGTTCTTCGGAATGTCGCCGGTGGTGCCTCAAGCCACCGACGCGCAGACGTTGGCCGCCGCGGAGCTGGTCAAGAGCCTAAACTTGTAAGAAACAGCCGTTCTTATTTGCAGACAGCCCCCGAAACCTAGGTTGCGGGGGCTGTTTTCGTTTCCTTTAAAGCTAAGTTAGTAGGCGCCAGGTTTAGCTGATTATAACAGAAGTGGCTGTTGCAAAAGTCGATCAACAGGGTACCTAGGGATTAGTCGAGCCTCTGCCCACTGCCAACTAGTGATGCGCCTCACACTTTTAGGGTCTTAGCCCTATCGATGTTACTCAGTAGCGCTACCGTTGGGAATTTTGCAATAGCCACAGAAATTACGTCTAAGCGACTAAGAAGCAGATCTTTGCAATGCTCGCCTATGCCTTTCGTAGATCCTACTTTCCTTGCCGCTCGTTTATGAATCGTCTCGTTGGATTATGTACCTGGTTTCGCATCTTGCTGCTAGGCTATGGGGTGCTCGGCTCGGTGCAAGTGATGGCGCAAGACGCCCGCCCGCGCTACGACGCCATGAGCCAGCAGCTAGTAGCAGCGTTCAACACCGAGGAACCACTCGCACTTTACGCCCTAACCTCGCCCGCGTACCAGGCTAGGATGAGCGCCGCCAATTTCAGTACGGGCACCCGCAAGTTTTACGTCCAAACGGGCTATTGGGAAACCGTGCAGTTTCGCGAGCAGGTACCAGATGGCATGACCTACACGGCTAAGTTTGAGCGCGAAACTGCCGTTCTTTTTCTGCAACTCGACGAGACGGGTAAGATCAGCCGCTTCAATTTCAAGATCATCCCATTCGTCAGCCAACCCAAAACGTATCGGGTGCCGAGCAACAACCCGCTGCGCACGGCTACTGACAGCTTGGTAGAAAAGCTAGCCCGGCCCTACGTGCAGCAGGGGCCAGCGGCGGGCCTATGCTTAGCCGTGCTCGACCACGGCCAGGTGCGACGCTACAGCTACGGCGAAACGCAGCGCGGCAACGGCCAACTGCCAGACCCCAACACCACGATTTTTGAAATTGGTTCCGTTACCAAAACCTTCACCACGCTGCTCCTGGCCCGGCAAGTGGTGCGCGGCAAGATGCATTTGAAGGACCCCGTTAGCCAGTATCTGCCCGATTCGCTACCCCGCCTAGCTTACCAGACCGCGCCTATCACCTTAGAGAACCTAGCAAACCACACATCGGGGCTGCCGCGCCTGCCCGCCAATATTTACCTCGGCAAGGTAGACCCCGCTGATCCGTACCGGCATTACACGCTCGATTCGCTTTACCGCTTCCTGGCGCGCTACCAACTGCCCGCGCGGCCCGGTAGCCAATTCGTCTATTCCAACCTAGGGGCCGGACTGCTGGGCTGCGTGCTCGCGCAACATGCCCACCGCAGCTTCGACCAGCTCATTCGCGCGCAGATCAGCCGACCGTTGCGCATGCCGGATACGCGCGTAGAACTGACTACGCAAGAACGCGCCCGCTTCGCCCAAGGCTACAATGAAAAAGGCGAGCCCACCACCGTGTGGAACCTTGCGACGCTGCAAGGCTCCGGGGCGCTCAAATCGACTTTGCGCGACATGGTGCGCTACACGCAAGCACAACTCGGGCAGTTCCGTAGCCCGCTTGCAAAGGCCATGGCCCTTACTCACCAAGCAACGTTTAGCAGTCCCGATAACACCCTCGGTTTGGGTTGGCGCATTGCACAACGGCCGCCGCAAACGTACTGGCATCACTCCGGCGGCACCGGTGGCGGGCGCTCCTTCGTAGGGTTTGATCCACAACGTCAGCTCGGTGTCGTTATCCTCTCCAATGCCGCTTTGGATGTTACCATCATTGGCCAGACGATCCTGGAAAGAGAAAGGGTGGCTAAGTAAGACTAGCTTGCGGTAGCACCCGCTTTGCTTGCCTGCGCAGCCCCGCCGACCTAGGTCAGTGGGGCTATTTCGTTGCAGGTGGGCGGCGAGTGGCATTATCGCAGCCGGCTTATAAAGGCCGGACGAGTAAGAGGGCTTGTGGGGGCGGAACGCTACACTTTGTTTTGTATGTTACATCATTGATTAACACATGTTTATGTGATTTTCTCGTGTTGCTGTGCGCTCTACCTTGGCAGAGGTAAATCAAACATCACTAAACAATTATTAATCATGAGTGCATTGCAATTTGATATGGCCAAGCTAGGTCAACAGCTAACTGGGTGGGATGCCAAAGACGGTAGCGCAGCTGAATACACCAGCGCCGGGAGCAACTACCGCACCTACAAGCCAAGCGTGTCGCCGACGCCATCAGGTGGGCTGTTCATCTCCACGAAGCTCGATCATATTCGGGGCATGGCCGCCGATGACCACGCGCAAGTGGAAATGGAATTTGCTGCCAATGGGTTCATTGCCTCCTCGCGGGTGGCCATGACGATTCAAGGGCACAACACCCTGGATACGGGCCTGGTTGCCGGGGCCGCGGGTACGGGCGGCACTGTGTTCGGCGGACCCGCAGTGGGCGCGGCGGCCACTGCCATTGCCGAGCTATCAGCGAAGGTGCTGAATAGCCTCTCGAAGTTCATCACCGACATTAGCGAAACCGGCGGCCGGGCCAACTTTCCGGCCGTGGTGCGTATGAACATGAACTGCATCTTTGCCTCGCTGATTCCCCAAACACCATTCGCTGTTTTTGGGGCAATAGGGGCCAAGTGGGCGGCGCTGGGCGGCGCGTCTTCCTTCCTAGGTCAGCCCCTCACCAACGAGCTTACCACCCCCGACGGCGTCGGGCGCTTCAACCACTTCCAGGGCGGCTCCATCTACTGGACCCCGCAGCTAGGTGCGCACGAAGTGCATGGCTCCATCCGCGACAAATGGTCGTCGGTGGGTTGGGAGCGTTCGGGGTTGGGCTACCCAATCACCGACGAAACTACCACGCCCGACCGAATAGGCCGCTTCAACCACTTCCAAGGCGGCTCCATCTATTGGTCTCCGCAGACCGGGGCACACCTCATCTACGGGGCCATTCGGGATAAGTGGGCCTCACTTGGCTGGGAGCGTTCCGCCTTGGGCTATCCTACTTCTGACGAAGTAGATAATCCTGGGGGCGGTCGGCTAAATACCTTTCAGCACGGCCGAATCGTTTGGACGCCGGCTGGCGGGGCCGTGGTGCGCTAAAGAAGGGAGAAGGTAAACAGGGTCTGGTTCTCCTTACTCGGTTAGGTTTATACAATTACCTGTCTGAAGCCGCAGCCTTTGAAGCCGCGACTTCAGACAGGTAGTCGTACCCGTAAATGAACTCAAATAGATCATCTAAGCACACGGATGGTGAGTCCGCAGCTCAGCAGAAGCAAATTATAGATTCAACTGCATAAAACGAGAGTTAGTATCCTATGTAGTATTTTGATTTTCAATGCTTTATTGTGTAACGATCTGAGTCGACAAATCGTAATTACTACAAATTTTCACCACCTATATTGTTACGATTATGACCAGCCCTCTACCTTGGTTGTGTGGTGCCATGTTGCTCACTATTCTTCCCGTGAGTTGCTTGCTCTTTGGTTGTGACACCAATAAATCGGACGCGCCGCAGCCTGCGGCTACCGGCGAGGAGGCAGCACGTTTGCCAGTGAGAGGGCCTATAGGTCCACCCCGTGATACTATCCGAGTGCCTCTGCCTCCGACGTTACCACCCACTCCTCCTACCTCTCCCGATACTATCCGGGTGCCTCTGCCTCCGAGCCCCCCGCCTCCAGCCCCCGACTCTACGCGTGCTCCTCGTTAGGTAAAACACAACTACTTGGTAGTGGCCTCTTCGATAACTAGCTCGCCCCTTTGATTGGATCAGTGATCTAGCTAGTAGGTACGTACCATCGAATTGCGCGCTATTGGAGACTTTGGGATAAGCCCAAAAACCAAAACGGCCCCGCCAACCTAAGTTGGCGGGGCCGTTTGTTGGTGGCCCCGGCGAGAATTGTACCTTCTCACTAATCCGACATTCATACTCACCGAAAATACCTGTTTATAGCCTCTAATGCGGCTTTTTATTTTGAGGTTGTGAGGATTAAAGGGTACAAGTGAGAATAAATGAGCGTTTCTGTACCCCCAGCTGTACCCCGGGGTACAGAAAATACTAGCTTTGACCTAGCACTTGTTCCGCTCGCTCATGGCTACCGTATCCTTCCACTTAAAGGAGCCCAAGGCTGATAAGCCCACGGCTATTTTTGCGTTTCTCTCCTTCGACGGCCGCCGGGTCAAAGTGTACTCCGGGTTGTCTGTACATCCTAAGCAGTGGATCAAAGCGGATCAACGAGCCAAGGTCCGCGGCTACGCCAGTAACGGCAAGCTGAACGACTCGTTGGAGCTGCTGGAGAAGAAGCTGCTGGCCTACTATGGGGAGCAGCGGGCCCTCGGACTATTGCCCACCTCCGAAGCGCTCCGGATCCTGGCCTTACCAGAGGAAGTAGAGGCACCTACGCAAGCTGCCTTGACGTTTTGGGATTACTTTAATGAGTGGATAGCGCTGACGCGAGACCGCGGCAAGGTGCGTACAGCGCAAACGTACGCCACTGCCCTGCGCCACTTACGCGAGTTTCAGGAAGCCAAAGGGTATGCCGTCGACTTTGACACCATCACGCCCATTTTCGGGGACCGCTACACGGCATACTTGCTAACTACCGCTGGCTTGACCGATAACACTATTGAGAAAATGGTAAGCCGGCTCAAGCGCTTTATGAAGTATGCCGCGGATCGAGGTTTTCATACGAACGCTAGTTACCAGAAGCTAAACTGGCGTCGGCAAGAGCCCGATATCATGACGCTGACGGCCGAAGAAGTGGCCGCATTGGAAGCCTTGGACTTGCCTGCTGGTGGCTACCTGGATAATGCTAGGATGCTGTTCTTGCTCAGCTGCTACACCGGCCTGCGCTACTCGGACCTAGTAAGCATCCGCTCGGAGCACGTGCGTGGCCACATGCTGCGCATCACCACGCAAAAGACGAGGGAGACTGTGAGCATTCCGCTACAGGCTCGGGCGCTGCTCATCGTCACGCGCTACCTAGCCGGCGGGGTACGCCTCATCACGAACCAGAAGCTGAACTTCTACCTCAAGCAGCTAGGTCAGCTGGCCGGCATTGATAGCCCACTGGAAGTAGTGCGCTACAAAGGCGGAGAGCGGTTGAACAGCACCGTTCCCAAGTGGGAGAAGCTAGGCTGTCACACCGGCCGCCGAACGTTCGTGACGCTCAGCCTGGAGCGAGGGCTGCGGCCGGAACTCGTGATGAAGATCACGGGGCACCGGGACTGGAAGTCCTTTAAGCGCTACGTCAACATTACTGAGCAAGCAGTAGAACGAGAGTTTGCCAAGGTGTATGAAATGCCTGAGCCGCTGCTCAAAACTACTAAATAGAAAAATTTGTGCTTTTGCTTTCAGACTTCTATCGTATAATGTTGGCGTAGGTTAAGAATGAGTGCCAACGTCCATCCAATTCTTGTTACCTATTCAAACTTTGTTCTCGATGACAATAGAAGAACTTTCCTTACTAAAAGAGTCTGAAGATAAAGTCGAATTTAAAGCGGCTAAAGGAGGCAACTACTCGTATGGTGGCGGTACTAAAGCGGTAGCTAAAGATCGAAGACACTGCATCTTAGGCTATATAGTTGCACTGAGTAATGAAGGAGGTGGCTATTTAGTATTTGGAATGAAGGACCAGTACCCTCATGAAGTAGTAGGTACTAACCAAAGTTCAGGGGAACTTGGGCAGCTGAGAGAGAATATCTATAGTGACCTTAAGATCAGAGTGGATATTGATGAATTATTTGACGATCAGCAGCGACGAGTAGTTGTCATTACTGTTCCAGGACGCCCCATTGGCAAAGTCTTTAAGTTCGAAGATGTACCATTGATGAGGATAGGAGGTGACCTACTTCCTATGTCGGATGAACATTACCTGCGCATCATTCAGGAGCAGGAGCCAGACTTCTCAGCGACCTTTGCTCCGGGTCTTTCCTTGAAGGACTTGGATGATAATGCGGTGCAACTCATGAAGGCCGCATATGCTGAGAAGCAGAAGAATTCCAGGTTTCTTGGCTTAAGTAAGGCTCAGGTGCTTACTGACTTAGATCTTATTGTTGATGGTAAAATAACGTATGCCGCGCTTATTCTGCTTGGCAAGCGAGAAGTTCTACATCAACTTATGCCCCAAGTAGCTATATCACTTGAGTACCGAAGTGGAGAGTCACTGATACGGTATGATAAACGCGATTTTTTATTAGACCCTTATTATATTCTTATAGAAAAATTATGGACTAGTATTGATGCGCGCAACGGAGCTGTACCAGTACAGAAGGGACCATATATCTTTGATATTCCTCACTTTAACAAAGAGGTGATTAGAGAAGCTGTTAACAACGCTGTAGCTCATCGTGATTACCGTCGGCAAAGCGAAGTCGTAATTAAGCAGTATCCTATGTCACTTACTATTAGCAGTCCTGGTGGTTTACCTGGTGGCGTGACTCTAGAGAATATGATCTCAGTAAACAGCACGCCAAGGAATCGCAGACTTGCTGAAGTCCTTTCCAAAACGGGTATTGTTGAACGCTCTGGTCAGGGTGTAGATAAAATATATTATCAATGTATCAGTGAGGCTAAGGGCGCACCCGATTACAGTGCTACTGATCCGTTTCAAGTTGTCCTTAAACTTCCTGGCCTAGTACAAGATAAAGCCTTTGCTCTATTCATCACGGAAGTTCAAAGCCAGCGTACTCCTGAGAATACGCTTTCGGTATATGACGTGATGACGTTAGATAAAATACGTGAGGGAGCACCTAAAATGGATCTTGACCCTGACTGTATCCGTCGTTTACTTCATGAGGGCCTAATCGAGAAAGTAGGACGGACAAATAACCAGCGTTACCGACTTGCAAAGCAGTATTACTCTTTCACAAATCAAGAAGCGCATTACTCAGCTAGTTCACCTTTGGAAGAAAGCAAAGCTGTTATGTTGATCATTCAACATCTAGAAGAATTTAAGACAGCTAAACTAGGAGACTTTGCAGAGTTGTTTAGTTCCTTCTTGACACGTGATCAGACTAAGTATCTGGTATACAAGCTTTTGAGTATTGATTTTTTAAAGCGCCAAGGACCATCTAACGGCCCTTATTATACTTTGAACGAAAACATACTGAACGACCACATACAGCGAAATGAAGCCATTAAGCAGGTCTTAATCGAATTGAATGTCAGTCATCAAAAAGATAAAGGCCGATAAATAGCAGCTTGTAAACCTTGAGCGCGTGTTTTACGTGGAAATTCCACACGGACGCACACCAAATTTGGGAAATAATATAATTTAAACAATAATATATAAATCATAATACTTTGTAAAGTGCTCATTGTAAGCATATTACGCATTTATGATAAATTGTCTGAGAACCCACACGAACCCACACGAACCCACACCAAAATCATAAGGGACGTGCTCAATTGCTTCCTCTTAATAAGTTAAACTAAATAGGTATACGCTTGCCTATAGTAAAATAGGTTAACACGAACCCACACGAACCCACACGAAAGTGGTGTAGTATGCACAAGCAGCAAAGGGAAAAGTGCCTTTGTGCGCTACAATGGACATTTTTTAGTAAGCAATAGTCTACACAAACCCACACGAACCCACACGAACTTTAGAGAAGAAGTCGCTTTTAATGCATCGAAGACTGTGTTCTCGAAAAGGAATTATTAGGAATAGCTAAGCTAATTTAGTTGCCAACTTGCTCAAAGGAAGGCTAAAGGCCCGCACTGATACCCGACGGTGCGGGCCTTTTCTGTTGTTGATGGAGTATTCTTAAGCCTGTAGCATCTTCACTGGCTACACTAATAAAATGCTTTAGTAGGCCGCGCAATTTGGCTCAGTATAGCTTGTGCATTGCTACACTTGGCTAGCCTAGCTCAGTGTATTCTGGATAGGATGCATCAGCGCACCCATCAAGGGAAAAGAATTGTTTTTTGGGGTGCACCAGGTACACTCCCTACAGTGTCAGCTTGTGCTCTATTACTCGCCGAGTGCATCTTCAATACCTTCATCTGTCAAAAAAACGGCATCAGTAGATTCTATATACCTGATAGCCCGTTTAGGCATATTTAGCATCCTTTTTTGAGTCTCGATTGCTTCATTTAGTACAGCAACAAGATGCAGATACTGACTTTTGAAAATATCATCTTCTGAATTTTCATCGGCTTTCTTCTGCATTGTATCACGGGCCTCCTGAAAGTTTTGAATGTCAATTTGGCTTTGCTGCTCAATCTGTTTTAGTATTTCCTTAAAGCCTACCAATCGCGATTGCTTTTCTTCTTCCGTCATGTTGAAATAGAGTAAGTGTGGCTGTAAATGTGATTGTAAGATAATAGCTTGTTTATCCAATCTGAGACCGGTACAGGTAGGAGTTCCTTATAGCAGCGTCCCGGGGTAACCGTAGCCTAGACTCGCGCAGACACGCGTGCAAAACTGAACCCCAAAAGTTCCTAGCTTCGTCGCTGAACTAAAACCCGAAAAAATACCATGAATTACCAAGGCAGAATCGCAGTAAGCTACCGAGATGAGTTGATTCTTGGTAATGTGACAGCCACGTTAACTGTTCAAGAGCAAGGCCCTACCAAAAGTTGGTCTGTCTTCACCTTTCACGAGTTTATTGATCAATATCCTCTGTCTATAGCCCAGCGCGACAGAGGAGTTGTAGAACTCACGTTTGTGCGCGACAATGGCGAGGAGTATTCGGGCCAAGCATTCGTTTCGAATATAGGCATAGGGGCGGCTGGTGTGGAGGTGTACTTCACGGGTACAGGTCGATTAAACGGTTACAAAGAATCCTAAACGCCATGGCTGGAGGTCGCCCCAATAAACCCACCATTTTAAAAAAGCTCGGCGGTACGGCGCAACCGTGCCGCACGAACGACCTGGAGCCCGTGCCCGAGGTCGGACTACCGATGGCGCCCGATTGGCTTAGCGAGAAAGCCCGCGAATACTGGCAGCAAATTGGCGATGTCTTGCTGAGCATGAAGCTGGTAACGGTCGCCGATGGCCCGGCCATGATGCTGCTCTGTGATGTGCTGGCCGAGTGGGCGGAAGCCCGGCAGTTCGTGCTCAGCAACGGCATGACGTACTCGACTTACACCAAGCAGGGCGACGAAATGCACCGGCCCTTGGGGATAGCGAGAGCAAAGACCCGTTTGCGGATATGTTGAACGATATGAAAGGGTAACTTGCAGCCTATGGAAAATAACCAGCACGACCTAGCCTTAAGCAAAGTGGAATACGAAACAATTAATGTTGTTATAGGTGGAAAGAGCCAGGATACGATTTACAAGTTTACTTACGAGCGAGATACCCCAAACAGCCCTTGGGAGTTGGTAAAAAAAGAAAAAGTATGGCCCACGCCTGGCACCAGTGTGCCCACGATGCCGTAGCCGCTGGCCGCGCTCAACTCATGACTCGTTGGCTCGGAAATACGAAGAAGCTAAGCACCCAAATGAAGCTTACCGCACCGTTCAGCAACCTTGGTTTGATCTTAGCATCTCCTGTACAATAAGAAAAGCCCAACGTTTACGATGTCGGGCTTCTTGCTTGCCGATCAAAAAGGAACTGTCTTCCTAAGTGCGCTAGCTACACTAAGTGTACTCTCAAGCGGCAATACGCAGTAAGTAGCGCAGCTGAATTGTATTGATGCCTCACATGCTAATGTTGCCTATGCGCCGGCTTGGGGTAAGAGGAGTGAGCGCTCTGGCCACCTTCGCCACCCGGTTGATGGCCGTAGGTACATCGGAAGCTTTGAATGTGGCGTAGAGACATAGCGGGTCTGCCCAACCGTTGGCACTGAATTAGGTACTAGCTGCCATAAGCACTTTAATACTTACACATGCGGCTTCTTCCTTCTTGTAGTATTTTGCTGTTTGTTGGTCTACTCACAGCAAGTTGCTCGGATAATAAACAGACCCTTACGCCTGCGACAACCTTCCCAACGCACGACGAGAACTTGGCGCTGGGTAATCCGAGTGGGGCCACGACGGACGCGAGTAACTACACAAACTACCTGCTCGTAAAGCCGCAGTATACGCTCAGCTACCACCGCGACCGCGGGACTCCCAACTGGGTGAGTTGGCACTTGAGCAGCGCCTGGCTGGGCACAGCGGATCGCCAAGACAACTTCACAGCTGACAATACGCTGCCTACAAGCTGGTACCGCGTGACCACGAGCAGCTACACCGGTTCCGGGTTTGACCGGGGGCATAACTGTCCCTCGGCCGATCGTACGGGTTCAGTGGAGGATAACTCGGCCACGTTCCTGCTGAGCAACATCATGCCGCAAGCGCCCAACAACAACCAGCGCACCTGGGTGGGATTGGAGAACTACTGCCGCACGCTTGTAGACCAAGGCAATGAACTCTACATCATCTGTGGCAGCTACGGCAAAGGGGGAGTGGGCAGCAACGGCGCGGCTTCCACCTTGGATAATGGTCACGTAACCGTTCCGGACCGCTGCTGGAAAGTCGTGGTGGTATTACCTATCGGCATTGATGACGTGCAACGGGTGAGCACCAGCACGCGCGTCATTGCGATTGATATACCAAACGACAATAGCGTCAAAACAGATTGGGCCAGCTACGGTACCACCGTCGATGCGATTGAGCAGGCTACTGGTTATGATCTATTGTCGGCTGTGTCCACTTCTGTGCAAAAGACGGTAGAGGCGAGTGTCGATACCGGTCCAACGAACTAGACTGCCCGAACACTTGGACCTACACCAGTGCCTGTGCTGTACCAGTAGTGAAGGAATAGAAGAGTACATACCTTACGTGACGGATATCAAATAAAAAGCCCGGCTCTCATTAGGCCGGGCTTTTTGCGTTATAGGGACCCTATATAAGAATGTTTATTTCCGATAATTGAGCCCAATCGGCCTCCGATTACCATCCGTTGTTTGCGTCTCGAGCAGGCTATACTGCATGGGGTTCAACTTTCGCTCCTACTACTTACCCATGCTTGGTTCTTGCAGACTGCGTACTACCAGTGCCATTGCGCGTTCGAGCGCTACAGGTAGGTAGCAGCGTACACGAATAATGACAAATTCGCCTGAGAGGGTTGCCCGGCCACGCTCGCCGCTGTAATTGATCGGCGGGACGCGGGAAGGTTGCGTGGCGACAACCTAAAAAAAGTGCACTACCCCCCCCTGTTTAGGGGTACTGTCTTCTTGGGATTTGGGCAAAAGCGTCGAATACCTTCGCTTCGGTCAAGTGCCCGGACTTTTCTACTCGCCGTTTGTCGCGGTGAGATAAGAGGGGTTGGGTCTGACTGCTCACTATCGACTTCTTGTCTCCTCTTATCCTCCCCAATCATGACCATACCTTTACATTCGCTTCTCACTCGCCGGCGGCACCTAGTGCTGCTGGCCAGCTTACTCGGGCTGAGCCTCAGGACCCAGGCCCAGCTGACAATCACCAGCACGAGTCCGGTGCGCAACACCAACCAGGCGCCTCGGGCCACGAACGTGAGCTTAACCTACAACCAGGCGCTGAATACTACCACCGCTAGTCAAGTGCGCGTGTTCAGCCAGCAGGCTGGCGGGCGCAAAGCGGCCACGTACTCGGCCAGCGGCAACACGCTCACGGTGAACCCCACCACCGACTTCAAGCCTGGCGAGACGGTCTTCGTCACCGCCCCGGCCACGGTGCGCAGCAGCACCGGCACGGCTGCCACGCCCCGCGTGTTCCAGTTCACCACCCAGGCCGGCATAGCTGCCGGTACGTTCGGCGGCGGTAGCCAGCTAGCGGTGAGTAGCTTACCCAATACGGTGACGCCCGCGGATGTGGATGGCGACGGTGACCTCGATCTACTCGTCTCAGCCGGGAACTTTGGCCCAACCTTCGTTAACGTCCGCCTCAATCAGGGCGGGGCACAAGGCGGAACGCCCGGCACCTACGCGGGGGGCTCGGATGTCGCTGTTGGCAGCAGAACGCGTGGCGTCGTGGTAGGGGATATAGATGGGGACGGGGACCTGGATCTGCTCACGGCCAACTACATCCCTACCGGCACCGTGAGTGTACGCCTGAACCAAGGTGGAGTGCAGGGCGGAACGCCGGGCACCTACGGGGGGGGCTCGGATCCGACAGTAGGTAGTTTTCCGCAGAGCGTGGCGCTGGGCGACGTCGATGGCGATGGCGACCTCGACCTGCTGGCGGCCAACTCTAACGACGTCACCGTGAGTGTGCGCCTCAATAACGGGCAGGGCGCCTTCAGCGGCGGCTCCGAAGTGAGTGTGGGAAGTGGTCCTAGAGATCTAGCGCTGGGCGACGTCGATAGCGACGGCGACCTGGATCTGCTGACCATCAACGACGGCGATATAAGTAACTTCTTCAGCGCCAGCGTAAGCGTACGCCTCAACAATGGAGGGGGTGGCTTCGGCGGCGGCTCCAACTGGAGCTTGAACGGGGGGGCCAGAGGCATTGCGTTAGGTGACCTAGACCAGGATGGCGCCTTGGATTTACTGGTGGCAACCAGCAACAGTGTGGTGAATGTGTTCCGTAATAATGGACAGGGCCGCTTTACGAGCGGCCAAGAGGTCCGTGTCGGGACCGATACCAACGATCTAGCGCTGGGCGACGTAGATGGCGACGGCAACCTGGATTTTCTGACGGCTAATTACAACGGCAACTCGGTGAGTGTCCGCCTGAACACGGGGCAAGGAACTTTCTCCGGCGGCACCGAAGTGCCCTTGGGCCCCGCAATCTACAGCGTCAGTGTAGGCGATCTGGATGGGGATGGGGACCTGGACCTCGCGGCGTCGAGCTTCAGCGAGAACACGGTGAGCGTGCGCCTGAATCAAGCGCCCTCTCTCCCTACCATCACCAGCTTCACGCCCACCCGTGGGGTAGCCGGCACGAGCGTCACCATTACCGGCACAGGCTTCACCGGCGGTACGGTCGTGCGCTTTAACAGCACCACCGCCAGTGGCGTTACGGTTACTTCGGCTACGCAGCTGACGGCTACCGTGCCCGCCAGCGCCACTTCCGGCCCCATCAGCGTGACCACGCCCGGCGGCACAGCCAGCACCAGCGGCCTCACGCCGGCCGTCTTTACCGTCACGGCCGCCCCGGTGGTGACCACCACGGACGGCACCACCACCGCCCTCGAGCAGACCTTCACGGCCGTGGACCCCGGCCTGACCGTCACGGATGCAGATGGCTCCACCCTGGCCTCGGCCACGGTGAGCATCAGCAGCGGCTTTGTCAGCAGTCAGGATGAGTTGTTGACCACGCCCACCGGCAACATCACGACCAGCTACAACCCCACTACGGGGGTGCTCACGCTGACCTCGTCGGCAGCCCGCGTTAGCCTGGCCCAGTGGCAAACGGTGCTGCGCAACGTGAGCTACCGCAACTCCTCGGCCACGCCCAATACGGCTCCGCGCACGGTACGCTTTGTGGTCAATGACGGGGAGCTCAGCAGCAGCCCGGCCACCAAGCTGGTGCAAGTACAAGCCGTCAATAGCGCCCCCTCCGTGCCCATAGACAGCGACCCGGCGCTCAACACCGTGGCCGAGAATGCCCCCGCCGGCACGCTGGTGGGCCTGACCGCCGCTTCCTCGGACGCCGATGGCACCGTATCCTACTCCCTACCTAACTCGGCGGGCGGCCGCTTTGCCATCAACCCGAGCACCGGCGTGGTCACGGTGGCCAACGGCACGTTGCTGGACTACGAAGCAGCCACGTCGCACACGGTGACCGTGCAGGCCTCGGACGGCACGCTCACCAGCGCGGCTAGCTTCACGATTCAGGTGACCAATGTCAACGAAGCGCCGGTGGTGACCACCACCGCGGGGCCGACCACCTTTACGGAAGGGGCCGGGGCCGTCGTGGTAGACAACGGGGTGACGGTCACAGATGTGGACAGTCCCACGCTCACGTCGGCCACGGTCAGCTTTACGGCGGGCCAGCAGGCGGGACAGGATGTGCTGGCCTTCACCAACACCAGCGCGGCCACCTTCGGGACCATCGGCAGCGCTACCACCACGGGCACGCTGACGCTGACGGCGAGTGGTGGCCCGGCCACGCTCGCCCAGTGGCAGGCTGCGCTGCGCGCCGTCACCTTTGCCAATACGTCGGCCACGCCGACCACGGCCCCGCGCACGGTGAGCTTCGTGGTGAACGACGGCACGCTGAGCAGTAGTGCGGCCACGAAAGTGGTGCAAGTGCAGGCTGTGAATGGCGCCCCCTCGGTGCCCACCGACAGCAACCCGGCCCCCAATACCGTAGCCGAGAATGCCGCCCCTGGCACCTTAGTTGGTCTGACCGCGAGTTCGATTGATCTAGATGGCACCGTGACCTACTCCTTGACGAGCTCGGCCGGCGGACGCTTTGCCATCAACGCTACCACGGGTGTGGTCACGGTGGCCAATGGCAGCTTGCTAGACTACGAAACAGCGACGGCACACTCCATCCTAGTACAAGCCTCGGATGGCACGCTCACTAGCTCGGCCAGCTTTACGATTCAAGTCACCAACGTCAACGAGCCCCCAGTGGTGGCCAATCAAAGCTTCTCGATCCCGGCGAGTTCCCCGGCGGGTACGGTGGTCGGGACTGTCGTGGCCACCGACCCCGACGCGGGGCAGACGCTGATCTACTCGATCACGGCAGGCAACCCCGCAAGCACCTTTATTTTCGTGGGTAACCAGCTGCAAGTGGCCAATGCCGCTGCGCTCAGCACTACGGGCACCTACGCCTTGACCGTGCAGGTGCAGGACAACGGCAGCCCGAGCCTCGTGAGTACCGCCACGGTGACCGTGACCGTGACGCCCGTCACCCAGGTGCTGTATCGGCTCAACGCCGGCGGCCCAGCCCTGAATACGAGTCTCGGCCCGTTTGCCGCCGACCAGTATTTCTCCACTAGCCGCACGGGTGCCAACACGGGCCCGATTGCCGGTACCACGGATGACGCGCTGTATCAGACGGAACGCTTCGAAGGCGCCTTCGGCTACGCCCTGCGCGTGCCCAACGGCACGTATCAAGTGGTGCTGCACTTTGCCGAATTGTACTGGACGCAACCCGGTCAGCGTATCTTCGACGTACGGGCCGAAAACCAGCTCGTGCTCGACAACTATGACATTCTGCGCAAGGTCACACCTTTCACCGCCACCATGGAGACCTTCTCCGTGGTCGTCACGGATGGCGTGCTCAACCTGGACCTGTCGGCCCTGGCCCAGGACGGGGGCCGCGACGCGGCCAAGCTCTCGGCGCTGGAAGTGCTCGCTCTGAGCAGCGGCCCGAACCAGGCCCCTGTGATTGCCAACCAGAGCTTCTCGGTGGCGGAGGGCAGCGTCGCAGGTACCCTGGTGGGGACCGTCGTCGCCTCGGACCCTGATGCGGGACAGACGCTGAGCTATGCGCTGGTCGCGGGTAACACGGATGGGGCGTTTGCTTTCGTGGGCAACCAACTGCAAGTGGCCAATGCCACGGCCGTGCGCACGGCCGCTTCACCATTCACCCTGACCGTGCGCGTCACCGATGATGGCAACCCGGCCCTGAGTGCCACCGCGACGCTCATTGTAACCGTCACGCCGGGTATGCAGGTGTTCTACCGTTTGAACGCCGGTGGACCCGCCGTGAACACCAGCTTCGGTGCGTTCGCGGCCGATCAGTTCTTCTCTACTAGCCGCACGGGGGCGAACAGCAGCCCCATCGCCGGCACCACGGACGATGCTTTGTACCAGACCGAACGCTTCGAAGGGGCTTTTGGCTACAGCCTGCGCATCCCGAACGGCACGTATCAGGTGGTACTGCACTTTGCCGAAACGTACTGGACGCAACCCGGCCAACGCGTCTTTGACGTGCGGGCCGAGAACCAACTCGTCCTGGATAACTACGATATCCTGAAAAAAGTGGTGCCGTTTACTGCTACCACCGAGACGTTTACGGTAGTGGTGACCGATGGAGTGCTGAATTTAGATCTGTCCGCCCTCGAGAGCGAGGGTGGACGGGACGCGGCCAAGCTCTCGGCCCTGGAAGTACGGACCCCCGCGGCAGCGCAGAGCCGGACGACCCTGGCGGGTCAGGCCGTGCTGGCTGCCAAGCGCAAGGGACCGCTGAATGCGCGGCTCGAAGCCGTGCCCAACCCCTTTGCCGAGCAGGTCAACCTGCGCTTCCAACTCCCACAAGCCGAAGCCTACACGCTGACGGTGTATGATCTGGCCGGACGGGCACTGAGGCAGCAAAGCGGCCAGCCCGTGGCCGCAGGCGAACGCCAGCAGGTGAGTCTGGAGCTAGGTCGCTATCCGGTAGGCGTCTACGTGGTGCGCCTAACCACGGCCTCCGGCACCCAGCAGGTGCGCGTAGTCAAGCAATAGCCTGCGGCGCACACCCGAAGTGGCACCTAACACCCGGCCCGGTACGCGACTTCTTGTCGTTTGCCGGGCCGCGGTGCGTTAAGGCTGGATCCAGCTAGGTAAAATAAAAGCCTCGCACTCTCTCAAGGCGGGGCTTTAAAGTGACGCCATTCAGTAGCGTGCTGGCCTAAGTCACCAATACAGGAAAGACAAGAAAATACCGCAATTGGTTGCCAAGGTTAGCACACTCAATATCACTCTAGCAGTAGCGTAACGCCAGCTGAAGCCGTTACTGATGAAAGTCAGTTAAGGGTATTGCTCATCGTAGAACATGGCGCTGAGCGCACCGATCAACCAGAGGAAGACGAGTAGGTACACCCAGCCGGGCGTCGGGCGTCGGGTACGGAGCAGGTGACGGCGGCGACGAACAGCAGGGTAGAGCATGCTTGCGGTTATGCAAGCCCTGTGCCTACCTTCGGGGCATGGCTTCCATTAATCGCGTCGAGTTTACTACCACCTCTATTTACGTCTTCCTGTCGGGCAGCACTTTCTGGCCGTGCCTGCTTACGGCCCAGCCGGCTACGTTCCTGTATCACGCGACGCCGGCCCAACGGGCCAACTGGCAGCTAGCTGATCGGGATACGGCCGTAGAGTGGCCTGATCTTGGGGAGAAGCTGACGCTGGAACAGATGAAGTAAGCCGATGTCAATCACCCTGTCAAGATTCAAGTTCCTGAGCCAAGTCGACCAACTAGGTACCGTGCTGAATGAAGGCACCTACTTGGCTACCCGCTACGAGGAAGAGGATACCATTAACCTGTATCACCTCGGGAGCTTTTTTGTCGAGGTGTACTATGACCCCGAGGTCAACCACCTGCACCAGTGCCTGTGCTTTACGGATGCGGGAGGGCTGGAGGACTATGCGGTGTATGTTGGCCTGCAGGACTTGGGACTAGGATGGGGGTAGGCGAGCGGCTGACCATGGGGCAGATGGACAGATAGCGTATCTTGGTGACGATGGAACCACAACCCTTTATCCCTGCCACAGAACTCTTTCAACAAGGGCTGGACGCGTTAGGGATAAAGCACCAGCCCTACTTAGATGAGATAGCAGCGCGGTATAAGTGGCCCAAACAGCTTCGCCACTACGTAGTCTTGTATGAAAACTACGATCGGCAGCTCGACTATACATTCGGCTCGTATAAACTGCCAGGCTACATTCAAGAGGATATAGCTGCGTTATTTAGAAACCTGTTTTTATAAGAAAAGCCCGGCCTTGTGAGCGCCGGGCTTTTTTACTGATAATAGTTGTGTACCACTAGTAAGAGCGCACCAGGCACGTATCCGGTGATTTTTCACACGGCCTTGCACGAGCTTCTATAAGGACTTGTGCTGCACATCAATGATTCCGTATTCCCCCGCGGCATTTTCAACGTGAATCACCAGGCTTTGTAACGGGCTGGGCTTCTGCTGGAGCGCTCGCCCATCCGCTCGTACGAACGAGGTCCAGGGAATCGACATTAGAGAATTAGGGCGCAGCGTATTGGTTCGGTAGATGTACTCTTTGTTCACAACCAGAATCACGCGGCGATAGGTGACGGGATCGTAGTTGCGCAGCCACAGGGCATCTTCCTTAGTGCGCGCGCCCATATCCAATTTGAGCGTTGGTTTCTTGGCGGCTTCCGCCGGAGTAAATATTTGCGCACGAGCCGAGAAGGAGAGTGTGCCGCACAAAAGGCCTAATAGAAGGAAATAGTGATACATAACGGTTAGAGTAGAATAAGACCAGCACGCTTGTTCAACTTTCACTCCAACTGCAAAGCGCTATACAAGCGAAAAGCCTTGTCTATTACCTACTCACTTGGTGGGGTTCTCTGGCTGCTTAACCGAAAGCTGCAGGGCATCCATGTTAATGCGCCAGAGCCCTTCAAAGCTGGTGGTATAGGCCGGCGTTTTCCACTCGGCTTTTCCTACCCAGGGAGTTACTTTCTGCCCTTGGCCACGGTAGGCAGTAGCAAAGCTGACGGTCCCCGTGCCGTAGCGCTGGTTGAGCTTATCGAGCTCGGCCATCAACCGAACGCGGCCCTCGCACTTTGGTTTAGGATCAAACAAGTCTAGCTGTTGGCAGCCATCTGCTTCTAACCCGTCGAAGACCACGCCGGCTTTTTTGTAGACGGTATGGGGCTGCCACAGGCGCTTAAGTAGCGCCCGTGCGTAGCGTAACAGCTCGCCCGTGTCGCTGGTGGCCGTGGGCAAGGTCATCGTAGCTGAGAAGGTGTGTGGGGGTGGCTCCAGCCCGAAACGGTTCTTGCTAATGAATACGGTGAGCACATTCACGGCCGAATTCTGGCGACGTAGCTTCTCGGCCGCTCGTGCAGCAAACGTGCCCACGGCGCTAAGCACGTCTTGGTACTGGGATAAAGGCTCGGCAAAGGAGCGGGTGCAGGCAATGCTCTTGCGTTCGAGTTGCCCATCTTCACTCGGGGCGAGCTCGTGACAGCAGTGGCCTTGCAGCTCGCGCACGAGGCGGGCTCCGACCACGCCCCCTAGATGCTTACGGGCCCAAGAATCGGAGACCTGCGCCAGGTGGGCGGCCGTCGGAATACCGAGGCTGTGCAGCTTAGTGGCGTACTGCCTTCCAATGCCCCACACGTCCTCTACGGCTACCTGTTCCAGCGCCCAGCGTCGCTTCTCGTCCGAATCCAGGTAGAGCACGCCTTCCAGGTCCGAGCGCTTCTTGGCTAAGCGGTTCGCCAGCTTGGCCAGCGTCTTGGTCGGCGCAATCCCGACGCAGGTGGGGATGTGCGTGCGGCGCTTCACTTCGGCGCGAAGACGTCGGCAAAAGGCGTCTAAGTCGCCGTGCCAGCGCTGCATACCGTGCAGGTCTAGGAAGCACTCGTCGATGGAGTAGATCTCAATCTCGGGAACCATGCTAGCCAGGTAGCTGGTCACGCGCCGACTCATGTCCCCATAGAGCGCGTAGTTGCTGGAAAAGACCTGCACCTGATGCGCCTGTAGAAGCGGCTTGAGCTTGAAGTAGGGTTCGCCCATGCCAATGCCCAGGGCCTTGGCTTCTGCCGAGCGGGAGATAATGGAGCCGTCGTTGTTGCTGAGCACTACGACGGGCACACCATTCAAGTGCGGCTGGAAGACCCGCTCGCAACTCACGTAGAAGTTGTTGCCATCAACTAACGCGAACATAGCTCGACAAACGACCGCGGCGGGTTTCGGTGACCACGTGGGTGACCACGCCCCACACGTCGAATAGATCGGGCTGGGTAATCTCCATTGAAGGAAACGCGGGGTTGTCAGGCACGAGCCACCACGCAGAACCGCGTTGTACGAAGCGCTTAACGGTGAACTCGCCCTCCACAACGGCAATGACCACGTCATCGTGCTGGGGCCGAAGGTGGCAGTCGACAGCGAGCAAAGCACCGTCGCGGATGCCCGACTCTCCTCCCGTCATGCTATTCCCTGTGACGCGCACCAAGTAGGTGGAGTCAGGATGGGGTAGGAGCAGTTGGTTCAAATCGAGCTTGATACCCCGGTGATCTTCCGCTGGCGAGGGAAAGCCCGCGGGCACGAGCGATTCAAAGAACAAGAGCCATAAGGGGCGGTGACGAATCGACAACAAAACAACTTCACACATAGGCAGCGCAACAAAGATGGGACTGCAAGAAATACGATATTGCTAATATAATTGGACAATCATTGCTAAAAAAGTTATCAACAGTCTGTGGATAACACTGTTAATAACTTGTTTGGCTAGCTCATTTGATTAGCAGACTGAAGTAAGCTTTGGGTAATTATGAAGCTAGGTTTGTGTATTGTATCATGGTACAAAACGACACCGCCCCCAAGGTCTACTTTAACCTTAGGGGCGGAAGAGTATGGCTCGCCATCGACTACCAGAGTCGGAGACGGCGCCGTAGCTTGTCACCGGCTAGCACTAAGCTGATTATAGCGGTAATCAGTGCAAGCAAGGCAGCTACAGCCTTACATAGAAGCGTGAATTCGGCAACCATGCTAGCATTCAAGAGGACCCACGCCAAGAGGCGCAGCAGGATCGTAAAAAACAAGTGAGCGGCAGCCGCCATGGCTGCGATGCTCTGTGGGGATAAGTACAACACCCACTATCTATATCTGCCTCGCTGTTCCCTGGAGGGGGAAATGGCCTTTTTTTGCAAAAAATAATTGCAAATAATTGACAGTCAGGTAGAAATATTTTGCAAACAGGACGATTTTGACTTCGAAATCAAGGTGCCTTGTGCATTTTTTGTATTCGGCACGTCATTACCAAAAGAGCTTTGCAACCTACCAAGCATGACCTCTTTGGTACCTTCCGTCGAGGGCGAGATGACCGTCAAGGCTAGTATACCTTGCCTGTTACCGGTGATTTCCAGGTATAGCGATGCTCTAACTCGCCCTTGCTTACTGCTCGAATGATCGGTGCCAAGTACGCTTGGCGATTCACGCCTTCGCTTTGCCTGATGAGTTCGTCTAGGTCATCCACAACCTGCTCGGGCAATATCAGCTTGATCTCTTTCATGCCCCGTTCTAATAGCCCAGGGCGGCGTTTCTTGCTCGTCATCTTCAGCTGCGGTTTAGGTAGTGGACTGCTTCAATTGCCAGGTGTAGGGCCGGCTGATTTCACCCTTGGCAACGGCTTTTAGCACCGGCGCTAGGAACTCCTGCATCGTGCTGTTGCCTTCATCCTCGCGTCGCGCATGCAACAGCTCGAACACGGCTTGGGGAATACCGATCTTGATGTATTGTTCGTGCGCGCCGTCCTTGTTCGTCTTCGTCTTATGAGCCATAGGATGCGTCGGAGGCGTAAAGAAGTGATAAATAGGACCCTGTTTTTGCTATAGCAATTTAGCAAAATGTAGCTGATATTCTACCCCGATAGGGTCGAAAAGTTTGGGAAAATCCTGCTGTTTACCGCTTTGCGCTACACAGTTTGCAGAGAGCAGAGAGGCTTACCCTAGGCTGCATGTGAGCGTGGGTAAGTTCCCTAACTAGTAGGGAGCTTACTGTGCCAAGCAAAGAAGGGTACCGGCGCAAAATTGCGCTGCCAGATCGGAGCGCCACCGAGCGCTACTGCCCAAGGGTGATGCAGGGAAAGGGATGCAGAACGTTGGGTTTTGTTGGGTTCAGTAGCTAGGCACTATCACGGCAAGGCATACCATTAATGGGGGGTTTTAGGGGGGAGTATCGGTAAAATCATCGGGTTCGGTCCTCGCGTGCGCGCGTGTACTGGTCGCAAAAGTCCTTGTGATCTGCGTTCATTCCCTCGCGCGTGCGCGTACTGGTCCGGAAACTCCCCTCGGCTTGGATGCCTCGCCTCGTACGCGCGCGTATTGGTGTCGAAACTCGTGGCCTAGGTGCCAAAGCGTGTGCTTGTGAGCCCCTGCTCACGCGTTGGCAGGGGCAGAATGGAAGGCGACGGTAGGCACTAGGGTCAGAATGCCCCAACCACAGTTGGCGGGCTCGAAGTTACCGTCTTCGCTGCGCCGGGCGAAGATGTGCTCTACGGAAGGTGCCCGGCCGACGTCGGCAAGAAAGTTCTGGTAGGAAGTAATCCAGCGCGCGCACACAACGATACCGCGGCCACCATAGCGGGCATAGTCCCGGTGGTTGGGATTACGGCACCGGCCCAGCATGTGCCGCCAGGCGCGGTATTCCTTGGTTTCGGTGTGCGCGTACGATTCACCGTGCTTGACTTTTCTCTGACGCTTCCTCACTTGCTTGTTGTCCATGGATCGAACTGGTTACTTGCGTTTTGTTCAGTAGCTTTCCTCTATGAAAACCTTACTAACTATCGCCCTATTCTTACTTACCCTTCGTACTACCCAAGCCCAAACCCTAGCAGGCTTGCCCGTCGATTCGACTACCAAGAAAATAACCTACATAGGCGTTGTGCCTGTGGCAAATGCAACAAAGGAGGAATTATACGCGCGCGCTCAGGAATGGGTAGCGAAGAGCTTCAAGGACCTTACACCTGTTAGCAACCAAGTAGCAAATCTGATTGTCGTAAAACCACAAATAAGATCCTCTTGGGGGATTACTACCAAGATCGAAGATGTTGTCGGCTTCGCACTAACCATCACAGTTAAAGATGGGCGTTACCGTTACGAATTAACTAATGTCGTGTGTGAAGTACCTGCCACTGCTATTAACGGCAGAATCAATCCGGCGCAAACGGTTAGCTACGAAGATATATTCACAAATAGGGCAGGCTACGATAAGAGAGGGCAGCCACAGCCGTTTTTGCTAGACCGCATGACTAGCGTAAACTCGAGCCTTAGACAAGTAATCTTCTCTCTTCAGCAAGCTGAAAAGTCTACTACCAAAGACTGGTAGCATACTAATTGAGCGAGCTTTTCTTTATCTGCTGTTCGCGCTTTTCCCACCAGTTGAACATTCTCCTAGCAGCATCAAAGCCCAGTTCTGAAGGCACATTGCGACCGATAGCTTCGCCGAGCTTGTCGTAATCAATATCCAGCGAGGCTTTCATCTCTGGCTGCTGTACATCGCTAATGCTTGAAGCAAAGACTTCTCTACTCATCCGACGCTGCGCATAGCCTCCATCCAACAAGGTGGTTACGCCAACCGACCCGCCGCTGGCGAAGCTGCGCTGCCCAACAACAGCAAAGCTGTTCAAATGCGTAAGCACCGCAGGCTGTGGCGTGCGGTACTGCGCCCGTAGCTGCTCAATGGCTTGGTGTCCGCCCGCATTCTTTACCTCTTCAGCTGTCCAGACGTGTTCCCCGTTGCTGAGCTTGTAGCGCACGCCCGCAAGCGGTCCCGTTGCCGGTATACTGTCGCTGGTGCCGGTGCCCGGCCCTTCGATAGCACCACCCTCGGCAAAGGCTAGCACAGCTACGGTTTGAGCTGCTGCTTTGGCAATGGCCAATGTGGATGCAGTAGCATCGTAGGCGAAGGCAGCGGCAAGGCTAGCCGGTGGGGCTATTGCGCCAATCTTGATACCCGTAAGCGCAATCTCGCTTAGTTGACGCTCCAGGTTAATACCGATTTCAACTACAGCTAGTGCCTTCTTGGCAGCCATAGCAAGCTGATAGGCGTCAGTTTCTTCGCCCGCTAACGAGGTGATTATATCTGCTACAGATTGCCCAATCTGCACGCGCTCTTCGTTAAGACGCCGCTCCTGTTCAGCCGCCTTTTGCTTGGCAGTCAGGACGCGCTCTGTTTGCCGTAGCTGATAATCGGCTGCTTTCTTGTCGGCTTCTGCTTGATCTTTTCGATAGTCATTATTGAGCACCTTTAGCGCCTCAATGCCAGCACCTTCAATTGCTGCTACAGCATCTTGATACTGCTGTTCTCTGATTTCGCCTTTAGAATAGGCTAGCTCAATAGCTTGCAGCCGTTCGTCCTGGTAGTCGTTCAGCGCAGTGAGTGCGTTCTGAAACTCTAGCTCCAGCTGCTGTTGGTCGGCCTGGGCATTGATTAACTTCTTAGCCGCTTCGTTGTCGTGGGTTTCGTCCAGCGCGGCTAGCTGTGCCTTTCGTTGCTGTTCAATAGCCTGCCGTTGCAAGTCTAATGCCTTCGCGCTGCCCTGCACCTGATACGTCAGTTCGGCGGCGGTTTCATCTTGTGCGGCTTTGATGCTGGCTTGGGTGCGCTTTTTGGCGAAGTCCGTTTCTAGCTGCGCTTTGTCGTTCTCGTACTTGGTATCAATGAGTTGCTTTTGCTTGTTGGTGAGGTCTTTTTGCGTCAGCTCGATCTTGCGCGAGTTCACAAGCTTTTGCTCCAGCAAGCGCAGTTCCTCCTCGCTACCAGCGCGCACCTTGCGGAGCTGCTGGTCGATCAAATCATTCTCTAGTTTCAACTGCCCACGCCGTAATTCTAGCGCCTTGTCGCTGGCCTGCTGGGCAGCTTGCGCAGCCGAATTGCGGATTTCGTTGATCTTGTTGTTTAGCTCAATTTGCCGCGTCAGGCTGTTTTTGGTAATGTCGGCGAGCTTACCCTCTTCCTCGGCTATTTCCTTGCGCTGGGCGGCGGTTTGGCTGTGCAAGCTAGCTTCGCGCTTTAGCGCATCGACGCGCAACTGCTGTAAGTTGAGCGTAACCTGTGTGGTCTGCTGCTCCAAGGCAAACGCCTGCTGGGCGGCCTGAATGCGTACACTCGTGGCCTTGGTCACGTCCTCGGCGGCAAACTTGAGTTTTTCAATCTGCGCCTCGTTGCGCTTCTGTTGCAACTCGACTTGGGTTTCCGCGTCTCGAATGCGCTGCAAGGTCGTAGCGATTTGCTCGCCTGCCTTGGCCGCGTTGCCGACTTCCGAGCCGAACGCTTTTGCCTTGTCGGTGGCGTTGGTAATGCCGGTGGCGAGCTGCACCGCCCCATCGGCCAGCTTGGAAAAGTCGCGCTCCTGAATGGCCTCTAGCAGCACGCCGAAAGAAGCTAGGCGGTTGCTCAGATTCTTCTCGATGAAGTCTACTAGGTCGCTTATGGCTTGCTTTGGATCGGTAAAGGCTTTGAGCAAGGCCTGCCCGATGGGAGCAATCCTATCCACGAGTACCCCGAACACCACATTGACGGCCTTGGTCTTACGCTCTACGAAGTCCATGCCCGCTTGTGTACGCGTTAGGAACGTGTAGAGCGTGCCGAGGGCGAGAATGACGATACCGATCACGCTGGTAGCTAGTACCCGGTTGAAGCTACCAAAGGCAGTCTTACCAATTTCTAGCCCTTTGGTGAGCTTGCCGCTGAAGTTGTCGGCTAAGTCTACCACGCTATTACCGAAGGAGCCAGTACCGCGTAGGGCCTCTTTAATGGAGTCGCCGTACTCGAACAGCCGGCCTTTGAAGTCGCCGACCTTTTTGCTGCCAGCCGCTAGGGCGTCGTTGGTTTCCCGGAGCTCGGCCGTTAACGCCTTGCCTTCTTCCGTATTCTCGCGCTGTTCCTCGCCCATCGCGTTGAGCTGCGACGTAAGTAGGCGTGCCCTCGCTCGGAGTTGGTCATAGCTACCCGCAGCCGCTAGGTTAGCTACGCGCTGGGTATCGTTGAGCCTGTTGAGCAAACTCACTTCTTGGCCCATGATCCGCACGTCGTTCGCGTACCGCTGCATGCCTCGGTCGGCTTCGTCCTGCGAAATCTTGCCGGCCTTCGCCTGCTTGTCCAGGTCGGCCGATGCCTGCTTGGCCTCGCGAATCGACTTCGTCAGTTCCTGTATTCGTTTGTCGTTATAGTCGATGTCGACACGAAGTAGGATCCTCTCTTCTGTGGTTGCCATGCCTGCAAGGTGCAACACCTAGGTGCAGGCAGGCAGTTTGTGGGTTACAGGCGGGGCGGGAAATTAGTGATCCCTATATCAGGCTTTGTGGCTAACGAGCTAGTGGGGGTTGGCTACCCTTTTCCTTTATGCTGAGCTGTTATGGCATCCATTTTCGCTATAGCATCTTTATACCGGGGATCTGCACGCATTAGCGCATCGAATTTCGCACCAAGTGTATCGTACTCACTTTGCAATTCTGCGATTTTCTTGCGCATAATTTTTTGTTGAGCAGTTCCTACCTCTCTCCATTTCTTGAAGTTATCACAAGCACGTACGAATATGTATATAGCGCCAAGCAGTGTTAGTAGGAATCGCTCAAGATCATGCGAAGCATTTAGCTGTGACAAAGCACTATAGGCTGTCACTAATGATGCCCCCATTTCAGCACTTGCATAAATAAAGCGATGTTTCTCGCGTAAATTGTAAAATACAAGCCCTGTACTAATTACGGCTCCACAACATAATGCAATGGCTGTGCGAGAATTTAACCACGCAGAGTTCTTTGACCAAATTATAGGGAGCAGTGTATTGAGCCCGTAGGCGGCTAGTCCTACCATTGCTATAACAGCTAATCCGGCACCTATTCTTTCGAATGTTCGCCACCAGCTTTTACTCCAAGCTAATTCAGCACGCTTTTCTCGTGTTTTGCGTGAGATTTCTTCTAGCTCTGAAATTTCCTTCATTTTGCATAGCATAGTAATTAAAAGCACCGCAATCTCGTGCGCTTGCGTCAGGCTTTGTGGCTAACGAGCTAGCAGGGTTTTATGATTGATCTTCTATCGCTGCCTCTTTCCACGCGTAATAATGATCTGGCAATCGGCGGTACTGCTTTAAAAACGCAGCCGTAAAAGCGTCACTTGTCGACGAAGAGGTACCGCTATACCCTATCATACCTATCACAATTATATCGGGATCTTTAGTGCTTATATATTTCATCACGTTCATTACATAAGCCGGTGCCATCGCTAGCCCGTCGCTGTTTACACCAAGGGCCTTTATGAAGCGAATGGTTCTGCCTTGATAACTCTCCTCTCGAAATTGATAGCGCATAGGTATAAGCTTGAGGTTTGCTAAAGCTAGCAAACCCTACCCAATACCACACACGGAACCTCTCGGCAATCTTCGGCTGAATCCTAGGGCGGGGAATAACACAAGCAAATGATAATCAGATGCGCGCGTAGACATGGTAACAAGTGGAAACTAACCCAACACCTCTGCGGGGCGCTAATGGCCGGTAGCACACTTGTACCTCGGGTACGTGCGCCAGACATTCCCGGATAAAGTCAATTTCACCCTCTTTGCGCTGTGCCAGCTCGCCAATGGTGACGTGTTCTTGCTCGTAGTCCTGTGCTTTTTTAATCGTAAAGTGCTAATTTAGAAGGATACTAGCTGCCTCGCTCATGCGCTGCACCACCTTTTCCGCGCTCATGCCGAAGGCGCCCATTCGCTCGTCAACAGCGGCCCGAACATTAGCAATTCTTAGCAATCGGTGCGCTTCTTGGCCCGCTCCTGAGGTGGCATAACCAGCGAGCAATGCCGCTTTTGTCTTATTTTCTGAATCGAAGGCAAGTATCCTTTTCGACAACAGTACGCGCACGCGCACGCATGTGCGCGTACTGGTCGGGAAACTCCCTACCAGCTAAGCGAGCCCTACCTGCTGCTCATGATCCAGACGCTCCTGTAGTAGGTGCTGGTAGACAGTATCGGCCGACCAAGCCGCTACGGCCACCGGATCCGTGCCCAGCTTGGCGGCGATGATGCCGATGACGAGCGCGTAACCCGGAAGCGCCGGCTGGCTAGCCTGCGCCTGCGCCGGCCGCGGCTGTCGGCACTGCACGCACAGGCAGGGCTCAGCTAGCTTGGCGTACTGCGTCGTGAGTCGCTGTAGCTCCGACAGGCAATGCCGCACGGCGGGGTAGGTATCGGTGATTGGCCACGCAAGACAAGCGGCGCCAAGGTCGGTGGCCACCTGCTGATCGAAGCCATCGACGCCTGGCTGCTGTCGGGCCACGAAAAGACCATAGAGCTGCCCGAAGCACGAGAGCAATGGTTGACCATAGGCTAGCATGCGCAGCTGCTCCGCCTGCACGTACGTTGCTTGCCCTAGGTCCAGTGGGTAGGCGGGACCACCAGTGGTCAGTGGCTCGGTGCGAAGGAAAGCCAAGGCAGCAAGTACCGACTCGCTGAGCTCCACCGGTCGGCCTACCAGGCAGGCGGCGGCGTGCTCCATGGTCGAGTCGGCGAGGGCGGCCAACGCACAGTACTGGCGCGTAGTGACTTCGTGCCAGGAAGAGGGTAATTCGTAAGGGCCGACGCTGTCGACAAGGTTTATCATGAGCGAGCTGGTGAGGGGAATTTATAAACGAGATGAGGCGAGGTAAACCGGCATTCGGTTTCCGTTGTGTTCCCGGAGCTATGCCTTTCATGCGTTAACAAGTGTTAACACTTGTTAGAAAAATGTCAGCATGCGTCTGCCCATGACGCGTTCGTGCGTAAGGGTGGGAGCCGACTGAAACAGGAAAGAGCCAACCCGGCTACAGTCGAAAAAATGTTAGCATTTGTTAGCATGTCGAGTCGAAAATCCTAGCATTTCTTAGCATTTGAGGTCGCTGCACCTTAGCAAACCTTAGCAACCTAGGGGCCACCCACGGTGAGGGTATACCATTTCGTTATGCCCTTTGCTGGACTACAGCTGGCTCCTACAAAGGCCACCCGTTTTTGCTGTTGATCTCTGTTATTTATAGGAGGGCAAAGGGTCATTCTATGCCTGTTATATGCCTGTAAACGCCGCAACAGTCTTAGGCTTTCTTAGGCTATGGTAGGCGGTTCCATTCCTGTTTTATTCCTGTAAACGCTGGTGTAGGATAGCGGAGATTAGCTGATGCGCAAAGGCTATATCTGTTGACTATAAACTTTATAAAAAATAGCCGACGGGTCACTGTCTTTGCAAAGCTCAGAACAGAGTGGAAATGTGTGTTTTCATCGAGAATATAGGCTTGGTAAATGGTGTGGCCTTGTGGATTGTCAAAGCGGATTTAGAGCTAAGATGTTGACGTTGTGTATGTTACTTGTAATGGCTAGAGAAGTTAGAAGTTGGTGATTGAACTGGTGATCGAAATCTCAATCACCAGTTACCTTTTGATAATCAGCATGTTGTGAATGATTCTTGGTCTTTTATAATGACTTCCTCTCTTCCAGCTATGGATTGTATTTTACTATTACTAATAGTTAGCGCGTATAAAAAAAGTACAAACCTGTATAAAGAGGAGGAGTAAGCTTGTTTTTTATATCTTTTATGTCTGTAAACTGTTGATTTATAATTGGTTATTGGTGATTGAGATTTCGATCACCAGTTCAATCACCAGCCTTATTCGATTTCTCCAGGCTTCAAGAAGTAGGACTTATCACGATAGATATCACGCATGATCCACTTCTTGCGCTCGAAGCCATACCGGGCCATGAACTGGTAAAAGCGCCGCATCGAAAAGCGCGTTTTTTGCTCGCCGCTATACGCGAGAAAGTTCTCGTACATAGGCTCGGCCCATAGGTGCTTGCTCATCGGGTCGCCCGTGCTGTAGGACGCATCATGTGCGACTACCTCTGCCGCCCACTCCACGAACTCGGGACTGGTTGCCTCCTCCAGCTTACGGCTGCTAAGGCCTGCGTTTTGCAGTTGGGTTAGCTTGCGGCCGCCACGCAAGAACAGTTGCACCCAGCCGAGGGCGAGATTGAAAAAGCGGTTCCATTCATCTTCATCCCAGCCCTCATCGAAGAAGCCCGTGCCGAACTCATCCTTCGGCGTGTAGTTGACGGAATAGTGGGGTACCAGTGGAATCTCGATTTTGCGGCCTTCGCGGCTGCCGCCTTCGCCCGTGACCACGTCGTTCGTGGTGATGGCAAACTTGGGGCTGTCCTTGAATGGGATCAAGATCTCCGGCTGGTTCTTGCGGTTGACGGCCATATCGGCGGCAATCTCCGTGAAGAGCTTGTCTAGGCTGAGTCGCTTGTTGGGCCACTCGTCGAAGTAAGCAATGCGGGTGTCGTCATCAATGCGCTGAAAGCGGAAGCTGTCATCGAAGCGGAAGTTCTCGCCTGGAATGAGCGTTACCTTCACCAGTTTACTCACGGCTTTGATGAGCAAGCTCTTGCCCGTGCGGCCGTCGCGCCGGCCCTGGGTGGCTACTTCATCGACGATGATGATACACTTGGTATTAGTTTCCTCCTTGTAGCCATGGAGCAAATAGCCAAGGGCTTTCTGTAGCTGTTCTAGGCGCTGGGCATCCTTGCCTGTAACATTGACCATGAACGAGTGAAAGTCGCACTGTTGCGCCGCACCTTGGTCAACGAGGTAAATATCGTGGGCGATCTTCTGTGTGTCCCAGATGAGGCCAGGCAGCGCGGCGTAGGGGTGCTTGGTGATAGCCTCAGCAGTAACTTCTACCCAGCCGTTCTGGAAAAAGAAGTGCGCCTTATTCGGAGTATCGCGCACGAAGCTAGGTACGAAGGGCTGAAGCGTTTGCAGCACCTCACGGTCGAATACGCCCCGTATTTGCGTGAGTAGCACATCGAGTAGATCTTCCTGCTCAATGTCATCAAAATGGGCGGGTAGCCCCTCGACGTAATCAAACGCATACTGCTTTACTTCAAAGTGCTTGACGCGGCACACCACGTTGTCAACGACCCGTAGCCATTCTACATTTTCGCCGGCCGGGCGCCGGCAGAAGCCTTCTTGGTTATACCATTTGCGCAGCTTCACGCGGTCAATCATGAGCCTGAAGCTGTCGCGCTTCTTCTCGTTCTCGACCAGCTTCCAAAAGGTCAGGAACGTAGGATTCGGCGTGTCAAGCACGGCATCTATGGCCGGCGCTAACAACTCGGGCTTAATGCCATCGTAGATCCCCAACGCATTTACGATCAACTCCCGCGGCTGACCTTCACGGGCCCTTTGGCGCACGATACGCTGTTGGAAATCAGGTAAGAGAGGTTTCTGAGCTCCTTTCTTGAAGCCACTACGAATGGTGGCTTCGGCCGTTTTTAGATTCTTTACCTCAGGCTTTGTCTGAATAGCTTGATACAAAGAATCGAAGGCGTCAGCCTCATTGACATAGCCCGTGGCAATGTACCCACCGCATAAGTGAGCCGCATCCCGCAATTGATAATGCTTGCTACCCTCCGTGCTATCATACACCATGCGGCAGGCGCGCTCAATAATCACCTTGCCATAATTCGTGCGCGGTGCATAACCCCCGACGCCCAACTCAGGGCGAGACTGGCTGAGCCGCGGCGCCGGCCTAGTCTCCGGCAATGATTCTTCGAAGGTAGCCGCTGACTCGTTCAAGTATAGATCCGGATCATAGCTCACGTAGCGTAGGCGCGAGACGTCGCTGCAGGCCGGATCAACGACGAGTCCATGCGCTTGTTGGTAATAGGCCGCCAGTGCTCGGAAGCTGCCTTTGTGGTCTTCCTCCGGAATGGGGATGATGATGGAGTAGCCTTCGCCGCCGACGCTGTACGAGCAAGCGAACGTGTACGAGTCGGCTTCGACTCTTTTGCGCTTAGCCACGAGGTCGACGCCCGGGTTATGCTTCTTGTCGACATCTAGGCATATCAAGCCGCTGTGCTTGATCAGAGCTTCGCTCAGCCGCTGGGTGAAGGTACCCGAGACTGTGTAGGCAGGGAGCTTTAGCTTTTCTTCATCATAGGTAGCGGTGCCCAGCAGAGCGCGCACGGCTTCGACGGCCTCGCGCCACCTGCCCAACTGCACATCGCGGAGTACCGCCACAATGTCCGTTTCTTGGCTGGCCTTCGTTTGTTTAGGCTTGGGAAAATAGGAGACGAGCATATCGGCAACGGAGACACGTTCAGGGCTATAAGGCCGGAAACGAGGGGAAGGAATAGGAGAGAGGGTGCACCTAGCTAGGTGCGTCGCTAGCCCGCGGCTAGTTCAAGGAGACCAGTTTGGTTAACAGTTCGGCAAAGGCAGTGAGTGGGTCAGCGTCTTCACGGACCTCAAAACGCACGATGGCTTCGATCTCTTTGGGCAGTAACACTGTGCCCCAGCTGCCATCCAGGGCCACCAGTTCAATAAAGGGTATCCGAGCGGCGAGCTTGTTCTTCTCTACCTTGAAGCCGAGCATTTCCTGCTTCCCTTTACGCGAGATAACGATGTGCTGTCCAGGCTGAAGCTGCCACCATTCGCCCTGCAGCATACGGGCGGCCCAGAACGTACGACTTTCAGGAAGAGGTATGGTAAATTCTGGAGCGGTGTGGCCTAGTGCTTTTTGGCTGAGACGCTTTTGCAGTGCCTTGGAGAAGTTACCCACGACGTCCTCCTTTCAGACTGCGCTGCTGGCTCTGTAAGCTGCTAAGCAGTTCAGAGCGTTTAAAATAGGTGCGGCTGCCCATTTTTGAGTAGGGCAATTTACCTATGCGCTTCCACTCGTGGATGCTATGAACTGTTACATTAAGCAGGGCTGCTGCCTGCTTAACAGTAAGCAATTCCTCCGTTTCAACTGCATTAGTAGGCATAGCTATACCTACTTGCTGAAGTTCGAATCGGACCACAGCCCGGAATTGTTCCAACAATTCAGCAGGCGTGATACCGGCAGTAATGATTGTAGATTGCATTTGCTGTAACCACAGGGATGTTGCCTGATGGCATTGAGCAAATAGACTAAACCTAATGAGCAGTTACGGGTGGCCCTTATTGGAACTATCCATAACTGCTCATTACTGACCAACAGAAGGTAGTTATTGATCTTTTGGGTGGCTTCTTATCCAAGCGTCAACCCATCCTTTTGCCTCTGCAACATAATCCCTGAAGGAGTAGCTGCCATTGTCAGCGATATTAGGTTTGTAGTTAATCACTTTGTCTCCTAAAACAGCACCATAAGCATGGTAGAAGATTTCTGCCCATATCTTATTAGTCTTAACAGGTATGAATAGCCCACTTCTTTGCAATACTTTATAAGCTGCAGTAAAAGCACTCTTGCCTTTTTGGCCTCTGCCTAATGATTCATTCGTTAAGCAATTTCCTTTGTTATCGACAATGCTTAAATACTGCATTAGCTCCAAAGCATCTTGCCAAGTGAAGCCTGGCTGACATAAAACCTGTACTGCTTCTGGACCTGTCGCTGGTGCTGGTTCAATTGTTAAATCATCAATCTTGGCAGGAGGTGTTGTAGGTTGTTCAGACAGTAAGTCATTCCCTTGTAGTGGATGTGCTTCGGCAGCACTGGTTCGCCGGATAATGAAGCCACGCTCAATGTCATAACGAGGCGGCCAAGATGGGCAGGAGTCATACTTTCGCTTGAGCCATTCAAGCGCTACAAGAACACGTTTGTTAGGAGAAGGATATTCTTCCTCCAATAGGTCAATCAGGTATTGAAAAGTGGGTCGCTCGTTTTCCCGCCCGAAGCGTGCTTGTAACCAATCTGACAAGGCAAATGCCGGCACCGTATCTGGGTCAGAAAGAGAGCCCCCCACTGATCTCAAGAAAGCAGCCTGAAAGTCAGGATGAAATGGAATACTTTCACCGGCATTAAATTCAGTGTTTCCTGTTTCCCGATATTCCCATAGATGTTCTTGTTCAGCGCGCTCAATAGCCTTTTCACGCGCCCAGATCCAATAATTATTGAGGGAATCTAAATCAGGCTCATCATTGGATTCGTTCGAAGAGTTATAGTCTTCATCGTCTTGGTAATCTTCGTATTCTTCGTGCTCAGTACTCATCAGCTTGCCAGCTTATTTGTTGCCAAATACCAAATTGTTAATGAGGCAAAAGGTAACTCGGCTATTACTCCCAATTACTATCTACTTCGCCCCCTTGCCTCTTACTGCATCAAGAAGGCGTGTCGGTCACAATCCTTAGCCGTGGCTCGCCTCTTTCATCTAGAAGTGTGTTCAACGTAGTATCAGGTCGAATACATAGTTCGGCCTTAAGCCTTTGCTGCTTATCAACGCGTGCTACCTCTTGACACCAATATACTTCCTGCTCTTCCAGCTTCTGGAGTCTGGTTTGAGTAGTCTCTAGTAGCGTTTGTGCTAGGTTTCTTCCTGAGTTATCAGGGCATAACATAGTTACTATACCGCCTGCGCAAGTGAAGCTTACTTCTACTGGCTTACCTAGCTCCAAGTCGCGTAACACAGACTTCAAAGTGATTTCTGTGGTACGAGCTTCATCTAAGTAAGCCATGGCTTCGCGCAATTCTTTTTCAGCGTAGTTCATATCAATGGTATTAAGCGCCGAAGCGAAATGAAATAACCTGTGTTTGATGTTCTTCTGGCTCTGGCTCAAAGTAAGGGTCAGGTGCGTTGGCGCTGCCAAACACGGCGTCAAATTCATCAGCAACCGTATTGTCGAGAATCTTGGCGTATAGTTTTTCTGTCAGGCGCACAGAAGCATGACCTAGCACCTTCGACACGGTTTCCATTCGCATCCCCTTGTTGAGCAACATAACCCCAGCCGTCTTGCGCCCAATGTGGGTTGTCAGGTTCTGTTTGAAACCGATAACCTTGGCGACTTCCTTTAGATAGCGGTTGTAGTGCTGCCCCGACGTAACTGGCAAGTGGTCGTTATACTTACCAAGAATCATTTCCGCTTCTTGAGATAGCGGTATAACACATTTGTACTCTTGGAAAAGGGTAGACTTTTTGCGCGTTACATGCAGAATACGCCTTCCATTGCGCGCTTCAGCGGCTTTCGCGACATCAAGCGCCTCTAAATCCGAATACGACAACCCTGTCCAGCACTGGAACAAGAAACAGTCCACCACACGCTGCATACCCTCTTCCTTAAAAGAATGAGTAGCGAGCTTGTGTATCTGCTCAGGCGTCAGATAAACCAATTCTTTCGGAGTTAGCTTCTTGCACTTATATCCCTTTAATGGATTGCGACTTAGATACTCCCGGCGTACACCCCACTCCAGTACTTGACCTAGGTACTGCGTAATTTTTGCCACGTAGTTCCGATTGCACTTATCCGTAACCAAGAGCCACTGCACCATTTTATCCGCCGCCGTATGCTTGACTTCATCGGGGCGTAGCTCTATTTGCTTGGTGGCCTCTAGGTATTGGGTTATTTTCTTTCGCCACACGCCGTTGGTTTTGTAGGTCACAAGCGATATTTCAACCCCAATAAGGCTTTCCCGCTCCCTTTGGTAATCCGCAAGAAGCTGAATCAAGCTCAACGGGCACTCGCCCGCATTGTACTGGCGCAGGATGGCAGCACAGGTAATAGGCTGCTTTTGCCGTTCTAAGTCGTAGATAATTTCGGTTAAACGATCTTCGATCTTTGTGATGCGCAGATTAGCGAGCATAGCCGCCTCTTTGCGGCCATTGACCCGCTTGGTGTGCGTGTTCCATTCCGTCCGCTGCACCAGTACGCCTGTAGCAAAGTTTTCTTCGTGAATAGTGGTTTCCTCCTCGCTCTTCTTAGTGACCGTAAGGCGGCAAACGATAGAGCCGGGGCGGTCGGCGTTGCGCGGATTTTTACGAAACCAAAAGTGAATTTTAGGAATGGTTAGCATTGTGCAGCACCTCCTTCCTGTACCGATAACACTTGGCGGCTTTCTAGGCTAGCGAGCTTTTCCTCATTGATGCGCAGTTGCTCTTGGCAGTAGTTGAGCACTAAGACCATGACTTTCGTGCCCACTTCCCACGAAACAGTTACCTCGCTGCCTTTTGTGTCGGTGGAGTTGGTGCGGATGGTAATTCCAACCATGTTGCCTTGCGCAATCTCATCTTCGAAAAAGACTTGAGCGCGATCTGCTAGGTCAGTTCCCGTAGGAGCGGACATGTTGTGAACGACTTTCATAAGCTGCGTGAGGTTAGAGAGTGAGAATATCTAAGTAAGAAAGTCCAGTTTCTTCCATGAACTCAGCGGCTTCAGTCTGGTGGGTAAGCCCGGCAGCATAGTCGGCGGTGCGCCCACGCTGAGTGCGTTGAACTACTGCTTGCGCTAGCTGGCGCTCGGTGCGCACGCGGTACATGTTGCGGAACCAGCGTTGCAGCTGGGCCACACAATGGCACTGCTCCACGTTGGCCGTGCAGCGCTGGCACTCCTCGGAAGAGAAGAGTTCCGCATCGAGCATTCCCGTAATGTTGGTGCGCATCGAGCGCAGGATAGCAGCGGCTTTCTCTTCGCGCTGCTGTTCTAAGAACCGACCTAGGGGACCGGTATAGCGGGTCAGGCCGACCATACCGACGGTCAGTACCTGGGACTGATGATGATTCATCGTACCTTTGTTGTGAAGATGGATACTAGGGCTTGCCGGCCCGGTGTCTAAAACTGGAGGTCACCCCTTGCCGGGGGTGACCTCTTTTGTGTTACAATTGTAAAGACAAATGATATACAAAACAAATATTGTGTAAAGAAAATTATATCTATTGTCTTTACATTGTATTTATGTCTTTGTATGTTTGCCACATGGAAAAGGATACTTCTCTTAAGAAAACCTTGATCAACTTGCGTGTTGATGCCGAGTTGGCAGATGCAGGTAAGACGCTTGCGAAAAAGCGTGGTACCAACCTGTCCACTCTATTAAGAATGCTGCTAATCCAGGAACTGGAAAAAGACAAGCAAGGGAAGTAGCTCTAGTTTCCGTGCATTCTTTAGCGCTTGATGAAGCATGTTGTTAGGTATAGCTTGATAGGTCAAGCATAGCTAGCTTCCAATACAAACAATAGGCTCCTCACAAGGGAGCTTTTTCTATCTTACAGCGACAGCAAAAAGTCAACACCTAGGTGCGACAATAAAGAAGCATCATGATGCTTATCGTTAGAAAAAATGGGAGAGAAATTAGCTAGCCACGAAAACGAAGTGCTGCTTCTACGAGCACAGAAAATCGGCTTGCTGGAGCTAAATATTCAAGCCATAAGTATGATACTAGAGCAATACCAGACGGAACTAGCTCAGGAGAAAGCTCTTATACAAGCTCAACTACGCAAAGAAGCAGGTTTGTCTTCGAAAAGTGAAAAGGAGAAATAGCCTCTTTGTGTAGCTACGCTACTATGCACCTTGGCCCTTGACTAGGCCAGACGCCCAAGTATTGAGGTGCCTACTGCTTAGGCTTCAATCCTTATTAGCTCAGTTCGGACGCTGCTGATACAAGAGTTGAAGAGGGAGGGGAAGTAGCCTTGATTAGTAACAATTAAACGAAACATATACCATGAATAATCTTGATGCTAAAGCATTTCTATTTGAATTGCCAATTTATACACCTATTAAAATTACAGATGAAAATAGAAGTGATTTTAATAAACTGATAAGCTTTAGAGGTAATATAGATTACTTTAATCCTGGGCTTGGGGAAAATACAACATATAATATAACTATAGCTTATTCAGTTCATGTTTCGGAATTTACTTCGTATGGTGGCTTAGGATCTGCTATAGCTAAATGCGTTCGGACATCGCAAGAATTCACCTTCTATTATTTTTATGATGATGAGAATCGTGTATTTATGAAAGTCGGACAACACCCATCTGTTGCGTATTTTCATATTTCACAGGTAAAACAATATAACAAAATACTTTCAAGAGATAAATTAAAGGAATTTACAAGAGCAATTGGGCTAGCAGCAAATGGTGTAGGAATAGGCTCGTTTGTTTACTTGCGTCGAATATTTGAAGGCTTAATAGAAGAAGCTCATACAATAGCTAAAGCAGACCAAGGTTGGGATGAGGAGCCATATTCAAGAGCAAGGATGGCGGATAAGATTGAACTACTCAGAGCTCACCTACCGGCGTTTCTGGTAGAAAATAAGGCGCTGTATGGAATATTAAGCGTAGGGGTACACGCACTAAAAGAAGAAGACTGCTTGGCTTATTTCGAAACCGTGAAGGTAGGTATTGAGCTTATACTCGATGAAAAGCTGGAAGCGTTCGAAAAGCAGAAGAAAATAGACGACGCAAAGCAGAAATTAGCTGATTTAACTAATAAGATTAATGCAGGATCTAAGCTTAAATAGTTGTTCATAATGGAGCAAGTTAAGGACAGATATCAATTTATAATCGGCTTTGCTGCAATAGTAATTTCATTAAGTGCATTCAAAGATGAGCTAAAAAGTATAAATATTAACTATGGTATATTTTCGTTCACTGTTTCATAGTTTTTATTTGGTATTATACTGGCGTTTGTAGTGGTAGTTCATATCTATGTTATTCCTTATATATTTTACAATACGAAGTATAAAAACTATAAAATTATTAATTATATAGAAGTTTTGAGCTATGTTTTATTTTTAGCTATTGCTTTATGCCCTACTTTTATGGGTGTGTTTTATATGATCATGTATGCTATAAACAATATTGCTTGGTTGACAATTGACAATTTGTTGAATTTATCAAACTTTGTTATTGTTTTTCTATTTTTATTTAATTTTATGTTAAGTAGAAGTTTTTTGGTTAGGTATATTAGACAGAAGAAGTATAAAGAACAAAATGAATTAAAAATAAAAGAAATTACCTCGTTAGAGGTGGCAAAGAAGTTGTCTGAAGATGGTTATTATAGCCACTCTTATATTGAGCTATTAAAAGTTATAGAGAATTACTTGTTCAGAAAGTTGAGACTCAAAGATCTTATATTTAAGAGGGAGAGTTTGATGAAAATGTTCGATATAGCGATAAAAAATAATATTATAAACAAGCAAGATCTTGAGACGTTAAGGGCGTTGACAGAAATGAGAAATAGTTTTGTTCATGGTGAACATATAGGTGTAAGTAAAGGACAGGCTCAAGAAGCTCTGGCTTTTGTTGAATCTTTGCTTTATAGGCTAGGAAGTAATAATTAAAGGGGAGTATTTGTTGATCTCATTATGGCAGACGAACTCACCACTTTACTCTCGGCCACTGGCGGCGCTTTCCTAGGTAAGTTTGTAGGCCCAGCTGCTGAGCAATTAGGCAAGGCCGGCTGGGAACGGATTCAGCAACTTGGCCAACGAGCAACGGCTTACTTAGCTACGGTCGGCCGTGAGCCTAAACCTGTCGAGCCAAAGATACTCGTGCCTTTAGTTCAAGCAGCCGCACACGAACCAGATCCTGGCTTAGCTGATAAGTGGGCTGCATTACTTGCAAATGCTGCTGACCCAGATACGCAGGTAGATGTTCAACCTGTGTATGCGGATATACTCAGGCAGTTGACAGCAAAGGAGGTTAAGTTACTAGATGAGTTGTTTAACAGTAAGACTATAGCTCGAACCTTACAAATCTTTGAGCCTAACTACGAGCACCAGCAGAACCCTAGTGGAATATATTTATTTCGTAAATCCCGGACGATTGGTGTTTCGCTTGACTTGGAAAGATTACGGCATGAACGAGGCGATACAGGAATAGAGCGGAGTTCATTTGAATCCTTGGTAGATAATCTACTCCGTCATCGCCTTCTAATTGCGGCACGGGAAGAAATACCTAAGAAGCAGTCAGCAATTGGCAATAGTCTTGATCCAAGACCTGTAATCAAAAAAGCTTACTTTTCAGCTCTAGGCTTTGACTTTATGATGGCCTGTACGCCTCCTAACGCTGTAAGGGAATAAAAACTCAAATGCTTTGTCAACCTAACCAAGCAATATATCGTGTGTATGCGAAACGGGGTGTAGCTCAGCTGGCTAGAGCAGGGAACTTATAATCCTTTGGTCGCGAGTTCGAATCTCGTTACCTCGGCAAAGAAAGCCTTGATCATTGATCAGGGCTTTTTTATGATACCCTCCATCTTGTTCCATCTGTCGACCAAGTACTAAAAAGACAAAAGCCTTGGCCAACGCTGGGGCTTTTCAAAGATACCCCCGAATGGTGTTGAAGAAGGTATATTTGTCTTTGTTAAACTGCTTCAGGATGATTCGAGTCTCATTGTGCCAATTCGTTGATTCGATTACTGCGTGAGCTTCTGACTCATCATTCGATACGGACACGTGGTAAGCTGATGTTCTATTCAGCAGCGCTGTGATCTGCTCGTTAATCGTTCGAGCACTAGGAGTCGAAAGGAGGCCAGGAAACAGAAGCTTCTCATTCGCATTAATTGCCGCGCTCAGTTCATTAGCTGCAGACATCAACTTATTCATAGTTTCAGCGGGTGCTACGTCCAGTAGCATCGCTTGCTGGATAATATCACTGATGGCGTGTAGCTGCTTCACTACATCTTTGAAGAACGCATAACGTAGATCAAAGTACTTCTTCTGTCTGTTGTTCAATTGTACAAAGAGGAACTGAAAGACAGCAAACAAGAAGCCGAGCTGTGCCAAGGCAGCAGGCGTGCTATCACTTGTCTTAACGATGAATTGAGACAGTATTCCCGTCAGCAAGATGAGCAGTAGGTAGTAGAAGTGTTTAACAAGGAAATCCACAGCCCTATTTCGTAGGTCAACCATTCCGATACGCTCTGCGCAATAACATGTGATTAGCCGTCTTGTACCCCTAAACGTACCCCTGAAAAAGTAAAACCGCGTCTACGGGCTGTAAACACGGTTTCATGTGGCCCCGGCGAGAATCGAACTCACATCTAAAGTTTAGGAAACCCTTATTCTATCCGTTGAACTACGGGGCCTTTCGGAAGTTAGCTAGGGGCAAAGGTAACGGGAAAGCAACGCCACTGCCAAACTGCGAAGCCAGACACTGCGTAAAGGCAAGTAATTTCGCGCAGCAACTTTCTCTCTGTTCAGTTACCGTTTTTATCCGCATGGGCTTACTGGACGATTTGCATGCTGCCCGTCGCGCTGCCGGCGGCCGTGTTGCTACGGGACGTAGTGGTGCCCAGCCGGCGCTGCTTTTCATTCCGGATATTAGTGGGTTCACCCGTTTTATTCAGGAAACCGGCGACGACCTAGCCCAGTGGCTGGTGGCCGACTTGCTCGAAATTTTGATCGAGGCCAATACCTTAGGTATGTCGGTGAGCGAAATTCAGGGCGACGCCATTTTGTTCTACCGCCTTGGGCCGCCGCCTTCCATTCAGGACCTCGTGGCCCAGTGCCGGCGCATCTTCCTCGATTTTCAGAACTACGTCCGGTTAGTGGAGCGCGACACGGGCTCCACCCTAGGTGCTGCGCTGCGCAACAACGATCTCACCCTCAAGATTATCGTGCACTACGGTCATGTGAATGTGGCCCAGATTCGCAACTTCACTAAGCTGATGGGGCGTGATCTGATTGTGGTGCACCGCCTGCTAAAGAACAACGTAACCGGCAGCGAATACCTGCTGCTGTCGGACGACTACCTCGAAACGCAAAAGCCCGCCGACATCGCCCGGAGCTTCTCCTGGACGCGCCTGCTGCGTGGCACTTGCACCTACGACTACCTAGGTCAGATATGCTACCAGTATGCGCATCTGACGCCCCTCCGGCTTCTGCTCGACGAGCAGATGGCCCCCGGCCGGCCTAGCGGCACCCAGAACAACGCGCTCAAAGTGCGACGTTTGCTGCCGCTGCCGGCGCGCGACGTGCTACGCATCGTCAGCAACTTCCGGCTGCGCCCGCGGTGGATGGCAGGTGTCACTAAGGTGCATTACGACGTGACCAAAGCGGGACGCTTGGGTACCTCCTACAAAGTGGATATCAACAACGGCCAAATCGACTTTCAAGCCGTGCAGTACTTTGAGGATGAAGATCGGATTGAGTACGTGGAGAAAATCTCGCACTTCCGAGTTTTTCCTAACTCCCTGTTATTCTTCTTCATCGAGCCCGTCACGGAAGGTACTGCGCTGCTTACCCTGGAGTTTCGCTACGGCCACATTGCCAGTTCTAGCTCCCTGATTCGCTTTGGCCAATTGCAACGCATGCATCGCTTTTTGGGCGAATCAATCAAGCGCTTGGCAGCGATAAAGAGTAACAGGTAACAGAGCAGTGGAGTAAATCACTAAGCTAATAAAACAAAAACGGCTGTCATCCTGAGCTTGCGAAGGACCTTATCACCTTTGAACAAGCCACTGTTACATGGGTCGTTCTGGCGTGATAAGGTCCTTCGCAAGCTCAGGATGACAGCCGTTTTGTAGGTACTTAATTTCTACAAACTGCCTTACACCTTATACAGCAGCACAATGCCGAACGATAAGGCCGTCAGGATTAGGCCGACCATGAAGATGGTGTAGCTGATGCGCAGCAAGCGGTATTTCTTGGACAGTACTTCGCCGAGGTAGTAGATGTCGGTTACCATGTTGATGTAAAGCGACTCTTTCTGGCGCATTAGCTCCGTCATGCCGCCCTGGAAATCGTCGAGGCTGAGCTTAGTGAAGTTGCCGAAGAACAGCAGATTCACGCGGCGGTTGTTGGCTACTTGTGGGCTCTTTTTCAGCCATTTAAAGCTCGTTACGTCAGGCTGGGCCGATAGGATGGATGACACCACCGAGCCAAGCGCCGTGATGAGCAGAAGTCCCATCGGTACCATCAGCAAAGGGTTGCGGGTAAAAGCTGGGCTCAGCACCGCCGACTTGCCCCCGATCTTAATACCTAGGTACGTCACGATGACCGAGATGAGCACTGCGTTCAGCTGAATCATCATACTCGCCTTTTTATCGGCCATGTCCGACAGCTTCATGTGGTTGCCATACATGGTGCGAAACATGGTTTCGATACCACGCTTAGGCTCGGCGAACGTCTCGGTTTTCTCCTTATCCTTCTTTTTCTTCTTCTTCTCGATCTTCTTGAGCAGGTCGCGCTGCTCCTTGATATTGTCTTTGAACTGCTTCTGGTACCGTTCCTTGGCTACATCGGTGTAGTACTTAGCCGTCAGCATAAAGTCGAGCTGGTTCTCGGCCCACTCCACATTCGAGTAGGTTTTGCCAACAGTGGTTTCCCACTCGGCGCGCAGCAGCTCGGCCCCGGCAATAAAGTCTTCGCTACCTAGGTTGCTCATATCAGCATCCACGAGCAACTGTTGCAGCTCAGTGTCGCGGCGCTCGTTGCGGTGCGTGGCCCGGATCGTGTCCTTCACCAGCGCAATCCGGTCGGCCGGGTAGCCTTGCTCCGTTAGCCATTGCTCTGCCAACTCCATGCTGCGGTACTCATGTCCGTCGTATATTTCAAGGTAGCCGGCATCGTGAAACCAGGCGGCTAATACCAAAGCTTCTAGGTCTCTATCGCTCAGGCCCGCTGCTTTGCCCAAGGCCTGCGCCTCCCGAACTGTCGTTTGCGTATGCTTCAGACTATGGTACACGAGCTGGCCCGGCAGTTTCTTTTCGAAAAGTGCTGTGATGTACGCGCCAGCTTGGTTGATAATCTCGGATTTTGCTTCCTTAAGTATCTTGGTAGTTTCCATGCAGTAGGGGAGAAAGGGCGTTGCCAGGGAGAGCAGCGGTGAACCAAGGTAAAACGCGAATATTGCGTTCAGGTTTTTCGTTGCCTATACTAAACTGTAAGCAACCAGTTTTCGTACGGCAGCCCACACAGCTTTATAACAAATAAGCGGCCGCTTAATTTCTAAGTTTGCTGCCTTTTCTGCTAACCCTAATTATTCGTACTTGGTTTACGTTGTTAGGTTGGTGCTTACCCACATTACGCTCACGCCTTCCGTATGAGAAGATTTTTCCGTGCCTATTGTCTTTTACTGGCCGTCACGAGTTGGATCTTGCCAACTGCTTACGCACAAAAGAAAACGCAGACCCCGCACACAATCCGGCCAAACTACCACCACGGCGGCGAGAACTGGCAAAGCAAAACTCCTCCTGATAGCACGCACATTCGGTATACTGTTTTCCTGATCGGCGACGTAGGCAAGCCTATTCCTAAAGCAGAGGGGGGCGAACCGTCGTTGAATTACCTGCGCAAGCAAATCATGGCTGCCGGTGCCAAAAGCACCACCTTGTTCCTCGGCGACAACGTGTACGAATACGGCTTGCCACCCGAGAATGCCCTTGACCGGAAGGAGTCGGAGCGCCGCCTGACCGATCAGCTCGACATCCTGCGCAACTATCCTGGCGAGAAGTACATGGTGCCCGGAAACCACGACTGGCGCCAAGGCCTAGCCGGTGGCCTCGATCAGGTAGTGCGCCAGCAGACCTTCATCGAAAACTACATGATGAAGGATTCGGCGCAGTTTGCCTACACCGGCGACTTCCTGATTCCGCGCGACGGTTGCCCTGGGCCGTTTGAGGTGCGCGTGCAGGACGACATCGTGCTGATCATGCTGAACTCGCAGTGGTTTTTGCAGACCCAAACCACGGAGAAACCTTACGGCGCGAACAGCGGCTGCGGCGTTGCCAACGAGACCGACTTCTTCACGCAGCTAGAGGACGTTATTTCTCGCAACAAGGATAAGAACATCATAGTCGTTGCCCACCACCCGATTCAGTCGGACGGTATCCATGGGGGCTACTTCACCGTCGGCGACCATATCTTCCCGCTGTCTATTGTCTTCAAATATGCGTTCCTGCCCTTGCCGGTTATTGGGTCGATTTATCCCTTTGCCCGCAAATACGGCGGCGTGACGCAAGACATTGCTCACCCACTTTATCAGACCTATAAGAAGGGACTGGAGGATATTTTCGCGCGCTACCCCAACATCGTATATGTATCAGGGCACGAGCACAACTTGCAATACTTCAAAACGCCCACCTACCATCAGATTATTAGTGGTGCCGGCTGCAAAACCCAGCACGTGAAGCCCGGCAACGGCGCTGATGCTATGTTCTCGGATAAGGAGAAAGGCATTGCCCGGGTAAACTACTACGACAACGGTGAGGTCTGGACGGAGTTTCTGGTGCCCGCAGACAGTGGTGAAGTGGCCCGACGCGTATTCCGGACGCCGCTCTACGCCAAACAAACCAAGTTGGTGGAGCAGGTAGCCGTACAGCAACAGGCGCCCAGCGTCTCGTTCAAGGATAGCAGCATCACGGTGGCGGCCAACCCGGCCTACGCTGACCGGGGCAAGTTCCACAAGTTCCTGTTCGGGAAGCACTACCGCGCCGAGTGGGCTACGCCCGTGAAAATGCCAGTGCTCGACTTAGCTACCGAGCGTGGTGGCCTCTCGCCCTACAAAGTAGGGGGTGGCAAGCAAACGGCTTCGCTGAAAGTACGCAACGAGGAAGGCCGCAACTATACGCTGCGCGGGCTGAACAAGGACCCTTCGGCGGTACTGCCTGAAGCCCTGCGCGCTGGGGCGGCAAAGGATATTTTACAAGACCAGATTTCGGCTCAGCATCCGTATGGCGCCCTGCCGATTCCTCCCCTTGCTTCGGCCGCGGGCATTCTGCACACCAACCCTGAGTTGCGCTACATTCCGCAGGACCCACGGCTGGAGCAGTACTACGAGCGATTCTCGAACACGCCGGTGTTCTTGGAAGAAGACGCCAAGGACAACCAGAGCAACGTGGAGTCATTGGGCAACGCCAAGAATCTGGTGGGCACCGACAAAGTGCTGGAACGCTTAGAAGAAGACAACGACAACCGCGTCGACGAACAGGCGTTTGCCCGCTCGCGCCTCTTCGATATGTGGATTGGTGACTGGGACCGGCACGAAGACCAGTGGCGCTGGGCGGAGCGCAAGGACAAGGACGGCGACCGGAAATTCACAGCCGTACCCGAAGACCGCGACATTGCCTTCTTCAAGGGTGACGGATTGTTCCCGTACCTAGCTTCGCGCAAGTGGGCTATCCGCAACTTCCAGAACTTCGGTTACGACTACGCTGACTGGAAAGGGTTGAACCTCACCGCCCTGGCCAACGACCGGGTGTTCCTAGCTTCCATCACGAAGGAAGATTGGGTGAAAACGGCCGAGGACTTGAAGAAGCGCCTCACCGACGCTGAAATCGACAACGCCCTGCGCCAGCGCTGGCCCAAGAAAATCTACGACGAACACGGTCCCGAAATTGCCGCCAAGCTCAAGAGCCGTCGCGAATTACTGCCCCAACTTGCCGCCGACTACTACACGATGGTGTCGAAGATTACGGAGGTGAAGGGTAGCTCTAAAAATGAAAAATTCGTGGTGGAGCGTCTCGAAGGCAACAAAACCCGCGTGACGGTGCAGAAGATCAATAAGGATGGTAAGCTGACCAAGATCCTATTTGACCGCACCTTCGATAACAAAGTCACTAAAGACATTCGCCTCTACGGCTTCGCTGGCAACGACGTCTACGACGTGCGTGGTGACGTAAAAAAGGGCACCAACGTACGCATCATCGCAGGCACCGACCGCGACTCCATCGTAGACCGTTCGCACGTGCGGGGCCTAGGTAACTACACCCAGGTGTACGACGCCGATTCGGGCAACGTAATTGTGCCGGGTCGCACCACGCGCCTGCGCCTAGCGTCGAACACCGACGTGAACCGCTACGATTATCCTAACCGTACCGACCGCAAAGACTACCAGCTCAACTACCTAGGTCCGGCTGCTTACTTCGGCTACAACGTCGACGACCGGATCTTCATTGGCGGCGGCGCGACGTACCGACGTTACGGTTTCCGCAAAAAGCCGTTTGCCTCGGAGCAGTCGTTGGTGGCCAACTACGCCTTCTCGCAGAGCGCCTACAACGTGCGCTATCGTGGTCAGTTTACCGACGTGTTTGGCAAGCTTGATCTGAACATCAGTAGCCAGCTCTACGGGCCGCAGCTGCTGTACAACTACTTTGGTCTCGGCAACGACACCCGCAACGAAGCGCCCAAAACTGATGGTCGTGTGCGGCTGCGCGATATCAACGAGACCTACCGGATTCGCTTCTCGCGCTTCTACGTGGCCCCGATGCTGGAGAAAGACATTTTTAGCTTCCTGAAGCTAGGGTTCGGTCCGCAATACGATCAATTCCGCGTCGACCGCGAAAACCTAGGTAGCAAGATTGCCGAAGGGCTTGGTACCGGCAACGACAACCGCACAGGCGCCGCCGTGGGTATTCGTGATTCCGACTTTGGTCTGAACCGTTACCTAGGAGGTAAAGTGTACTTGAATCTCGATGCCAGCAGCTCGCCCAAAAACCCGCGTATTGGTATCCGGTGGTACAACAGCGCCGAGTACAACTACCAGCTCAACGGCGAGAAGCTGCGCTACGGCCGTTTGGCGTCGGAGGTGCGCTTCTACGTGAGCCCCAACTTCCCCTTCCAGCTCACCTGGGCCGGGCGCTTGGGCGTGGCCCGCAACCTCGGCGACTACCGCTTCTACCAGGCCAACACCTTAGGCGGTACCACCAACCTACGCGGCTACCGTCGCACGCGCTACGCTGGCCGCAGCTCGTTCTACGCCAACGGCGAAGTGCGCGTGCAACTCTTCACCTTCAACGCCTATTTGCTGCCCGGTAAGTTTGGTATCCTAGGTCTGGCCGATGCTGCCCGCGTGTACAGCCCCTACGACGTGAAAACGGGCTTCGATGCGCTGCACTCAGCCTTTGGCGGCGGCGTGTGGGTGGACATCCTCAAGCAAGCGGTTGTCAATGTGACCTACTCGGTGGGCGAGGAGCGCCTAATATTCCTTGGGTTCGACTTCTTGTTCTAAGTCATCCAAGGCAACAGCTGAACACAGCGCATTAACACAACGACCAGACAAGCTACTTGTCTGGTCGTTGTGTTAATGCGCTGTGGGGCGTAGCTTTAGCATGCAATTTATCCGGTGTATCAAACTACTTTCTTATGCTTACTATTACTCGTTTAATTCGATTCATTACGGGCTTGTTGGTTGCGTTCGGTCTAGGTTTTAAAGGGTTGGCCCAGACGGCGCCTACTTGGCAAAGCGCACAAACCATGGGTAGCCCGTGGAGTTTTGGGGTGGTTAAAGCCGGCAGCTCTGCCGTCGATGGCGCCGGTAACTTCTATGAAGTTGGTAACTTCAGCGGAACCAATGCAACTGTTGTGGGGGGAATGACGCTCACCGCTCCTGTTGGTTCGGCCAACTCCATCTTTATAGCGAAATACACTGCCGACGGGAGATTAGCTTGGCTACGCCAACTTAACGGAGCAGGTTGGATAGAATCGAAGAAAGTGGCGGTCGATGCCAGTGGTCACGTGTATGTGGTAGGCTTTTCCTCGAACAAAGAAATAGACCTAGGCAATGGCGTGAAGCTTGCCGGCGGCACTGATGATCGGGCCTTCATTGTGCGCTACTCGCCCGAAGGCGTTGCTGAGTGGGCACAGCAAGCGACGCCTCGTTCCGTTGGACACGGCGTTGGCTTTGATGCGGCCGGTAACGTGTACTTCAGCGGATTCTTCTACTCAAATACCACAATTGGTGGCCAGAGTATTTCTTCTCCAGGTACGAACACTACCTTCTTGGCCCGTCTATCCGCTGAGACGGGTGCTGTGCAATCCTTGGTACCTACTTTTTACTACACGCCACCTGCTAGCGGGCCAGGTACTTACGTAGAAACAGGGCTTGCAATTGGCGCTGATGGTCGAGCTTATTTAACTACTAGTTTCAGTCTGCCGGTCACCTTCAGCTCAACTACCACACTGCGGCCCCGCGGAACCCGCGACGGACTGGTTGCCTGCTACAGTCCACAGGGAAGATTCGAGTGGGCACGACAGTTTAGAGGACAAAAAGTAGCTGTTCCGGGCAAAGCTACTCCGGATGCCGCTGGCAATGTTTACGTAGCTGGGTTTGTTGATGGCGCCGCTACTTTCGATGCCATTGTGCCATTTGGAGCGGGTAATTTCCTCGCTAAGTATTCTCCACAGGGAGCAATACAGTGGGTGCGAGCAGACGAAGGAACTAGCACAGGTGGTTGGAGCAGAGTGTGCCTGGACGAAGCCGGGAATCCCTATGTAGTTGGGTCCATTACTGGCGCAGCTTCATTTGGTTCTGTGAAGCTTATTAGTGCTGGCAAAACCGACATTGCGGTAGCTTCTTATTCGCCTCAGGGCGACTTGCGTTGGGCGCAATCAGCGGGTAGTGTCGACTCTGACTGGGGTCAAGATATAAGTGTAACTGGGGGAACAGTGTATATGATAGGACGCTTCAGCAGTACCTGCTCGTTTGGCAATCAAACGCTAAGCACAGCCACTCTGAGCCCGACCGCGCCAAGCTCCGAAACCTTCATTGCTCGCCTAGGCACGAGCGTGTTGGCAACGCAAGCCGCTCGTTCCACAACCATAAGTATCTACCCAAACCCGGCTACTGATCAAGTGCAACTCCTAGGTCTTCCAAGCGGTAGCCAAGTGAGCCTGGTAGATGCGCTCGGCCGGCTAGCTCGTACGAGTGTGCTCACCGCTGAAGGGAAGGTATCGGTAATAGGATTAAAGCCTGGCTTGTACTCGCTACAAGCAACCGATCAGCAAGGGCAAACCTATAGAAGCAGACTAGTCATTCATTAAAGAGTTGAAGCTGTTGCCAAGGCTTTTCATAGGGATATGCTTTTGTACAATGACGGCAAAAACACATTTGGGGATGAGTAAAAGAGTTGATAACCAGTAATTCCTGATACAACCTAAACTTAACAGTTCATCCTTTCATCCTTTTTTCATCAAAAGACGTTAAGGCGAAAGCCTAACGTCTTTTTTGCTTTTATCAGACCTGCCCTTTCGTCTGTTATGCCAACCTTTTTTACTCTTTGGCGCGGTACCTTGCGTGCTAGCTTTACCGGTTTGCTATTGCTGAGTGGCCTAGCTGCACAAGCGCAGGAAACGCCTCCGCGCACGCCCGTATTTCCGCTGCCAGCCCCACTGCCTGGCGATACGGCCTCTGCCAACCAGGTTGGAAATTCGCAGGAGTTTGCCACGCCCTCCGTGGTTGGGCAAGGACCTAGCAAAGGAGTCGTGGCTCACCTGGAGCGCCTGACAGACTTCTCCATTAAGTCGAAGCTAAATAACAGCGACGGCAAGCCTATTACCAACAATTCCACCGTTACGAAGAACAGCCGGGCTTTCATCAAAGGCTACATTCCGGCCTGGAACCGGCCGCACCTGAAGGTTATTCTGGGCTTTAACTACGACCGGGAGGAGTTTCAGTTTAACAGACCCGACAATTCGGTTTTGTACCGTAACCTAGAGGACAAAGGTCTCAAAGTGCTAGGTGCCCAGCTGGCCGTGATTCGGCCGATAGATGATGTGCACTGGTACATTGCCCGCGTAAAAGGGGAGCTAAATGGCGACTATACAGCCAGCGAGCTAGACGTGAATGACTATCTGAAGATGTCGGGGGAGTTTATTTACGGCTGGAAGCGCACCAAGTACTTTGCGTGGGGCGTAGGTCTGCAACTCAGCTATACCTTTGGGCGGCAGAGCATTTACCCCGTTGTTCTTTACAACCGCACCTTCAACGAGCACTGGGGAGTAGAAGCGTTGTTTCCAGCCCGCGTAAGCTTCCGCTACAATGTGTCGGATAAAACGTTGCTTTTCGGGGGTTACACCGTCGATGGCCTGAACTACAACGTCAAGCTGCGCGAGCCGCTACCAAATGGTATGCAAACGCTGATTTTGCGTGAAACAGAGTTCAAGCCCCGTTTGCGTCTGGAGCGTGAGATATACGACTTCGTCTGGTTTGGTCTCGAAGCCGGCTACCGCTACAACGCCTCCTTTAATGCCTTCGATGATGCAGGCAACTCTGGCTTTAGCTTATTCCGCAAAGGTACCCGTCCGCGCATCGTCGATAACACCCTAGGTGGGGCACCTTATGCAAGCATTGAACTGTTTCTGGTGCCGCCGCGCAAATTCCTGAAAAAGACGGCAGGTAAGTAGCGCTAAGGATACTAAGTAAAAGCTAGCCCCGCCTTTCAACTGAGAGGCGGGGCTAGCTTTTGTGAAGAGTCGCAAAAGAAGTTAGTGCTTGACCGCAGTCGGCTTTTTCTTCTTGCCCAAGCTTTTTAGATACTCATAGGTCGCAAACTGGGCCCGTATTTTGGGCGCGGTTGGGTCTTCTTGGCCGAGGAAGTGGTTGTGCCAATCGCGCGACTTTACATTGTCTTGGCGCTGAAGATCAAGCAAGTGGCGTACTTCCGCTTTAACAACTGGATCGAGAATGGGGAAGGCAACTTCCACGCGGCGGTCGAGGTTGCGGGCCATCCAGTCGGCGGAGGAAACGTACACTTTTTCCTCACCGTTGTTGCCAAACACGTAGACCCGTGCGTGCTCTAGGTAGCGGTCGACCATACCACGCTGCTGGATGTTTTCGCTTTGGCCTGGCTCACCGGGAATCAGGCAGGAGATGCCCCGGATCAACAGCTCAATACGGACACCTGCTTGGCTAGCTTCGTAAAGCTTCAGAATCATGCGCTCATCCTGCAAGGCATTCAGCTTCAGAATGATGTACGCTTCTTTGCCGGCCTTAGCTAGCTTGATCTCGCGGTCGATCAGCGCGTTCAGCTTATCGCGCAGCTCGAAGGGCGCTACCAGCAGATACTCGAAGGAACGGGGCTGCCGGTCGAGGAAATAGCCGAACACTTGGCCCACTTCCTTCGTCAGGTGCGGGTTGGTGGTGAACAGGCCGTGGTCGGCGTATATCTGGCTGGTTACCTCGTTGAAGTTGCCAGTGCTCAGGTACGCATACAGGCGGTTTTGGCCTTCTTCAGTTCGGCTCACGAGGGCTAGCTTGCTATGCACTTTCAGCTCCGGAATACCGAAGATGACGTTGGCGCCGGCTTTTTGCAGCTTCTCGGCCCAATGAATGTTCGACTCCTCATCGAAGCGTGCTTTCAGTTCTACTACCACCGTCACCTGCTTGCCGTTTTTGGTGGCTTTGAGCAGCGCCTTGGCTACCTCGCTCTTTTGCGCCACGCGGTAGAGCGTCACGCTGATGCTGGTCACGAACGGATCGGTGGCGGCTTCGTTCAGAAAACGCGTCACGTAGTCGAACGACTGGTAGGGCAAGTTCAGTAGGTGGTCGCGCTCAGCAATGGCGTCCAGCATCTTACCGGCTGTGCGGGGTAGGGTAGGGTGCGGCAGCGGCGGAAAATCCGGATACTTCAACTCGGGCTGACCTAGCCCAGGGAAACCGAAAAAGTCGCGGAAGTTGTGGTAGCGGCTGCCCTCTACCAGTTCTTCCTTGCCGATGCCCGTCTTCTGCATCATGGCTTTAAGCACCTGCTTGGGCATGGCAGGGTCGTAAAGCAGACGGGCTGGGTAGCCGGTTTCGCGCTTTTGCAAGCTGCTCTTGATCTTGGCCATCAGGTTGCCCGACACTTCCTCCTGGATATCTAGCTCCGCGTCGCGAGACAGTTTGATGGCATTCACCTGCACCCGCCGGTAGCTCGGAAACAGGGTACGCACGCAGCACCGTACTACATCGTCGAGAAACATGACGTAATGCTCCTCCCCCTCGTCGGGCAGCTGCACAAAACGGCCGCCGTGGCGTTTGGTGGGCAGCTCCAGCACAATAACGCGTTCCTCATCCTCGTGCTTTTTCTGCTTCACCGGCTCGCTTAGCAGCAGTGTCAGGTACACACTCTGGTCTTTGAGAAAGAGATGGTGCAGGTTGTCATCCAGGATGATAGGCGAAAGCAGGTCTTGCACGTTGCGCTGGAAGTACTCGTGCACCCAAGTCTTCTGCTCGTCCGTCAGGTCGTGCTCCGAAACCAGGTGGATGTGCTGGCGGCGCAACTCGGGCATGATCTGGTTGCGAAACGTCTCGCCAAACTCCTGCTGTTGCCGCCCAACTTCTTGCAGCAGGTCGTGGAGCTGTTGAGTGGGGTCGTCGCCTAGCTTGGCGCGCGTTTTCTTCTTCAACTTCTCCAAGCGGCGCAGCGTAGCTACCCGCACCTTGAAGTATTCATCAAGGTTAGACGAGAAGATAGCCATAAACTTGATGCGTTCTAGCAAGGGTACTTCGGGGTTCTGAGCTTCCTGCAACACCCGCTCGTTGAACGTTAGCCAGCTTAGCTCGCGGTTCAGTAGGGTAGGGTGGGGTTTCTTGGTTGATTCCACTAGCGCAATGTTGAGGGTTGATGTGACTGAAGGGAAATAGCTGGGTAAGGTACGAGAACAATCACGCAGTGACTCAGCTACTCAGTCACGCAGTTACTGATTCTTGGGATAGTCGTAGAAATAGAACTCGGCGTTGGAGCGGTCCACTTCGGTCCAATGATCGCAGCTAAACTTGAGGCAAACGATAGCAGCTGTGGGAAGTTCGTTGAGCTGGCTAGGAGAAAGTAAGTTCGCGAAGTCGGTGAGGGTGTTGTTGTGGCCCACCAAGAGCACCGAGTTGGCTGGATCGGGCAGGCCGCGGACGATATCAAGCATGTCCGGCACTTCGGCCCGGTAGAGACGCTCCACCACATCAATGCGATTTGGCGGGTAATTGACCTCGTGGGCTACGAGCGCCGCTGTGCTCATCGCTCGTACCGCTGGCGAGCTAATCAGCAGATCAAGCTGAATGTTGCGCTTGGCTAGGGCTTGGCCCATTAGAGGGGCGTCGTCACGGCCCCGGTCGTTGAGGGGGCGCTCCTTGTCGGTGAGGTCGTCAAAGTCCCAGCTCGACTTGGCGTGCCGCATCAGATACAACGTTTTCATGTAAGAAGAGAGTAGGGGAAATAGGGTACGCTTTTTTACTGGCGACCCTAGCAAATAGTTATGTGTACTGAACAGTTGCGAAGATTAAGCCAGCAACAAAAAAGACCTGCCCCGGAAGGCAGGTCTCAGAAAAAAAGTAGGGTGTAAGCCCGCTACGTTGCTAATCTTTTTGAAAGCGCTGGTTCACGGCCTGGTTGCCTTTAGTCAGCGTAAGTTGGTACAAGCCGCGCGGCAACTGGTTGATTTGCAACTGTCCTTCGCTGAATTGCGCTTGCTTCATCTCGTAACCGCGGGCGTCAAATACCTTCACGCTCCAGCCGGCTAGGCTGCTTTCCGGCAAAGCGACGTTGAGCACATCCGTAGCCGGGTTCGGGTAGAGCGTTACCTGCGACTTAGCAATCAGACTGCCCGTAAGCGGCGCCGTCACACCGGGTGAGGTAAGTAGTGAAGCCCGCGCGCCACCGGCGGCAAACAGCGCATTCATACGCGCCGACTGCCCGGTGCTAAACATGTACATGCACGCGTCGTCGGTGTAGTCCATGTAGTTCATCGACATGTCGCCTTGGTTGGAGCAGGTCACGTGCGGAAAGCTAGGGCAGCCGTAGTTGGCAGTTTGCTGCGTGGGCGTATCGTCTACGTAGTCGTTGCCGCAGCTAGCATCACCCCAAATGTGACGCAGGTTTAGCCAGTGGCCCACTTCGTGCGTGGTCGTGCGGCCTAGGTCGTAGGTGCTGGTATAGGTGCCATCAGGGTTTTTAACGCGGCTGCCAAAGGCTGAATACAGAATCACGACGCCATCGGTGCTGGCTTTGCCACCCGGAAACTGCGCGTAGCCGAGTAGGTTCTGGCCTAGGTTGCAGGCCCAGATGTTCAGGTACTTGGTCGCGTCCCAAGCATCATCGCCGCCGCGCTTCGCGCTTTTTACCGCATCGTTGGTGCTCCACGACGACACTTTAGTTTGGGTGCGTACAATGCCGTTGGTAGTCTTCCCATTGGGGTCGCGCTGCGCTAACACGAACTTCACGCCGGTATTAGCCGCTACCCCCGAAAACAGAGAAGGCACCTTGCTGACATCCTTATTTAGCTTGTTGAAGTCCTCGTTCAACACATCTATCTGCGACTGCACTTGGGCATCAGAAATGTTCTGGTCGGTAGTGTTGTACACCACGTGCACGACCACCGGAATGGTAACTGTAGTAGTGGTGCCAGGAGTTGGCTTGCCGCTCGTGCGCATGCGCTGAAAAGAGCGGGTGTGACTCTCGATAGCCTCCAAGCGCTGAGCTAGGCCTGGGTCTTCTTTGAGCTGAGCTGTTAAGACATCCATGGTGGCGCATTCGCGCCGAGGCAGTACGAGCTTGCCAGGTGCAAGCCGGTTTTGGGCAAATGCCGAAGGTAGAGAGCCGAGGCCGCACGCAGCCAAAGCAAGTGCGTAGAACGTTTTCTTCATAGAAGAGAGAAAAGTTGGTTTTGGGAAAAAGAAAGAGCGAAAACAGGGACTTAATATATTGAAAATTCAAAGGTTATCTAGCTTCTAGGGTAAAAAACAGCTTCCGGAATTAGACACAAAAAAGCCCCGCCAACTTGGCGGGGCTAGGGTACGCACAGAGGCTTTTGCCTGCAGCTAGTTTACTCCACGCTTTCTGGCTGCTGGTTGGGGTAGCGTCGGTAGTGAATAGCTGCCACATGGCGCGTCAGCAAGGCGCGCAGCTCATCAATGTTCTCGCGCTCCTGAGCCGAAATGAATATGACTGGGTCGTGCATCTTGGCCATGTAGGTGGCTTTGAGCTGCTCCAGCGTGGGCCGCGGGGTGTGGTCTTCCTCGGGGTTCATGCCCTCAAAACCATCATAGTTTTCGTTGTGCGCCTCGGGGTTATATAGGTCGATTTTGTTGAACACGAGCAGCATGGGCTTATCAGCGGCCTCAATGTCCTTGAGCGTGTCGTTCACTACTTCAATCTGTTCCTCGAAGCCGGGGTGCGAAATGTCTACCACGTGTACCAGCAGATCAGCTTCTCGCACCTCATCGAGGGTGCTCTTAAAGCTCTCAATCAGGCGAGTGGGCAGCTTGCGGATGAATCCTACTGTGTCGGCGAGCAGGAACGGAATGTTGTCGAGCACCACCTTCCGCACCGTCGAGTCGACGGTCGCGAATAGCTTGTTCTCGGCAAATACGTCGGAGCGGCTCAGCATATTCATGATGGTGCTCTTGCCCACGTTGGTGTAGCCGACTAGCGCCACACGCACGGTGCCTTCGCGCGACTTGCGTTGGGTGTGGCTTTGCTTGTCGAGGTCCTTCAGCTTGTCCTTCAAGAACGCTATCCGGTCGCGCACAACACGACGGTCCGTCTCGATTTCCGTTTCCCCCGGACCACGCTGCGATACGCCCCCACCACGCTGCCGGCTTAAGTGAGTCCAGAGGCCCGTGAGGCGAGGCAGCAAGTATTGATACTGCGCTAGCTCCACCTGCGTGCGCGCCGTTGCCGACTTAGCCCGTTGGGCGAAAATGTCGATAATCAGCAGCGAACGGTCCACGATTTTCACCTGTAGCTCGGCTTCCAGGTTGCGCAGCTGCGAAGGCGAGAGGTCGTCGTCGAAGATGACCATGCTCGCCTTGTTGTGCTTCACAAACGCCTTGATTTCTTCCAGCTTGCCCTCCCCCACGAAGGTGCGCAAATCCGGCTTATCGAGGCGTTGCACAAAGCGCTTGGTCACCTTGGCCCCAGCGGTTTCGGCCAGAAAAGCTAGCTCATCGAGATACTCCTGCGTTTTCTCGTCGGCTTGGCGCTTTTCGGGTACGGCAACTAGCACGGCCGTTTCCTGCTCGAAGCCGGTTTCGTAGGTGCCGTCGGCGTTGCGCTTGAGTTGGGGCGTCTTGTTTTTGCCGTCGTCCTGGTTGGGGTGGCGGGTGCCGCTACTGTTAAAGCTCCAGTCCTTATTCTTTGCCATGTAGTTTTGATTCTAATTGCGAAACGTTCAAGAAGCTACTGAACGCGTTGGTTGTCAACGCCTAGCGTAGTGTCATCGAGTACGTTACTACCTGTTCAATTTCTTCGTCGGTGAGGGTGCTCTTAAAGGCCGGCATCTTGCCCAAACCGTTTTTTACTATGTACACGCGACCCGTGACCGTAAGGTTACTCTTGGTTAAATCGTGGGCGCCGTTAGCGCCGAGTTTGCCATTAGCGCCATGACAAGCGGTACAGTTCTGCTGAAACAAGGATTTGCCCGCCGCCAGTGCGTCGTTTTCCAGCGTGTTCATGATAGCGCTTTGGGCAGCACCTATCGAGGATTCGTTTGTCGGCGCAGCCGACTCGGTGCGCTTCGTGTCCACGGAGCTACAGCTGAGCAGCAAAGCCGATATAGCTAGGCTGCCCAACCAGCCAGCCTGGGATGGTAGAAAAGTGTACTTCATATTCTTAGACATAACATCTAATTGAGTCGCAAAGTAACCAAAGTGCCTGTTCGTTTTGGCTTTTTATGAGGCTGGCTTCCGCTAGGCCAACACACGAGGGCGTCGGACTAGAAAGGTGGCTAGCTTGGATACCCAGATAGTACAGGAAGCGAGCTTAGTGCTTTCTTTGGTAGTTACTTCGCTCAACCACTTCCCCATGCCTCACTTAAAAACGCTTCTTCTTGCCTGCTACTTGGTCGTCGGCTTCGGCTACTCTAGCTTTGCCCAGGCCGATATGAAGCTTTGGTACGAACAACCTGCCAAGACTTGGACAGAGGCATTGCCGCTCGGCAATGGTAGGCTAGGAGCCATGGTTTTCGGACGCGTGAACGAGGAGTTGATTCAGCTTAATGAGCAAAGCTTGTGGTCGGGCGGACCCGCTAACCTCAACGCTAACCCCGATGCTCCCAAGTATTTACCACAAATTCGGGAAGCACTTTTCGCGGAAGACTACAAGAAAGCCGAGGAGCTTTGCCGCAAGCTGCAAGGACTTTACACCGAATCATATTTGCCGCTCGGTGACCTCACGATAAAGCAAAGTTTCGCTGGTGAGCCCACCGCTTACTACCGCGACCTGAACATCGCCGACGCTACGTCGCTCACCCGCTTCAAAGTGGGAGACACGGAATACAGCCGCGAAGTTTTGGTGTCGGCGCCCGATCAGGTAATCGTGATTAAGCTGAAGGCGAGCAAAAAGGGCCAGCTATCCTTAGATGCTTCGACTAAAAGCCAGCTACGTTTTGCGCTAGCTCCTAGCGGGACCAACGAGCTGGTGATGAGCGGGGAAGCCCCCTCGCACGCAGATCCTAACTACGTCAGGTACAATCCCAAGCCCGTTATTTACGACTCAACCGACGCTTGCCGCGGCATGCGCTACGAGCTGCGCATGAAAGCCAAAAACAAAGGTGGCCAGGTAACCGCCGATGCCAAGGGCTTGCACGTGCGCAACGCCACGGAAGTGGTGCTGTACCTCTCGGCCGCCACTAGCTTCAACGGGTTCGATAAGTGCCCGGACAAGGACGGTAAGGATCAGTCGAAGCTCGCTAGCGGCTATTTGCAAAAGGCGTTTAGCAAGAGCTTCGAGGCTATTAAGAAGAGCCACAAGCAAGATTATCAGCGTTACTTCAAGCGGGTGAGTCTGTCGCTCAACGGCAACCCCGCGGTGAACCAACCGACGCTAGAGCGACTCAAGCGCTACGCTGATGGAGCGGCTGATCCGGCCCTGGAAGCATTGTATTTCCAGTATGGGCGCTACCTGCTGATTTCCTGCTCTCGGCCCGGCGGCTTGCCCGCCAACCTGCAAGGCATCTGGAACGATAACCTGCGTCCGCCGTGGAGCAGCAATTTTACCACGAACATCAACACCCAGATGAACTACTGGCCGGCCGAAATGGTGAACTTGTCGGAGCTGCATCAGCCGTTGATTGAGTTTATTAAAACCACAGCGGTGACTGGTCGGCAAACGGCTCAGAACTTCTACGGGGCCCGCGGCTGGGCTGTGCACCACAACTCCGACATTTGGGCTACCTCCAACCCCGTGGGGGACCTAGGCAAGGGCAGCCCGACCTGGGCCAACTGGAGCCTAGGCAGCCCCTGGCTGAGCCAGCACCTGTACGAGCACTACCGCTTCACCAATGACCTAGGTTACTTGCGCGACACGGCGTACCCGCTGATGAAAGGCGCAGCCGAGTTCTGCCTTGATTGGCTCGTCGACGACGGGAAAGGACATTTGGTAACGGCGCCATCATCGTCGCCGGAAAACGTGTTTATCACCGAAAGCGGTGTAAAAGCGAGTATCTCGGTCGCCTCCACGATGGACATGTCTATCATTTGGGACCTGTTTACCAACGTAATTGAAGCCTCTGAAAAGCTAGGTGTCGATGCTGACTTTCGGCAAATGGTGACGGAAAAGCGCAGTAAGCTCTTCCCCATGCAGATTGGCAAGCGCGGCAATTTGCAGGAGTGGTACAAAGACTGGAGCGAGGAAGATCCGCAGCACCGCCATGTGTCGCACCTGTTTGGGCTGCACCCCGGTCGCCAGATCTCGCCCCTCACTACTCCCGAACTGGCTGCTGCGGCCCGCCGCACGCTAGAGCTGCGCGGCGACGCGGGCACTGGGTGGAGCATTGCCTGGAAAATCAACTTCTGGGCCCGCCTGCACGACGGCGACCATGCCTACAAGCTGCTGCGCAACTTACTCCACCTCACCGGCGTGGAAGGTACCCAGTACAGCAAAGGAGGGGGTACGTACCCGAACCTGTTCTGCGCCCACCCACCGTTTCAGATTGACGGCAACTTTGGGGGTACATCGGGCATCGGTGAGATGCTGCTGCAAAGCCAGGAAGACGTCATTCAGTTGCTGCCGGCGTTGCCTGCTGCGTGGCAAGCGGGCAGCGTGACGGGCCTGCGTGCCCGCGGCGGGTTTGAGGTAGACCTCGCCTGGCAAAACAACAAACTGCAATCAGCCACGATTCGCAGCCTGACGGGTACTGCCTGTCAGGTGCGGTATGGTAGTAAAGTAATTGATTTACAGTTCAAACCAGGACAAACACGTAAGCTGGATGAGAGCCTAGCACAATAACCGCCTACCTACGGCTGCGCATTGCGCGCTGTTGCGAGACCTGGGCGAATCCTGAAAAAATACCTAGTTATAGGTATTTCGCACGGCCTCTAAGTAGCCTAATATTGCTACACAGAAAGTAGGATAATCGGCCTGGATTACGAATTAATACGGGAGGTGATAACCGCTTAAGCTGAACAGTGGATTGCCCCTTTATCTTGTTACCAATCAAGTATTGTACGTCCGTTTATAGGCTTATTCTAACACGCTGGTTCTAATTCGTGTGTACTATTTCCTAGAGCCTGCTAGCTGAACCTCAGCTAGCAGGTGTTTTATTTTATAGGGCTCGGCTGCAGCCGCACTACTTGCTTTTAAATGCTTGAATAGCCTGGCGGGTAAACTCCGAGAGAACCAGCCGCCCGCTAATGCCGGCGCGCTCTACGAGCAGTGTATCCCAGTGCGCAGTACCTTCCCAAAACACTTGCTTCAGCGCCGTTAGGGCCTCTGGATTGTAGCGGGCTAGCTTTTCGGCAAAGGCTTGCACGGCAGCATCCAGTTCTGCCGCGGTGTCAAACAGCTCAGCGTATAAGCCCCGCTCCTTGGCCCACGTAGCGGGGCGAAACTCGGCGGCATCGAGGGCTAGCTGCGCGTAAGCCGCGGAGCCTATTTTGCGCTCCACCGCAGGCCCCACTACAAAGGGACCGATGCCCACTACCAACTCGCTAAGTTTCACGGCCGCTTGGGTAGTGGCAAAGCAATAATCTGTGGCCGCAGCCACGCCTACGCCGCCCCCAATGGCCTTGCCCTGCACCCGCCCAATGATAACCTTGTGGCACGTCCGGCAGGCATTAATCACCTGCGCAAAACCGGAGAAAAAAGCTAGGCCTTGCGCTTCATCCTGGATAGCCATGAGCTCGTCGAAGCTAGCACCAGCGCAAAACGTTCGCTCGCCTTCGCTGCGCAGAATAATGACCTTGGTTTCTGCTTGCTGGCCTACCGTGCTGATGGTGCTAGCTAGCTCCGTCAGTAGGCTGCTTGGGAGCGAGTTGTGGGCGGGGTGAAAGAAGGAGATGGTGGCAATACCTAGGTCGTCGGTGGTGGTTTCTACTTTGCCGGCAGTTAGCGTGTTGGTGGTCATTTGGGTGGAAGTTGATAAAAGCTGCTTACAGAAATCGTCTGTCATCCTGAGCTTGCGAAGGACCTTATTACGCTAGAAAGACTCGTTCTTACGTGATAAGGTCCTTCGCAAGCTCAGGATGACAGGTAGAAGGTACCTATGCTACTACTAAAGGCTATGCCTGCGCTTTTTTCTTGACCATCGTCAAGATGGTCGCTATGGCAACCGTCTCGCCCGCCTCATCGGACACATCAACGAGCCAGCGCACAATGCCTTTGGCTACGTCGTTCTCGTCGCGCTTTTCCTGGGCTACCTTTTCCTTCACTGTCAGCTTTACACCGATGGTCATGCCGGGGTACACAGGCTTGGTGAAGCGGCACTCATCAAGGCCGTAGTTGAGCAGCACCGGTCCTTTGCGCGGATCTACGAACATGCCGGCGGCTTTGCTCAGGATGTAGTAGCCGTGCGCCACGCGGCCCGTAAACAAGGTGCCTTCCAAAGAAGTAGCATCGACGTGGGCGTAAAAATTGTCGCCCGACACTTGCGCAAAGTTGGTAATATCGCCCTCCGTGACGGTGTGGCGGTGGGTAGTGTACGTTTGCCCGATGGCTAGCTCCTCGAAGTAGTGCTGAAAGGGATGTTTGTCGCGCTCAAACTGCTTGGCCCCTTGCTGGTACACATCCGTAATGGCCGTAATCATGGTCGGCGAGCCTTGAATAGCCACGCGCTGCATAAAGTGCTCCACGCCGCGCATGCCCCCCATCTCCTGGCCACCGCCGGCGCGGCCTGGCCCACCGTGAATCAGCAGGGGCAAAGGCGAGCCGTGGCCGGTGCTTTCCTTGGCTACTTCGTTGTTGAGTACCAGGATGCGACCGTGGTGAGTAGCCGCGCCGAGCACGAACTCCTGCGCTACCGCCGGGTCATTGGTCGCCACCGAGCAAACGAGGGAGCCTTTGCCTAGGTTAACTAGCTTGATAGCATCGTCGATGTGCCGGTACGGCATGAGCGTCGTTACCGGGCCGAAGGCTTCCACCTCGTGCGATTCGGTGAAGCGGAATGGTTCGGGATTCAGCAGCACAATAGGCGAGACGAAAGCGCCCGTTTTGCAGTCGGCCCCGATAACCTGCACGTTATCTAGGTCGCCGTACACGATGGGCGTATGCTGGGCTAGCTGCCGTACTTTTTCGCGGAGGCGTTGTACTTGGTCTAGGCCAGCCAAGGCGCCCATGCGCACGCCCTCAGCCAGCGGGTGGCCAATGGTAGTTTGGGCCAGGGCTTTGCCCAAGGCAATCTGCACATCTTCCAGCAGGTTTTCCGGCACAATGGCCCGGCGGATCGCCGTACACTTTTGCCCAGCCTTGGCCGTCATTTCCTTGCGTACTTCCTTGATAAACAAGTCGAACTCTGGGGTGCCCGGCACCGCATCTGGACCTAACACGGCTGCGTTGAGCGAATCGGCTTCCAGGTTGAAAGGTACGGCCTCAGCGATGATGCGGGGGTGCGCTTTCAGCTTGCGCCCCGTCTCGGCTGAGCCAGTGAAGGTTACCACGTCCTGGTAGTTGACGTGCTCAAGGATGCCCTGGCCCGAGCCGACCACCAGTTGCAGCGCCCCTTCGGGCAGGATGCCGGAGGCAATAATTTCGCGCACCACCGCTTCGGTGAGATAAGCCGTGGGTACCGCTGGCTTCACGATGGCCGGCATGCCCGCCAAGAGATTCACGGCAATCTTTTCCAGCATGCCCCAGATGGGGAAGTTATAAGCATTTATGTGGACCGCTACGCCTTCACGGGGTACCATCAGGTGCTGGGCCATAAAGGAGCCGCCCTTCGACAGCCCAATCGGATCGCCATCCACGTAAAACGGCTTATCGGGAAATTTGCGGCGCAGTGAGGCATTAGCAAACAGGTTGCCGATGCCCCCCTCGATATCAATCCAAGAGTCAGCGCGAGTGGCGCCCGAGCGGTAGCTAAGGGTATAAAACTGCTCCTTGCGCTCTGTTAGATAGAAGGCGAGAGCCTTCAGCATGCGGCCCCGCTCGTGGAAGGTAAGGCGGCGCAGGGCAGGGTTGCCCACGCGGCGGCCGTAGTCGAGCATGGCCGCAAAGTCGAGTCCTTCGCCATCGGCCAAGGCAATGACTTCGCCCGTGGAGGCATCGTAGAGCTCTTGCTTTTGGCCCGAGCCAGGCATCCAGCGGCCTAGGGCATAGTTTTCGAGAGTGGGCGTCATGTGGGTGGGGGTATTTGACGGCTCACCTGCCAGCGCCAGGGGCTAGGAGGGGAGGCTCACGGAAGGTGAAAAAGATTGCTCAGTTCGCACCAGGCGCCGCAACAAAGCACTGGCGCGGTAGCGGTCCTCGCGGTAGTCGTCGTACAGCTGGTCTAGCGTGCGCAGCACGTTTGGCAAGCCTAGCTCATCGGCCCAGGTGAGCAGCCCTTTCGGGTAGTTCACGCCTTTCGTCATAGCTAGCTCTAGGTCTTCTTTGGAGGCAACTTGGAAGGCAAGCGCTTCTGCGGCTTCATTAATGAGCATGACTAGAATGCGATGCAGCACCATACGACCTAGGTTTGGGTCACGGTTGGGTTCGGGCTGTGCGGCTCCTTCGCGGTACTCGTAAAACCCGCGGCCCGACTTGCGACCTAAGTAGCCAGCTTCCAGCAGCCTTTTCTGGGTGAACGACGGCTTGTAGCGCGGATCGTAGAAAAAAGCGGTGAAGACCGATTCGGTGACGCGGTAATTAACGTCGTGACCAATGAAGTCCATGAGGGCAAAGGGCCCCATCCGGAAGCCACCTAGCTCAGTCATGGCCCAGTCGATGGTAGCAGCGTCGGTGAGACCTTCCTCCAAAATACGGATGGCCTCGCCGTAGAAGGGCCGCGCCACGCGGTTTACGATGAAGCCGGGCGTGTCCTGGGCCAGCACGGGCACTTTGCCCCACGTGTGAAGTAGCTGTTTGACTTCTTGCGCCAAACCAGCCCGGGTTTGCACGGCCGGAATGACTTCTACCAACTGCATCAGCGGCGCCGGGTTGAAGAAGTGAATGCCGATAAAGCGCTCGGGGTGCTGGCACGTAGCCGCTAACGACGTAATTGACAGCGACGACGTATTGCTTGCCAGTATGCAGTCAACGCTTAGCACACTCTCTATCTGCCGGAAAAGCTGTTGCTTGGCACCTAGGTCTTCCACAATAGCCTCCAGCACCAAGCCGCAATCGGAAAAATCTAGGTAGTCGCGGGTGGGCTGCACCCTGGCAACGGTTTCCTCCACGGCTGCTACCGACAGCTTCCCTTTTTCCCCGAGCTTGTGAAGGTTCGCCCGGATGCTTTGTTCGGCGCGGGCTAGCGCGGCATCTGTCTGGTCGAGCAGGCGCACCGTATGGCCCGCCGTAGCAGCTACTTGCGCAATGCCCGCGCCCATAGCGCCGCTGCCGATAATTCCGATAATCATTGGCCCGTGAACGTAGGTTGCCGTTTTTCCAGGAACGCAGCGACGCCCTCGCGGTAATCGGCGGTGTGGCCGGCGCGGAGCTGGTAGTCGCCCTCAGCGCGGAGTTGTTGCTCAAGATCGTTGCTGAAGGTACCGTTCAAAAGTTGCTTAGTGTAAGCCAAGCCTTTAGTCGGCATGGCAGCTAGCTTTCGGGCCAGGGCCGCTACTTCACCGTCGAAGGCTTCATCGGCAAACACCTTGTAAATCATACCCATCTGCAAGGCTTCGGCGGCACTTACTTTGTCGCCGGTGAGCATAAGGGCAGAGGCGCGCTGCATCCCAACTAAGCGCGGGAGAAAATAGGTGCCGCCGCTGTCGGGAATCAAGCCAATCTTGCTAAACGCCTGAATGAAACTGGCAGATTCTTTTGCCACCACGATGTCGCAGGCTAGGGCAATATTGGCGCCTGCTCCAGCCGCTACGCCATTCACAGCCGCCACCACGGGTTTCTCCAACTCCCGGATTAGCTTGATAATGGGGTTGTAATGCTTTTCCACAATCTCCGTTACCTCGGGGCTGTCAGGGCCGGTTATCTCCGCCAGATCCTGCCCCGCGCAGAACGCCTTGCCCGTGCCCGTGAGCACCACGGCCCGCACCGACGTATCCTGCTGGCACTCACGTAAGTGCTGTTGGAAAGCGAGAGCTAAGGGTTTGTTGACGCTGTTGAAAACATCAGGCCGGTTGAGGCGCACGGTAGCGACACCAGCATCGAGGGAGAATAGGAGGGAGTTTTCGGACATAGCGGAAAGAGAAGCTTGAGATTAATTGGAGCTAGGCTACATATTCTAATAAGCTAGCTCTAAGCTCCCCTCCTTTTTTCAAGGAGGGGTTGGGGTGGTTAAACTCGTTGAACGATGCTAGGCTTAGTTTTCTAGCGCTAGCCTGACCACCCCCAACCCCTCCTTAAAAAAGGAGGGGAGCTAACTTGGCCTAGCTTTTATTCTGGTTGCAATATCAATGACATTTGAAATAATCAAATGGCTCGTGGCAGTCGTCGCATTGGTAGAGGGCTTTGCAAGCCGTGGAGCCAAACTGGCTAACCAAGTGCGTATTAGCAGACTGGCAAAGCGGGCAAGCCACGGCGGTAGCTTGGCCAAATAGGTTGAGCAGGTGCCCGGTGGCGGTGCCATCGACTGGCGGGGCAATACCGTAGGCTGTTAGCTTTTCGCGCCCAGCCGCTGACAGCCAAGCCGTCGTCCAGGCCGGGCTGAGCTGATGGTGGACGGTAAGCTTAGTGACACCTTCTGCCAGCAGTCGCAGCCGAATTTCGGTGGCAATGGTGTTCATGGCCGGGCAGCCCGAGTAGGTAGGCGTGATGGTAACGTGCACCTCGTCGCCCTCCACCCGCACGCCGCGCACGATACCTAGGTCCAGGATGCTAAGCACCGGCACTTCAGGGTCCGAAACCTCTTCGAGCAGTTGCCAAGTGGTCTCTTCAGTGAGCGTTTGCGCTACCATTTCATGCCAGGATAAGTGCGCTGCATGTACTGAAGCTCCGCCAGAATGTAGCCAAGGTGCTCGGAATGGCGGCCACTTTTGCCGCCCAACTGCGGCGGAATGTTCTGGGGTACAGGCAACGTAGCTTCGGCAAATACCTGCGCCGTGTATGCGTCTAGGCTAGGTTGCAGGGCAGCGTAAGCTGGAACAATACCTAGGTCTTGCAAGGCTAGTTCGGTGGGCGTGGGCGTGGTTAGCTCGCCGGCATAGCGCCACAGCTTACCGATGGCTTTGTCGATGCGCTGCCGGCTTTCTTCGGTGCCATCACCAAGACGGATCACCCACTCGGCGCTCCACTTGAGGTGGTAAGCCGCTTCCTTCACCGACTTCTCAGCAATGGCCGCCAGGCGCTCGTCGGGACTGGTTTGCAGCTGCTGAAGAAAATGGTAATGAAAGTTATCAAACAAGAACTGCCGCACTACGGTATGCGCGAAGTCGCCGTTGGGCTGCTCCACTAGCAAGGGGTTGCGGTAGTCGGTGGCCACGCGCAGGAAAGCTAGGTCGTCCTCGGTGCGGCCACGGCCTTCCAGTTCGGCCGCATACTGGTAGAAGCTGCGCGTTTCGCCCAGCAGATCCAGCGCGATATTGGCCATGGCTAGGTCCTGCTCCAAGATCGGCCCGTGCCCGCACCACTCCGATAGCCGGTGGCCGAGCAGCAAGCTCGTATCGGCGAGTTGCAGCACGTAGTCGAATAGTAGTTGTCGTACCTCAGGCGACGAAGCCGGCAGCACGGGAGAGTCGGAAGCAGCTTGCATAACTAACGGGCTTACATATGCTTGATGGAATCCGGAACCTCGTAAAAGGTCGGATGCCGGTATACTTTATCGTTGGCCGGGTCGAAGAACGCCGCCGCATCATCGGGGTTTGAGGCGTGAATGTGCCGCGACTCCACCACCCATATGCTGACGCCTTCCATGCGCCGGGTGTACACGTCGCGGGCGTTCTGAATAGCCATAGCCGCATCGGCGGCGTGCAGGCTACCCACGTGCTTGTGGTCGAGCCCCTGCTTGCTGCGAATAAATACTTCCCACAAAGGCCATTCGGACTGAGACATAGCTGGTGTCCTTGTAGAGACGCATACTTGCGTCTCAATCGTTGCTGATGTTGTTGAGATTGGGTCATTCCACGAGCTTTGTTCAACGTATGTCGTTCAAAGGCGAGACACAAGTATGTGTCTCTACACGCGTTCAGCCCGTTTCTTAGCGTGAGCTAGGGCCGCTTCGCGTACCCAGGCGCCTTCTTCGTGGGCTTGCACGCGGGCCTGAAGACGGTCGTGGTTGCAAAGGCCGTTGCCGTTCACCACTTGCCAGAACTCCGCCCAGTCTACGTCGCCAAAGTCGTAGCCTTTTTTCGCTTCGTTCCACTGGAGCTTGGCGTCGGGTACGGTCAGGCCTAGGAACTCCGCTTGCGGCACCATCATGTCCACAAACTTCTGCCGTAGCTCGTCGTTGGTAAAGCGCTTGATGCGCCACTGCATCGACCTAGCCGTATTGGGCGACTCGTCGTCTTTCGGGCCGAACATCATCAGCGTGGGCCACCACCAGCGGTTCAGCGCTTCTTGGGCCATGGCTTTCTGCTCGGGGGCGCCTTCGCAGAGCGTTTGCATAATCTCGAAGCCCTGACGTTGGTGGAAGCTTTCTTCCTTGCACACGCGCACCATGGCACGAGCGTACGGCCCATACGAAGTGCGGCACAGCGGCACCTGGTTCAAAATGGCGGCCCCATCTACGAGCCAGCCCACACAACCGATATCGGCCCAGCTCAGCGTGGGGTAGTTGAAGATGCTGGAATACTTGGCCTTGCCCGCGTGGAGGTCAGCAAGCATTTGGTCGCGGGAGGCACCTAGGGTCTCGGCGGCGCTGTAGAGGTAGAGGCCGTGGCCGGCTTCGTCTTGGACCTTGGCCAGCAAGATGGATTTGCGCTTGAGCGAAGGTGCCCGCGTAATCCAGTTGCCTTCCGGCAGCATGCCCACAAGCTCGGAGTGCGCATGCTGCGAAATCTGCCGGATCAGTGTCTTGCGGTACGCATCGGGCATCCAGTCCTTCGGCTCGATGCGCTGGTCAGCATCAATGCGTTGCTGAAAAACCTCTTCCTGGGTAAGTTCTGCCGTTTCCATGATGCTTTAACAAGGTTTTGCTAACAAACGTTAGTTAAATGTAAAGAAAAAGTTCTGATCAGACGCATTCATTATCAGAACGTCATTCCGAGCTTGTCGAGGAATCTCGCGTGCTGACGTTAGAAAGAGAGGCGAGGTAAAAAGAGCGGCACGAAAACAAGAAATTGTCTGACATCTACTTTTGACAAAGATTCACAACGACTGCGCGCGAGATGCTTCGACAAGCTCAGCATGACGTTCTTATTGTTAGGCTGCTATTGGTCAAAATCTACCATCACCTTTTCTGACAACGGCCGAGCTTGGCACGTCAGTACGTAGCCTTTTGCCACCTCCGTATCCGAGAGGGAGTAGTTCACGTCCATTTCTACTTGGCCCTCCGTTACCCGCGCCCGACAGGTGCTGCACATGCCGTTTTTGCAAGAATATGGGGCATCGGCACCGCTCTCCAGCAACGCATCCAGAATAGTATCGCCGTAGTACGACATTTCCAGCACGCGCGTGCCGCCGTCGAGCTGCACGGTTACTTGGCTGTGCTTGTCGTCGGGGGCGATGGCGCGCTGAGCCTGACGAGCAGCAGCACGCTGAGCGCTACCTGCCGAGGTAAACAACTCAAAGTGAATCTTCTCCGGAGCTACACCAGCTTCTGCTAATGCATCTTTTACTTCGAAAATCATCTCCTCCGGCCCGCAGATAAAGGCTTCGTCAATCTCGCTGGGTGGGATAAGCTTGTGGAGAAACAACCTAGCTTTTGACTTATCTAAGCGGCCAAAAAGCAGATCACTGTCGCCTTGCTCGCGGCTTAGCACATGATGCACACTTAAGCGCGCCAAGAACTTATTCTTCAGACCTTCCAGTGCTTCCTTGAAGATAATAGAGTTGCGGCCACGGTTGCCGTAAACGAGCGTAACGCGGCTATTGGGCTCCGTCAGGAGCACCGTTTTGATAATGGAAAATACCGGCGTGATGCCGCTGCCTGCCGCAAAGGCTACGTAGTGCTTGGCTTGCGTCGGGTGAAGCTCGGTGGAAAAGTGGCCTGCGGGAGGCATTACTTCTAACTCCTCGCCAGCACACAAGTCGCTCATTGCCAAGGATGAAAACCGCCCTTCTGGCACTTTCTTGATGGCCACCTGCCATTCTTCATCCAGCGGGCTGCTGCAAATGGAGTAGGAGCGCCGCAGCTCCTGGCCCTCGTGCTGGCGGCGGAAAGTGAGGTACTGCCCAGGCGTAAACCGAAAGGTGTCGCGCAGCTCGGTTGGTACGTCGAGGGCTAGAGTCACGCAATCAGGCGTTTCCTTCGCAATACGTTTGATCTTGAGCTTGTAAAAGCGGCTCATGCGTGTGGTTTAGCTAGGCCATTCAGCAGAATGGTCATGATGTTTTCTTCCAGCTCCTCGGGCGAAACGCCGCGGCCGGGGTGGTACCACAGCTCCACCCAGCGTACCGCCGACAAAATAGTGAACAACGCCACCGACACGTTCACCGGCTGGAACTCGCCCGCCGCAATGCCCTGCTCAATCAGCGCCGCAAAGCCGCGCTCGTAGCGCTTGCGGGCTTCCTTGAACTCAGCGAGCTTGCTGCCAGTCAGGTACTTCCAATCGTTGTTGCCGACCGACACAGCGGCGCCATCTTCCACCATCAGCCGAATGTGCAGCCGAATTAAGGCCTTGATCTTATCGACATAAGAAGCCTCCGTGTTTTCAATCTCCGTTAAGTGCGAGATGTAGGTATCGGACACGTAGAAGCAGATCGTCTCCAGAATTTCGTCTTTGGAGTTGATGTGGTTGTACATGCTGGCAGCCTCCATGCCTACCTGCGCCCCTAGGTCACGCATAGACGTTCCGGCGAAACCTCTTTCCTTGAACAGCTTAGCGGCCTCATCCAGAATGAGTTGGCGTTTGTTCGTCTTAACCTTTTTGATCATCATAGCGGAGTTGCGCACCTACGCTTCGCTTCAGGGCCGAAAGCAGCACTACCTCGCCAAAGTGCCTAGCAACGTAGCGGCGTGCTCAAAGCAAGCAGCGAAAGAAAAGCTAAATGTATTGGGCTTTTACGGTACTAACAAACATTCGTTATTAGCAACTGAGTTGCACCTAAACCATAAAAAGCCTAGCAAGCCCGTAGCGCGCATATTTGCTGCGCTTAGCTGTAACTGAGCATCTTACCGCCTCGCTAGCTCAGCTATTATCAACTTTTTTCTATTAAACGCGAGTTATTACTAGTGGAAAAGGGGCAATTGTGAAATAAATGCAATTAATTTGCTGTAAAATATAAATATAGGCAAACGGATGTTGCACCAAACGAAGCAAATGGGTTTTCGTTTTACGTGTTGCTCGCCCTACTTGACTTAGGTAACCGGAGGCGCGACCTCCAGCCTAACGCCCACGCCTATGCTCAGTAGCCTAGCTTCCTTGTGTGTGGAAACGCTAGAACGAAGCTAGGTCGAGGTAAGAGGAGATAAATACGTCCATTTGCTTATCCATAAAATGAGCGAATCAACTTACAATATGAAAAATATACTAGCCATCGGACTGACGATAGTTGCGTGGCTACTAGCGGCTCACCTAGTGCAGCAGCTATCGATGATGTGGTTTGGGTGGGTGTTGGCTGGGCGGCATGGCATGGCCTTTTGGGGACGGTTCTTTGTGCTAATCGTGCCGCATGCGCTGGCTTTCTTTTCCACCGCTTTCATCTCTTTAGCCGTTGCCGTCGCTAGCCCCGATTCTCGTAAAACGCTTCAGATCTTGTGCTTGCTGAACTTTGTGTTCATGCTCAAGTGCCTGTTCATCGACCCGAAAAGCTGGCATACTTGGCTGGCCATGGGCTCTTTCCTAGCCGCCACGGTTACGTGCGCGGGCTTGTTGCAGGTAGTAACACCCAACAGGGAGCACTCAGAGTCGTAAAAGCACGCTGCCACAAAAAGCTAGCTCCACAAAAAAGCCGCCCGATACTACTGTGTCAGGCGGCTTGCTTGCCTGTTCATAACAGGCTGTAATAGAATTTTTGCCCAGCATAAGCAGCCGTTAGGCATGCTGCATGTTCTTGTTGATTTTGTAGCCGCTTAGGCCGAAGTACAGCACCACCACAAAGCACACTAGCGGTACCACGTAGCCGGCCTGCGTGGCGTCGCCCTGCATGTCGATGACGGTGCCCATGATGTAGGGGATGATGGCGCCGCCCACAATCGACATTACCAGCCACGAGGAGCCGGGCTTGGTGTCGTCGCCCAGGCCAGCAATGCCGAGCGAGAAGATAGTGGGGAACATGATGGACATGAAGAAACCGAGGCCGCCGAGGGCGTAAATCACGTAAGCGCCGTCGCCAAATACTGCCACGGCGCACAGCAAAATGGCCGCCACCGCGTAGATGGAAAGTAACTTCTGCGACGAAACGTACTTGAGCAGCGCCGTACCCACGAAGCGCCCAGCCATAAACAGCAGGCCATAGACACCTAGGTAGTAGCCAGCGGTTTTCTCGTCGACGCTCGCGCCCTGCTTGGCCATGCGAATGAAGAAGCTCGTGACGCATACCTGCGCCCCTACGTAGAAGAACTGCGCAATGACGCCCCAGAGCAAGTGCTTGTGTTTCAGCACCGCGAAGAAGCCGCCACCCTGCGAAGGCTCCTGTTCTTCGGCTTTCACTTCGGGGAGCGAGATGAAGTAAAACAGCACCGCTACTAGCAGCAAAATACAACCTAGCACGAAGTACGGCATCTTCACGGCCGCGGCTTCCTGGGTCAGGTAGGCATTGCGAGCCGTTTCCGACATGGCCGCTAGCGCCTGCTCACTGTACTCCTTGCCCGATAGAATCAGGTTGGTGCCGATGATGGGCGCAACCATGGCAGCTAGGCCGTTGAACGAAGCCGCTAGGTTTAGGCGCTGGGTTGATTTAGCCGGGTCGCCGAGAATGGCGGCGTATGGGTTGGCCGTGGTTTCCAGGATGGTAAGGCCGCAACCAATGATGAACAGAGCCAGCAAGAACAAGCCATACGAACGCGCACTAGCCGCGGGCAAAAACAAGAACGCGCCCGCCGCAAACGTCACTAACCCCACAATGATGCTGACTTTGTAGCCTAGCCTCTTGAGCAGCACGCCCGCCGGAATAGCCATCAGGAAGTACGCCAAGAAAACCGCCGTATCCACCAGCGTCGACTGCCGGTTGTTCAATTGGCACGCCTTTTTGAGGTGCGGAATCAGGATGGAGTCGAGGTTGTGGGCCATGCCCCACAGGAAGAAAAGGCACGTGACCAGAATAAACGGGAACGTGTAATTCCGGCGGCCGGTGCCCTCGGCAATTGTCGCCGTGGGTGCTGAGTTCGTTGCAATTGCCATTAGCTAGTGGGTTTTGGGGTTAGGAACGTAGTTTCACCACGAGCAGATGGTCGCAAGCTAGCACCACTTCGCCGTGTTCGTTGAGCACCTCCACGTGCTCAGTAACGGTGCCGTAGCCTGGCTTCTTGCCTTCTTCCTTGTTTGAAATCGTGACTTCAGAGTGGATAGTGTTGCCAATGAATACCGGCTTCACAAAACGCAGTCGGTCGTAGCCCTTGGAAAAAGCCTCGGGGTTAATCTCGGAAGCCGTCAGGCCGATGCCGATGCTGAAGATCATGGTGCCGTGAGCAATGCGCTGCTGGAAAGGCTGAGTCTTGCACCACTCGGCGTCCATATGGTGCGGGAAGAAGTCGCCGGTGTGGCCGGCGTGCACCACAAAGTCGGTTTCGGTGATGGTGCGACCTAGGGTCACCCGTTTGTCGCCGAGCTGATAATCTTCGAAGAAGGTGGATTTGAAATACATGCAATACTTATCGGTTGATAATTGTTAGCGCATGTCATGCTGAGCTTGCCGAAGTATCTTGCGTGCAGGAGTACCTCCCTTTGCTAGGACTACTATTGCACGCGAGATGCTTCGGCAAGCTCAGCATGACGGTCTGCTAGTTGGTTGTGGTAAGCTGATCAGCCACGACTACGCCGCCTTGGTCACTTGAAATATAGGCGCTTTCTACCACAGCCATGGTTTTGATGACGTCTTCCACGCTGGTGGGCAGCACACCGATTTCGCCCTGCTTGTATTGCATGAGGCTGCCCATCGTACCCATGAAAGCATCGGGGAACCAGGAGCCTTCTAGCTCCGCGGTGTGCCAGGTGGGGGCTTGTCCTTCTTCCATAATGCAGTACTCGAACTTATCGGGCACGCCGTGCGGGTAATCCATTAGCAAGCCCATTCTAGCTTTGATGACGCCCTTCGTGCCTTCCCACTTGATAAAGCTCTCCTGGTTTTCAGGGCCGAAGGAGTGGTCATGGTTAGTATTGATGACGGCGTGCATCGTGTCGCCATAGTCAAACAGGATGGTGGAGCGAGAGGAAGACAAGGACTTAGCCGGGTGCTTCAAGGTTTTGGCCATCACGCTGTGCGGCTCACCTAGGAACGACCGAATCAGGTCGATGTAGTGAATGCTGTGGTACTGAATTTCCAGGCGCGGATGCACCATCACGTGCGGAAACAGCTCCCAAGGCGTTTGCAGCGTCACGCGCACTTCCAGGTCGTACAACTCGCCAAGCAGCCCTTGCGCGAGCATGGAGCGGGCGGCGCTCACGTAGGGCGCGAAACGCAGTTGACAGTTGATGGCGGCAGCTAGGTTTTTGCGCCGGCAAACTTCCAGTATCTCTTTGCTCTGCCAGAAGTAGTCGCCCATGGGCTTCTGAATCAGTACGCCGCAGCCATCGGGCAACTGGTTCAGGGTCTCGACAAACTGCTCGGGCATGATGGTGATATCGTACACGGCATCTTTCGGCGCGTGCGCTACGGCATCAGCTACATTGTCATACACGTGCGGAATGCCCCACTCGGCAGCTAGCTTCTCGGCGCGTGCTCGGGTGCGGTTGGTGATGCCCACGACTTCGAAGCCGGCCTTTTTATAAGCGGGCAAGTGCGCGTCGCCTACGATGCCACCCGCTCCTATAATCACGATGGGCAGCGGATTTTTGGGCAGTACTGGCTTGTACTGGATGGGGGTGCCGTTTATCTCAAACATGCTCAAACGAATTAATTTTTGATTGACCTGCGGCTAGCAGCTGTTCTATATCTTGGTCGGTGCCAATGGCTTGCAGCACTACTTCATCAATGATGCTGGCGATTTTCGCCCATGTGCTTTTCTGCGGCAGGCTCTCGGCTTGCTCGTGCAGCATGGCTAGCTTGTGGTAGTAAGGCACCGTGGCGCTTACCTCGGCATCGTGCCACGTCGAGAGACGGCAACCAATGCCGCCTTCCAAAGTCAGCAGCTTGTCGTTCTGTGGGTTGACGGCGAAGCAGATAAAGTCGTAAGCCGTTTGCTTGTGTTGGCTGCCGGCGCCAATGGCGTACAGCCAATACACGTTCAAAGAGCAAGGCTTGCCGCCTTGGCCTTGCGGAATGGTGGTAATATCTACCTTGCCTTTCACGGCCGAGCTTTCATCCACTTCGCACATGGAAGCAAAGCCAAACCAGTTGATCATCATGGCTGCTTCGCCCCGCATGAAAGCCATGCCCGCCTGCACCGACTCGTAGGTGTCGGAGCTAGGGTGAATGGCTTCTTTGTCGCGCAGCAGGTTGCGGTAGAAAGCTAGGCCAGCCTTAGCTTCCGGTGTGTTGATCTGCACGCGGCCTTGCTCGTCCACCAGCTTGCCGCCTCTTGACCAAAGCTGTAAGCAGAAGTCGAACACCGTATTATGGCCGTCCGGGTAGGCGGCCACGATGGTGCCGTAGAGGTGTTGCTCGGGGCGGTGGAAGAAACGAACGACGGTGTGGAAGTCCTCCCAGGTTTGAGGCGGCTGCAAGGGCTTGCCGTGCTGGCGCTGAAACTCAGCTTGCTCAGCAGGGTCTTCAAACAGATCCTTGCGGTAGATCAGGCACTCGGGGCCGTCGTGGAAAGGCAGCCCCGCCACATCGTCGCCGTATTGCTGCATGCCTAGCAGTGACTGGCTCCACCCTTGGGGGAAGTCGGTGGGCGGGTTTTCGGCTAAGTACGGCGCTAGGTTTTCGAGGGCGCCAGCTGTATAAGCTTCTAAGAGCCAATCGGTATTGATGTGGGCCACATCCCAATCGCCCTTGAGCAAGCCTTCGTCAGTGAGCAGACTTTGATGGAGTGGGTGCAAGTCCATGGACACCATCTCGGCCTGTAGCTGGCAGCCCGTGTGCTCGCAAAAGCTAGCCCACAGCTTCTCCATCGCACTTTCAAACGGGCCGAACTTGCGCACCGCAATGCGGAAAGGCTGGGTGTCAGGCGTCATGACGAGCGGCTTTTAGGTTCGCTATTTCCTGAAGCAGCGCTTCGTTGTCTTGACCTAGCTTGGGCGAGCCTTTCGGGGAGGTAAGCAGCTCGCCATCAATGCGCACGGGGCAGCGGGTGGTCTGGTATTGGTAGCCGTCGGTCATGGTCACGTGTTGCAGCATGTCGAGGGCTTTGAAGCCGTCGTGCTGCATGAGCTTGTCCCAGGTCAGCACATCGGCGCACCAGATATCGGCGGGTTCCAGGATGGCTAGCCACTGCTCGGTGGTGCCGGTGCGCAGGTGTTCGGCTAGGGTAGCTTTTATTTCGTCGCGCTTGGAAAAGGCCTCACTTACTTCGGTGTAGGCTAGGAGCGGTTCGCAGCTCAGAAGCTTGCCAAGCACCGGGATGGAGCCCATGGCTAAGGCTAGGTAGCCGTTGCTGGTTTGGTAAATGCCGTAGGGCGCCCCGAGGTAGGCGTGGGCATTGTTGCTTTCCGTGCGCTCGGGCAGCACGCCGCCATCGTTGTAGAAAGTGGTGATAGTTTCAAACTGAAAGTCAAACGCTGATTCGAGCATGCTCACCTGCACCAAGCCGCCTTCCCCTCGCACGCTACGACGCACCAGGCACGCCAGCAGTCCTTGCGCTAATTGGGCACCAGCCAGCATATCCACAATGGAAAGGCCCATTGGGACGGGACCATGGCTGGCATTCCCGCTGAGCCACGTCAGGCCCGAAAACGACTGTAGCAGCAGGTCTTGGCCTGGTTTGTCGCGCCACGGGCCTTCGGTGCCGTAGCCGGAGATTTCGCCGTACACCACGCTGGGGTTCAGCTGCTTTACGCTGGCGTAGTCGAAGCCTAGGCGCTCCATCACGCCGGGGCGGTAGTTGTGCATCACTACGTCGGCTTGGCGCACGAGCTCGGTGATGTACTCCCGATCTTGGCTGTTTTTCAGGTCGGCGGCAAAGCTTTCCTTGTTGCGATTGATGGCATGAAACACCGACGACTCGCCATTCATGATGACGTTGGAGGTGTACAGGTGCCGGCAAATGTCGCCCGTCTCGGGGCGCTCAATCTTGATGACCCTAGCTCCAAAATCAGCCAGCCGCAAACTGGCAGACGGGCCGGAAAGGAACTGGCTAAAATCAACGACTAAATAATCTTCGAGTGGTTTCATCGGTTAGTGGTCGGCCAGGTTAAACTCCTCGTTGATGCGCTTCGTGTCCACGCCGGGCCTGGGAGCGGCCTTGTCGGAGTACAGCTTTTGCCCGTCGATGCGGATGGGGCAGCGAGTGGTGGCTAGGTCGTGGCCGTCGGGCAGCTTCACGTGCTGCTGCATGCCGATAGCCTGGTAGCCAGGGGTTTGAGTCGCTTGCTGGTAGTTCAGTACTTCGGCGCACCAAATGTCTTGGGGCTCCAAGATGGCGAGCCACTCTTTGGTCGCCTTGGTTTGGAGCTTGTCGGTAAGCAACGCCGCTATGTCGTCGCGGTACTCAAACCAGGAGCTAGGGCTAGGATATGCATCCAAGATGCCGCAACCTAGGCTCGCGTCAAGCTTGGGGAGGTTGCCCATGGCTAGGGCTAGGTAGCCGTCTTGGGTCGGGTACACGCCGTAGGGCGCGCTGAGGTAAGCGTGGGCTGTGCCGCGGGCGCCACTGCGCGAGGGCAGTTGGCCGCCGTCGTTCAGGTACGTCGTGATAACCTCGAACTGCATGTCGAGCACCGATTCCAGTAAACTCACTTCCACCAGCACGCTCTGCTTGGTTTTGGCCCGCTTGAGCAGCGCCGCCAGCAAGCCTTGCGTGAAGTGCGACCCACAGATGATATCCGCCACGGCAATGCCAAACGGCACCGGCCCGTCGTTCTTAGTGCCCGACAAATACGTGAGGCCTGACAACGACTGGATCAGCAGATCCTGCCCCGGCTTCGCGGCCCATGGTCCTTTGTTGCCGTAGCCCGTCACGATGCCGTACACAATGCGCGGGTTGATGCCGCGCACCGATTCATAATCCAGCCCGATTTTCTCCATGATGCCCGGCCGGAAGTTGTGGGTCATGATGTCGGCCTGGGCTACCAGCTTGCGCACACGGGCTAGGTCCTCGGGGTCTTTCAGGTCGGCGGCGTACGACTCCTTGTTGCGGTTGATAGTGTGAAATACCAGGCTGTCCCCGTCAATAAAGAGGTTCTTAATCGCAATCTGCCGCCCTGCTTCGCCCTTGCCGGGGCGCTCAATTTTGATAACCCTGGCCCCTAAGTCGGCTAGCCGCAAGCCTGCTGAGGGAGCTGCCAGAAACTGCGCAAACTCTACTACCAGAATACCTTCTAATGGCTTCATTTGCTTACTCTTTGGTTCGGGATTCACGGTAGAGGTCGTTCAGTTGCTTCAGCAGCGTGGCTTCGTCGCCGCCGTTCATTAGATACTGGCGCACTGGCTCACCGGCGTGGTCCTGGAAGAACATGTGGCCGTGGTACCTAGGTCGGAGGAAAGCGCGTTGCAAGGACGGCAGCGTGGAAGCGAAGTAATTGCTGCTCTGGCTATTCACGTACTCATCTTGCCAGGCGCTGAGGTGGCCCGGTTGGCCGCCGTTGTCGAAGTACAACGTCTGTTGGCAAGTGGGCGAGGCCACGAACTCGGCGTATTGCGCGGCTTCTTGCACGTGCTGGCACTTGGCCGAAATAGCTAGGCCAGTGCCGCCCAATGTGCTGCGCAGGCGCGACTCGCCGTTGAGCGTAATCATGTCGTGGAAGTGCAGCAGCTTGCGGGCGTAGCCGCGGCGCGAGTAGTTGGAGTAGCCGTAGGCAAAGGGGCAATACGCAATATCGTCGGTCAGCGTCATGGCCTCGTACACCTGAATGGGGTTGCGGTGGAAGCACGCCGGATCGACGCGGCTAGCAAGCTGGCGGAAAAGCTGCAACGCCTGAATACCAACGTGTTCACTCACGACTACCTCTTCCTGCTGACACGGATCTTCCCCCAAAGACGAGCAGAACATGTAGAAGCTCATCAGCGTGTCAATCGGAATGAGTGAGAAGGCTACCAGCTTGCGGTCGGCGAGAGCGAGCAGGTCTTCGTAGGTTTCAGGGAGCTGAAGGCCATGCTCGGCTAGCAAGTCGGGGCGGCTGGAAGCTACCGGCGTGGCGGCATCAATAGCTAGGGCCCATTGGTGACCATTGAAAGAATAACTCTCGAAGGAATGCCCCACCGTGTTTTGCGCCTGATCGGCCAGGAACTCCGCCGACAGGTGCTCATCCAAGGGTAAGATAGATTGCGTACGCGCCGCAAAACCTGCCCACGGATGGTCAATCACGAGCAGATCGTAGCGCTCGGCGAGCTGCTGAATGGACATATCGGCGAACTGCTGCAAGGAGCGTTTCTCCCACGTGATATCCACATTCGGGTGCAATTCGCTGAAGCGCTGCGCGGTAGCCGTCATCGGCACGAAGCCGCGGCTATGATTCCAGGTAATTCCTTTTAATACGATTCTCTCGGCGGCCATTTTAGTTTGTTTTCAAGCGGAGTAGGGGGGTGGAGTGATGTGTATTTTGTCATCCCGAGCACAGCGAGGAATCTGGATTAGCCTCCTATGTTTGTTATCCAGATTCCCCGCTGTGCTCGGGATGACAAATGAACTAGTTAGTGCTAACCACAAAATGGTAAGTACCAGCGCTAGCACTAATCCGTGCTTTGCCTCGCTCTATACCTAGCAGTTTCAAGTCTTGGTGCTGCGCTAAGGGCTGGGTCCCTTCCACGATTTTGGAAGAAGCCATGGCAGGCAAATAGATGGTGGCCGTGGTGTTAGCCGGGATAGTCGCCGTTAGCTCGAACGTGTTGCCAATTTTCTTCCAATTACTGATAATCAAGCCGTAGGGCGAGTGGTAGCTGGCTTTGGCTGCCGTGACATCACCCACCGGCTCGGGCCGAATGTCGATCTTGTTGAAGGCCACGCCATCTTTCGCGGGGCGGATACCTGCTAGGCCGCCGTAGAGCCACTCCATCAGGTGGCCGAGCATGAAGTGGTTGTTGGATACCGTTGGCAAGGCCGCCCACGATTCAGTCAGGGCGGTGGCGCCTTTGGCGAGTTGGTAGCCATAGCCGGGCACGTCGGAGCGGCTGTTCATGTCGAAGATGACGTCGGAGCGGCCTTCCTCGTCGAGCACTTGCAGCAGGTAGCGGTAGCCGATGTCGCCAGCCGTGAGGCTGTTGTTGCGGCTGCGAATGTCTTTCACAATGTTCTCGATTACCGCCGCCTTATCCTGGGGCTCTACGAGCTTCATATACACGGCCATGGCGTTGGCAGCTTGGCTGCCGGTGGCGTACTGTTTCGTGTCTTTGTTGAAGAACTTGGCGTTGAAAGCGGTTTTCACTTCGGCCGCTAGCTGGTCGTAGCTAGCAGCATCTTGGGGCTTGCCGAGTAGGCGCGCAATTTTGCTCAGCAGCGTCAGGTCGTAGTAGTACATGGCCGTGCCGGTCACGCCCATCGGCGTGAGCTGCGACACACCTGGCGGCTTGGGACCTAGGTCGTACCAGTCACCCAGGCCCTGAGACAAGATATGGCCGTTGGCTTTGGTGCCGAGGTAGGCAATGTAGCGCTGCATGGTGGGATAGCTAGCGGCGAGCGTCTGCCGGTCGCCGTACCACTGGTAGAGGTACCAGGGCGTGATGATGCTGGTGCTGCCCCACTCGGGCGAGTCGCGGAACATGTCGCCACCCCACTCAAACTTGACGTACTCGGGCGCAATTTCCGGTACGAGGCCGTTGGACAGTTGCGAGCTGCGGATGTCCTGTAGCACCTTCCGAGTCAGATCGGGTACATCGTAGTTGTAGAGCACCGAGCTGAGCATCAGGTGCGTTTGTTCGAGCCAGCCGAGCTTTTCGCGGTGGGGGCAATCAGTGAAGGTGCTCACCATATTGCTCTTGATAGCCCAGTCGATGAGCGTATGGGTGTGGTTGAATAACTCGTTGGAGCAGGCAAACTCGCCCGCACGCTCAGCGGCGTTACGGATGTGCAAACCTTTGAGCGCTACTAGCTGAGGTGCATTCTGTGGGTTGGCTTCGCCTTGTGGCACGCCGCCTTTCACTTGCAGATAGCGAAAGCCGTAGTAAGAGAAGCGAGGCTGCCAGGTTTCGGTGCCTTCGCCTTTCAGAATGTACTGGAAGTAATAAGGGCTGCCCGCGTTTTTCTGGTTGATAGTACCGTCTTCCTTCAGCAACTCGGCGGGCCATATGCGGACTGTGTCGCCCTTGTGGCCTTTCACTTGGAGTTGCACGATCCCCGAAGCATTCTGACCTAGGTCGTACACCCAAGTACCCGCTACGGGCTGCGTAGTCTTCTTCGGCGCGAAGTTCTCAAACACCTTCAGCGGCTCTTGTAGCTGGCTCGTTAGGCGCGGCGGACCGTCTACCAGCAACACGGGTTTCCAATTACCTTTCGGTTCCTGGAAGCTAGGGGTGTCCCAGCCGGGTTGTTCGAGCGTGGCGTTGTAATCTTCGCCGCCGTAGATGCTGGAAAACGTGATAGGGCTAGGTGCCGTGCGCCAAGACTGGTCGCTGAGAATGTTCTGCGTAGTGCCATCGGCGTACTCTACCAGCAGACGGCAGATCATCTTGGGGTAGCCAAACGCCACCTTCAGCTTGCGGTAGCGTCCCTTCACCGGCGGCACGTAGTAGAAGCCGTTGCCGAGCATCACGCCCAACGAATTCGGGCCCGCCTTCAGGCGCTCGGTGAGGTCGAAGGTCACATACTGGGCTTCTTGGTCGTACTTGGTCCAGCCGGCGTCGAGAAAATGCTCGCCTACTTTCTGCCCGTTCAGGCTCAGCTCAAAGTGACCTAGGCCGGAAACGAAGATGGTAGCTTTCTTGATGTTTTTCTTGAGTGTGAAGCTCTTGCGCAGCAGCGGCAGCGTATTGCTACCATAATAGCGGTCCTTTTTGCCGTCGGTGGGCAGAACGTTTTTGCTCGAATCAGGGAGCTGCTCGTAGGCGATCCAGCGGGCGCCTTTCCAGTCGGCTTTTGCGGGTAAGCCCATCTGCCACTTGGCCGAAGAACTCCACGCCGAAGCGGTGTTCTGGTTGTCCCAAGCCATTACCTTCCAGTAGTAATTCTTGGTGGGCTGCAGGGGCTTGCCGGCGTAAGCTACCTGAATAGAAGCACCGGAATTGACCTTCTTCGAATCCCAGACGTTGCCCGTGTTGGCTTTGAGCAGCTCGGGCGTATCGGCCACCAAGATACGGTAAGCCAGCTGCTTAGCTCCGCGTCGGTCGGTATTCAGTTGCCAACCTAGCCTCGGCACCGTTACCTCTATGCCCTTCGGATCTGCTTTGTACTCGCAGGTAAGCTTTTTAAGAACAAGCTGTTGGGCAGAAGCTAAATAGGTGCTTAGCACAAGGATTAGCAAGAATAGCCTAGGCATAGGTAGTTGGCGGGAATCACGGTGGCAGGGGCCACCGCGTAGCGGAGGATCAGGATATGCTAACAGGCACTAGAGAAGGGCAATATCTTCCGCTGAGTGCGCATAACTCTTATGCACTTTCCTGTTTTGGCCGAGCTTACCGAAAACTAACCGTGAGTGCTGGTGCTTCTTTCGCCAACGGCCAACAAAAAAGGCTCCTCGCAGGAGGAGCCTTTTTGACAAAGTGGGTTTAGTTACGGCATCACCTCGAACACCAGAAACTGAGATATCTGGCTGTTGCTGAAGTTGTCGTCGGCTACCAGTACCAACGAGCGGTGCCCGTTGGAGAGTTTCGGGCCGAACGTAAAGCCTTCGATATTATCGACCCGGTTGATGCCAGTGGTGGCTACGTCGAGCACGAGGCGCTTGCTCACGGTGGTGTAATCGGAGCCTTGTAGCGTCCTGTTTGACACATCGGTGGCACCGGCTAGGTCGATTTCATAAATCTTAACTGAATAATCGGGCGTGGCCCCCACGGCGTAGGAACGCTCCATGGTCAGCAACTTGGTGTCAGATAGCGCCAGCACTTCTACCACGCCGTTCAGACGGAACTGGTCGCCCGGAATCGGTGCTTTATGCACCGCGTTGAGGCGATACGCGTACTGCGCAATGGGCTGGCGGGTGGCTTTGTCGTACTTAATGATGCGGATGGGTGAGCCTTCCACGTTGAAATCAGCGCGCGGACCGTCTTCATACAGAGGCTCTTCCGACGCCGTGAAGGTATACTGGCCACTTGGGCTGAAGGATAAGCCCTCGAATGAGCCGTTAGAACGGGTACCGTTCTCAGTGGCTTTTATTTGAAAAATAGGTGGCACCAAGTAGTCGGCTACGAATGCGCCTTCGGTGGTCGACTCCCGTAGGAAAGGGTTCGTCAGCACGGGCGGCGTCACGGTCACGTTGCGCACACCTTCGCTCGTCCAAACGATGTGCTTGCTGGCCGCGTCGTAGCGGATGCCTTCGGGGTCAATGCTATTGTAGCGGTCAGCGGTAGTGCTGGGGTAATTGCTACCGTCGGGGCGCTTGAGCGTTGTTACGGAAGTGAACGTAACACCTTCGAAGCGGCTCTTATCGAAAGCTAGCTTAGCGGTGTAGTAGCGCACTGGTTGCAGCGCCGAAGCGTCGTCGCACATAATGTAGTATGTGTCGTTGTCGGCCCGGTAGTCGATGCCGGAAAAGCCGCCGAGCGTGGTGCCGTTGTAGCTCTGTTGGAATGGGACAATCTTCTCCCCAATGAAGCGCAAAGACTTCACGCGAATAGACGTGTCAATTTCTGGCAAGGTGTCTTCGTCGCAAGCTGTCAGAAACGGCGTGGTGCCGAGGGCAAAAACCGCGGCGGCAAGAGGGAAAAAACGCTTCATAGGGTTAGGTTGAGGGTGAAGAAAAGGGTGATGAGCAGCAAAGAACGAGAATTACGAAAGGCGGGCGCATTATAAAACTGTTACCTGCACGGCCCCCTAGCTTGGTACGCACGCGGCAAACTCTTAGGAGCTTGTGCTAAGCGATTGAGTTAGAAATGCGAAAGAAGCGGGATAAGGTAGCACTTATCCGGTATCTTATCCTAAATAGCTGGGTTACTTTAATTAGCTTTTACCTTTGCGGCCTGAATAATTCGTGGTTCATGCGCGTCGCTATTGTTATTAACACCTCCTGGAACATCTGGAACTTTCGTCGTAGCCTAGTGAAGGCCTTGCAAGCCGCCGGGCACGAAGTGCTGGCCATCGCGCCGCCCGACGACTACTCGGCCCGATTGGAAACAGAGCTAGGTTGCCGCTACGTCCCGATCCGGATGGAGAACAAGGGCACCAACCCCGTAAAAGACGCCCAGCTCACGCGCCGCTTCTACCAGGTGTACCGCCGCGAGCGGCCCGACGTGGTGCTGCAATACACCATCAAGCCCAACATTTACGGGACCCTAGCTGCCCGCATAGCCGGTATTCCGTGCGTCAATAATGTGTCGGGCCTCGGCACGGTGTTCCTCATTCAGAACTTTGTGAGCCGGGTGGCGCTGGGGCTGTATCGGTTTGCGTTCAAGTTTCCGCACCGTGTGTTTTTCCAGAACGACGACGACCGGCAGCTTTTCTTGCAGCACCAACTCGTGCGCCCCGAAATCACCGACTTGCTGCCAGGTTCGGGTATCGACGTGCAGCGCTTTCACCCCGCCACCGAATTTCAGCGCCAGCAGCCGTTTACCTTTCTTATGATTGCGCGGGTGCTCTACGAAAAAGGAATTGAAGAATATTTTGAAGCGGCTCGGCGGGTGCGGGTGGCTGTGCCTGGTACGCGCGTGCAACTGCTCGGCGGCATCGACGAATCGGGCAATATTGGCGTGAAGCGCGTCGTGTTTGAAGAATGGCTCCAAGCCGGCAACATCGAATACCTAGGTACCTCCGACAACGTAGCCGAGCACATTGGCCGCGCCGATTGCGTGGTGCTGCCCTCTTATCGCGAAGGCACGCCCAAAACGCTGCTCGAAGCCGCCGCCATGGGCAAACCTATCGTGACTACCGACGTGCCCGGCTGCCGCGAAACCGTGATTGACCAGCATAACGGCTTCCTCTGCCAAGTGCGCGACGGGGCCGACCTAGCCGAGAAAATGCTGCAAATCCTGCGACTCTCCGATCAAGCCTTGCATGCCATGGGACAGGCTAGCCGTCAGCTAGCTGTTGAGAAGTTCGACGAGCGCATTGTGCTCGACAAGTATTTGCGCGTGGTAATGGAGGCTACGCAGGCCAGTCGCCGTTTCGCGCCTAAAGCATAACTTTCCGCATCGATTGCCTTCTGCGGAGTAGGTGATTTATAATTTCTAGTTATTATCTAAATGGAGTTCAAGTACTTTGATATACCGGGCGTAGTAGAAATTACACCCCGCGTTTTTGGTGATGTTCGCGGCGCGTTCTTCGAATCGTTCAGCGAGAAGCGGATGGCAGAAGCTGGGGTAGCAGGCAACTGGGTGCAGGACAACCAGTCGCGCTCCGACCGGGGTGTAGTGCGTGGGTTGCACTTCCAGCGCCCGCCGCATGCCCAGGCCAAGCTAGTACGCGTAGCAGCAGGCCGTGCCCTCGACGTTATCGTTGACATTCGCCAGGATTCGCCAACCTATGGTCAGCATTTGGCGGTGGAGCTAGATGCCACACGCTACAACATGCTCTATGTACCCGTGGGCTTCGCACACGGTTTCACGGCGTTGGAAGACAACACGTTGTTTCTCTACAAGTGCACCGACTACTACGCTCCGCAGGCTGAGGGTGGCCTGCTATGGAACGACCCGCAGCTTAACATCGAATGGGGCGTAACGAACCCAACTGTATCGGCCAAAGATCAAGTGCTACCTACCCTAGCCGAGTTCGATAGCCCTTTTTAGTGAGTGACTGAGTGACTGAGTATTGGGTAGCCGGACAACTAGGTGCGGTAACAAATATGCAGTCACTCAGTGCGAAGCCACTCAGTCACTCTATAAGAACTCTACTAACGTTTCCAGGCCCATCCCGCGGGAGCCTTTTATCAGGACTTGGCGGCCTTGCAGTTGCTGCTGCTGGAGCCAAGCAGCCGCTTCGGCTTTGGTGGGGAAATAGTGGAAGGTACGGCTAGCCTCGGCGGCGTAGCGCATTTCGTGACCACACAGCGCCACGAAGCCAATGGGCAATTTAACTAGCAACTGGCCTAGGGCTTGATGCTCCGTGATGCTTTCAGGACCTAGCTCAAACATGTCGCCTAGAATAACCACTTTATCGGTGGCATCGCCGGGGCGCTGCGTGAAGCTTGCTAGGGCCGCTGCCATGGAGGAAGGGTTCGCATTATAAGCATCGAGCACGAGCGTGTTGCGCCCAGTTTGTACTAGCTGCGAGCGGTTGTTGGTGGGCGAATAGCCGGCCAACGCCTGCGCAATATCGGCAACCGGCACCCCAAAGGCAGCGCCTACTGCGGCGGCGGCGGCAAGGTTCGGGAAGTTATAATCACCAGTGATTTGGGCGTCTACCAAGGTGTTGTCGAACAAGCGCAGCGTAACGGTCGCCTTACCCGTGTGCACTAGCTGCGCCGGATACGTGTCGCCGGCATTCGGATAAGTCACGCGTTGCGCTACCTGTGCACCAAGGCCGGGTAGCTGCGGGTCGGCAGTATTGATGAAGGCTGTACCGTTGTGAGCAGCTAGGTATTTAAACAGCTCACTTTTGCCACGAGCCACACCCTCGGCGCCGCCAAAGCCTTCTAAGTGCGCCTTGCCAATATTCGTGATCAAGCCGTGTGTCGGTTCGGCTAGGCTGCTTAGTAGCGTAATTTCGCCCTGGTGGTTGGCTCCCATTTCCACAATAGCTAGCTCGTGCTCGTGGGGGCGGATGCTGAGCAGCGTGAGCGGCACCCCAATGTGGTTGTTCAGGTTGCCACGCGTGTACTGCACCCGGTAGCGGCGGCTCAGCACCGCATTCACCAGCTCTTTCGTCGTGGTTTTGCCATTGGAGCCCGTAATAGCCAGCACCGGAATGGTAAGCTGACGCCGGTGGTATTGAGCTAGCTGCTGCAACGCTTCGAGCGGATCGGGGGCGTAGGTGTAGCGGGCCGGATCGGTGGCGGCTAGGTCAGCATCATCTACTACCGCATGCCGGGCTCCTTTGTCCAACGCTTGCGGAGCGAAGTCGCGGCCGCGGAAGCTAAGTCCGTTCAAGGCAAAGAATAAGGTGCCATCTTGCGCCTGCCGCGAGTCGGTGCTGACGGCGGTGCACTGCTGGTAGTGGGCGTAAAGCGCCGCTACATCTTTCATATTGGTAACTGAGTAGAGCTGAGTGGGAGAAGGAAACGGGTAGCTAGGTTTAAAAGGAGTGTTGCACTAGGTACTAGCGTGAACCATTTAGCCGTTCATGCATTTACTAAGCTGAAGCTATCCATTCTGCACTCCTGGTTCTATGCTGCAACGATTACTGTTCGGGTTTTTCTTTCTGCTGCTTGGTCAAAACCTAGCTTCGCAAGCGCAATCGGGGCAGCCGTTTGGCTGGCAGTACCAAGCAGCGGCAAAAGTAGTGCACGGCACCGATACCTTGCGCAATGCGTGGGCGGGCGGGTTCAATTCGCCGCAATTCTCCACCATTGACCTCAACGGCGACAGCCAGCTCGACCTCTATGTATTCGACCGCATGTCGCAACGGTCCGTCACGTATCTTAATGTAGGGGCACCAACGGGTGGCCGTGCCTGGAAGCTAGCCCCCGAATACGCGGCGGTATTTCCAACCGATCTGCAAGGGTGGGCGTTGCTGCGCGATTATGATTGTGATAATCGCCCCGACTTATTTGCCTGGGCGCCAGGGGGAAATATTCGCCTGTTTCGGAACGTGGCTGGGGCGGGTGGCCGACCTAGCTTTCAACTCGTCAATGACCAGCTTTCGTTCTTCAACACCACCAACAACAGCGGCAACATCATTACGGGCAGCGCCAACATGCCCGATATCCGCGACATAAATGGCGACGGTAAGCTCGATATCATCACCTTCGATTGGATATCAAGTTCTACGGTAGAGCTTTACTTGAATAATAGCGCCGCGTGTGGTGGCCTCAGTTTTCGGCAGGAGACTCCAACGTGGGCAAACCTGTACGGCTGCACGGCTACTTGCACCGAGTTTTTGTTCGGGAATGTGTCGTGCCGGCCAGGGCAAGTAAACCACACCAGCGGCCGCAACTTGCTGGCCATTGACCTCGACGGCGATGGTGACCAAGACGTGCTAACGGGCCGCGACTACTGCACCGAGCTAATAAGTCTGACGAACCAAGGGACGGCGCTACAAGCAACAATGTCGGCCAGCAGCGTGAACACCAACTTTCCCGCAGGAACCAAGCCGGTACGCATCACCAATTTTCCAGCCGCCTATTCCGTAGACGTGACCTTCGATGGCCGCCCTGACTTAGTAGTAGCGCCGAATCTGTATGATAATCAAGATACAGTCGACTCGCGGCAGGTGGTGGTTTTCTACGAGAATACGAGTGCCAGCAACGTACCTAACTTTGCTTTTCGGCAGTCTGACTTCTTGCAGCGCGACATGATTGAGGTGAGCGAAGGAGCCGCGCCAGCGCTGGGCGACCTAGATGGTGATGGGCTGCTGGATATGCTGGTAGGTAGCACCAGTCGGGTCAACGCTAATGGCCGTTATCGTTCGTCGTTGTATCACTATCGCAACGTGGGCAGCCGCACTAAGCCTATCTTCAAACTCATGAGCACCGACTACCTAGGTCTGTCGAGCCGACGTTTTGCGGGCTTGAAGCCGGTATTGGTCGACCTGAACCGCGACGGCGCCTTGGACCTAGCTTTCTCCACGACGGTACAAAACCAGAATAGCATCTATTACGTGCTGAATACGGCGGCTGCCGGACAGCCTGCCGTCTTCAACGTGGGTGCCGCGGTAGCCATTACGGGCATTCCCAACCGCAGCTACGACGCGCCCTGCTTCACCGACGTAGACGGCGACGGGAATGTAGATCTGTTGCTGGGAACGAACATTAATACGGCCGATTTTCCTGGCTATTCGCTGCGCTACTATCGCAACACAGGCAGCCAGCCGCTGAGCCAGGCTTTTAGCTTAGTTAGCAACGACTTCGGGCAGATCCGGACCACGACCGGCACTCGCCCCGTGAACCTGCACCCCACCGTGGCTGACTTCGACGCCGACGGAAAGCCTGATCTACTTACGGCTGACGCTTCCGGCGATCTGCACCTATTTCCAAATTATCGGGCGCAAGCCGGGCTGTTTACCGACCGCACTGATGTGCTGTACAATCCGATTACAGGGCAGTATCAGGGTGCTAGGCTAGGCTCGGGCCGCCTCGCCCCCGTGGCCGCCGATCTGAATGGTGACAATGTACCTGAGTTGTTGGTTGGTCTGGAAACCGGTGGCGTGGTAGCCATGGCAGCCCGCAGCACCGTGCTAGCTACTTCTCCGGCCGCTGTAGCGGCGCTAGCGCTGAGTGTGTACCCCAACCCAGCAACGGCAACGGCTACCATCGAGGCGGCTAAACCGGTGCGCGTCGCGCTGCTCGACGTTATGGGGCGGACGGTGCGCGTAAGTCCTACAGTTGCGCGTCAGCATACGTTAGCGCTTGATGGATTATCGGCTGGCCTGTACATGGTACGCTGCGAAACCTCCGACGGCGTATTGGTCACGCAGCGACTCGTGGTGCAATAATGGCTTGGCTAAGCTAAGAAAGGTTGAATTCGTCTGCGTCTTGCAAAGCAGGAAAGCGGGCTCGGAATGATTCCAAATCAGCGCGCCGCAGCGCACGAGTGATGCTGGTTTCTTGGTTGCCTACCTCTACCAAATACTCGCCGCGCATATCCAGAAGGGCAGAGTCACCGGTGTACGAATTGCCATTGCCATCGACGCCTACGCAGTTGACGCCTACGGTGTAAGCAATATTCTCGATGGCGCGGGCACGGAGCAAGGTGGTCCAGGCTGTGCGGCGCACGCCCGGCCAGTTAGCGACGTACAGCAGCAAGTCATAAGGAGCGCTGGCTAGATTCCGGCTCCATACCGGAAAGCGTAGATCGTAGCACACGAGCGGGCAGATGCGCCAGCCGCGCCATTCTTCTACAATCCGTTCGGTGCCCGGCTGATACGTGTTGTGCTCCCCAGCCATCGTAAATAGATGACGCTTGTTGTAATAGTTCAACGAGCCATCAGGCCGCACCCACAGCAGGCGGTTGTAGAAGCTGCCATTCTCGTCGCGAATTACGAGACTGCCCGTTACGACGGCATCTTTGGCGGCGGCGGTCTTGCGCATCCACGCAAGGCTAGGCCCGTCCATCGTCTCAGCTACTAATGGGGCTTCCATCGTAAAGCCCGTTGTGAACATCTCGGGTAAGACAATCAGATCAGTAGGAATAGATATCTGCTCGATGTAGCGGCTAAACTCGGCAAGATTAGCCACCGGATCGTGCCACTGCAATGACTTTTGGATAAATGAGAGCGTGAAATCAGGCATTAGTAAACAGATCTGCGAATGAATTATTTGGAAATATGAAATGAAAAATTGATAAAAAAAAGTAAAATAGTGCAAAGTATTGTTGTTAATTCTTAAGCAGCTACTTTGCTCTGATTATTAGTAATATACAAATTAGTTTATAAAAATATTCTTCGCCAAAGAAGGGCCAGATGAGTGTGTTTACTGGATATTGGCACAAAACTTCAGTATCCTTTGGGCTGCGGCTACCAAGGTTTCCTCACGTTTGGCAAAGCAGAAACGAATCAGTCCTTGGTTGCGCCCATGATGATAAAAGGCCGAAACGGGTACAACTGCTACGCCAGCTTCTCGCGTGAGCCGCTGAGCAAACGTATAATCATCTTCTGCCGAAAGCTGCGCGTAGCGAGCGAGTTGGAAGTAGGCGCCGGGCGCCGGCAACAGCTCAAAACCAGTAGGCTGCATTAGCTCGGTGAACAGGTCGCGCTTTCGCTGGTAAAAAGCCGACAGCGTCTCGTAGTGCGCAGCATCACCTAGCACATCAGCTAGGGCATGCTGTGTAGGCGTGCTAACACTGAACGTGAGAAACTGGTGCACGCGTCGTAGTTCGGCTGTGAGGGCGGGCGGGGCGATGCAGTAGCCCACCTTCCAGCCCGTGGCGTGGTACGTTTTACCGAAAGACGACAGCACAAACGCCCGCTCGGCGAGTTCGGGTTGTTGGAGCACGCTGTAGTGCTGTTGCCCATCGTACACCATGTGTTCGTACACCTCGTCGCTGAGTACCAGCGTGGCCGTGTTGCGGAGCAACGCCGCTAGCTGATCTAGATCGGCCGACGCCAGAACGGCTCCGGTTGGATTATGCGGTGAATTCAACATAATCAACCGGGTGGCCGGCGAAAGCGCCGCAGCTACAGCGTCCCAGTCGTGGCGAAAATCGGGCGCGGGTAGCGGCACGTACACGGGAATGCCACCCTGTAATCGGATGGCTGGCCCATAAAGATCATAGGCTGGTTCGAGTACTATCACTTCATCGCCGGGACGCACGACGGCGGCTAGCACAGCGTACAGCGCCTCCGTTGCGCCACTGGTAATCGTAACTTCGGTAGCGGGGTTGGGCGCCGGTACGTGGTAGAGCTGCGCGGTTTTCTGGCTGATCAGTTCCCGTAGCCGAGGCAGGCCTGGCATAGGCGCATACTGTTGGTGACCACTGGTGCGGGCATGCCGGGCTAACGCTTCGGTCAGGGCCTGGGGCGGATCATAATCCGGAAAGCCCTGGGCTAGGTTGATAGCGCCGCACTCCGTCGCCAGCTGCGTCATCACGGTAAAAATACTGGTGCCAACATCGGGCAGCTTGGAGACGAGCGGCGGCAAAGACATAGGAACAGAGGTAAAGCTAGGTGGCGTAACGCGAATGTAGCGCGAAGCAAGTGCTCCGCGCTACATTTCATACTGTTACTACCCGTAAGACTACAGTGGATTCTTGAGCTTGTCCTTGAAGGCTTTCTGAAACTTCTCCACTTTCGGCTCCGATACCGCCCGGATGTAAGACTGATTCGGGTGCAAACGGTAGAATCCTTGGTGGTACTCTTCGGCGGGCCAGAACTGCTTGAACGGCGCTACTTGCGTCACGATGGGCTCTGGGTAGTGCTTCGAAGCATTGACACGCTTCATAGTTGCCTCAATGGCTTGCTTTTCCTGGGGCGTGCGATAAAAAGCCACGGACCGGTACTGCGGACCTTCATCAGGTCCTTGGCGGTTTAGCTCCGTCGGGTCGTGGGCACCTAGAAAAAATACGTCGAGCAGGGTTTGGTAGCTGATCTGCTTCGGATCGTAGTAGACCTGCACCGATTCAGCATGGCCGGTATTCTCGCTGCCTACCTGCTCGTAGCTAGGTTGCGCTACGGTGCCGCCCGCGTAGCCCGACACCGCCGCGCGCACGCCGCGTAGCTCTTCAAACGTCTCCTCGCAGCTCCAGAAACACCCTCCGGCAAAAGTAGCTACGGCCAACCCTTTTAGGTCTTTCGGCGCCGGACCAGCTGTCGAGCGTACGACGCCTTGCGCGTCAGAAGTATTCTGCGAGCAGCCCACTGCTCCTAGCAGCAAGCTTAACAGGTATATTTTCAATTTTGCCATGGGGAAGAAGTACGTGGGCAAGGATGTACGAAACAGCTAAGCAAACGGTCGGGACGAGGCGATAAAAGGCCGCTAAGCTGCTGCCTCGTTCTTACTAGAGTGTACCTAGCTGTTTAGTGTACTTCTTGAACACAAAAAGAGGCAAGAAGATTTTCAAACTCGCCTTTTGATTGTCAGTAGGTTGGCATTCATACAAGGGCGCGCCAGTACACCGCGGTGCTTAAATGATGTATCCTAATTCGTGTAATTACGTAAGGCGTTCAGATTGTTAGCAGTAGGATTGTTTCGAAGCGCGACCATCATCTTGCTATTATTATACTGCCTGCTGCCCTCCACGCCCATTTGCATTGGTTATGTTCTTACGCTCATTGCTACAAAGCCCAACTATTGAAATCAGCTTCGATCATAGAAACGACTGGCTGTATGCGGAGTGGGTTGGAGACCAGGATTTCGACAGCGTCAAGCAAGGTTGCTTGCAGATGCTTGACTTTATGAAGGCGGAGCGCTGCCACAAAGTTTTGAACGATAACCGGCTGGTGACGAGCATGTGGTCGGATGCGGCAGAGTGGGGCGGCCACGTTTGGTTTCCGGCAATGAAGGATGCCGGTTTGGAGTATTTTGCCTGGGTATACTCGCCTAACGTATTCAGCCGCCTCTCAACTGACCTGACGCTGCAACACACCACCCAGCCCGTCGTGCTGACGTTCGATAACGTCGAGACAGCCAAGGCATGGTTGGTTCAGATGTAGCCCGCAAGCTAGGTAGGCTAGTGCAGAGGACGCTTCTTGACCAAACCTCCTTTGGTGTCGCGGACGCTGTGCATCACAACAAAGGCTTGCTGGTCAATCTTTTCAATTTCGTCGACTAACTGCGTAACCTCTAA